>JAZLDA010000089.1:0-50780 GCA_045614505.1 Acutalibacteraceae bacterium | reverse complement strand
GGAAATCTTTTTGTTTACGGCACTCCCTTCAGCGGTAAGCACGATATGAGCGTTAACCGACGGTTTTTGCTGGGAGGTATATGCTTTTTAGAGAGGGGAGAAGAAAATTCTATTGAGGAAATTTCCCCCGGCAAGGCTCTGCATTTATTTCTCTTACAGTCACCGGGTATGTTAGGTGCTGACAGGGTGGAAAAGCGTCTGGCTGTCAGCGACAAGGTGTTAAGCTCTGCCCGTCTTTATAAAATGAAGTGCAATAAAGATATAAGCGCCGCAAAAATGGCTTATGAGAAAATGAATATGACGCTTTCTGTCTCGCTGAGTGAGCTTCTTCCTGCAATGGAAGAAATGCTCATAAGCGGTATGGAAGTAACCTTTGTTACCAACGGAGGCAGTATGCAGCCGTTACTTCGCTCTAAAGACAGCGTGACACTGAAAAGAGCAGATACATACAAAAAGAAAGACGTAGTACTGTTCAGACGCCTTGACGGAAGCTTTGTTTTACACAGAATTGTTAAAGTCAAGGGTGGCACGGTATTTACCGAGGGCGACTCTCTTTGTGGAAAAGATGAGCCTATAAACAAAGAACAGATACTTGGAAAAGCAGTAGCTTTTATAAAAGACGGCAAGACATTAAAAATATCCGACTTGAAATATAAGCTTTATAAACTTTTTTATGTATCGGCATTAGGAAAAAAACTGAGACTTTTGAAACGAAAGGTCATTAAATAATAAAAAATCGGTAGTATAAGAAGTTATAATGGCATAGTGAAGGGGTAAAATTTATGCGCAAATATCTTGAAAATTTTTTCAAAAATTACGGCTATGAGCAGGAGGAAATAAAAAAACTTCTGGAAACTTTTGATAAGATACAGAACAATCCTGCTTCTAAAGAACATTTTAATAGAGCGATTGCGCTTTACGAAGAAAAGATTGACTGTGATTACAATGAGGTAATAGCCCTTGCGGACAATGCGGCAAAGGAAGCGTATGTTTATGAGTACACCGCCGAACTTCTTATTTTTATATGCTTCACAAGAAAGTTGAAGGAGCGTTATACAGAAAAGGGAATAACTCTTGATATTTATGATGATACGGTTAAAGATTTCCGCTATCAAATGCTTGACTGCAAGGTGACCAGAGGTATACTCGGTGTCCTTTATGTTAGCTGGTTTGTCGGTTTTGTGAAAATGGAACGTTTTTGCTTAGGACGTTTTCAGTATGAAGTGGTAAAATTCGGTTGTGATTATTCTAAAGACGGTAAAACTCTTACTCCCGACAGCCTTGTACTTAACGTTCATATTCCCGGCTCGGGTGAACCGCTCAGCGAAAGCCTTGCTTTAAAATCCTTTGAAATGGCTAAGGAATTTTATAAGGATATTATAGGTGAACCTTTCGCCTTTAAATGCAGTTCCTGGCTTTTATATCCCGAACACGAAAGTCTTCTCCCCGAAACAAGTAATATACGCCGTTTTATGGAGCTTTTTGATATTATTGACTACGGTATAAAAAAGAACAATGGAGATTTATACAGAATCTTCGGTACGGAAGAAAAACGCCCCGAATTCCTGCCTGAAAATACCTCGCTTCAGAGAATTTACAAGCAGCACCTTTTAAAGGGCGGCAAAACAGGATACGGTGTAGGCATTCGCTTATAATTCAGTAAAATAAATCCCCATCAGTTTTAAACTGACGGGGATTTGCTTATATTCTTAGATTTTGCCGTTTTCGTTATATTTTTTTACGATATTTTTGATACGGTCAATGGGATTTAAAAGCTCGCTTATGGAGTTGTCGCAGTTAAGAGTGTCAATAAGAAGAGCAATGTATTTTGCCATATTAACATTGCAGTACCACTCTTTTGTGAGAAGCTCAGGCTCGTTATAAATAAGGTTTGTAGTAAAGATTTTGTCTATTAAACCTTTTTCGTAGTATTCATCAAATTTCTCATATCCGTCAACAAAAAGACCGAAGGTGGAGAAGATGAATACTCTCTTTGCGCCTTCTTTCTTAAGACGTGCAGAGACATCCAGCATAGATTCACCGGAAGAAATCATATCGTCAACAATAATGAGGTCCTTGCCCTTAACATCGTTGCCTAAAAATTCGTGAGCCTCAATGGGGTTCTTGCCGTTAACGATTACGGAATAGTTTCTTCTCTTGTAGAACATACCAAGGGGCAGACCTAAAACGGAAGAATAGTAGATACATCTTCCCATACCGCCTTCATCGGGAGAAACTATCATGGTGTGGTCTTTGTCCAGTTTTACGTCGGGCACACTGCGGAGCAATGCCTTTATCATCTGATAGGTTGCCTGCACATTATCAAAGCCGTCAAGTGGAATAGCGTTATTAACTCTGGGGTCGTGAGCATCAAAGGTGATGATGTTCTTAACTCCCATATTAATAAGCTCCTGAAGAGCAATAGCACAGTCCATAGACTCTCTGGTGCTTCTTCTGTGCTGTCTGCCCTCATAAAGCATGGGCATAATAACGGTAATTCTTCTTGCTTTACCGCCGAAAGCGGCGATAATTCTCTTTAAATCCTGAAAATGGTCATCAGGACTCATAGGGACTTCTTTGCCGTACATTTTGTAGGTGACGCCGTGGTTGAAGCAGTCGCAGATGATATAAGCATCAAGTCCGCGTGCGGTGTGATTAAGTACACCCTTTGCTTCTCCTGTGCCGAAACGGGGACAGTTTGCCTGAACCACAAAGCTGTGCTCCGACGGCATTCCTCTCCACTGCATAAGATAGTAGTCCACCTTAGAAGCGATATCCTCACAGCCGCGCATACTTACAATAGCGAGGTCGCCGTAGGGTGTATGTGTCAAATCAATACTTGCCATTTATTTTTCCTCCCTTTAGACCTATTAATTATATATTATCACAAAATATAAAAATAATAAAGCCTTTTTTCGACAGATATTAAGAAAAATTTCATTGAATAACTGCATTAGTTTTGGTATAATAAACGAAGATATAACCAAACACTCAAAACGGGAGGAATAAAAATGCCTAAAGTTACTCTTTTAACCTACACTCCGGATCCCGAAATAACCATAGCAAGCGCCGCTAAACTTTGCTACAGCCCTGCAAGTATTGATACTGTCCGCGAGGGACTTGATGAAGAGAAAGCGGCGGATTTTGTTGATATGCTAAGCAGTCTCGGCCACGAAAGTCCCACCGAACACGCTTATTTTACCTTTGGTATTGAGGGCGTTTCCCGAGCACTTCTTGCACAGATTACAAGACACCGTATTGCTTCCTTCTCGGTACAGAGCCAGCGTTATGTTACCGAAAAGCAGTTCGGCTACGTTCTTCCGCCCGAAATTGAAAACTGCCCCGAGGCACTGGAAATTTTTAAGGAATCTATGAAGAGAGACCAGGAAGATTATGACCGCATTACTTTAGTTTTAAAGGAAAAGCACCTAAAGGCTATGCTGGAAGACGGTATGGAAGAAAAAGCCGCCGCAAGAGCTGCTGAAAAAAAGGCTATTGAGGACGCACGTTTTGTTCTTCCAAATGCTTGTGAGACCAAAATGATAGTGACTATGAACACTCGTTCTCTTATGAACTTTTTCCGTCATCGTTGCTGTAACCGCGCCCAGTGGGAAATAAGAGATGTTGCAAATCAGATGCTTGCCCTTGTATCGGCAGTTGCTCCTCAGCTTTTCAAAAAAGCAGGATCTCCATGCGTATCAGGTCCCTGTCCTGAGGGTAAAATGAGCTGTGGAAAAGTAAAGGAAATGAAAGAGCTTGCCGCAAAAATTAAGAATGGTGAACTGTAATGGGTAAACTTATTGTAATAGAAGGACTTGACGGAAGCGGAAAGTCCACACAGCTTGAATTGCTTTATAAGAATCTAACCGAAAAAGGAATAGACTGTAAGACAGTTTCTTTCCCCGATTATGAGCATGAATCCAGCACTCTTGTTAAAATGTATCTTGCAGGGGAGTTGGGAAGTAAACCCGGGGACGTTAACGCCTATGCGGCCTCTGCATTTTATGCAGTTGACCGCTATGCTTCCTTTAAAAAGTACTGGGGTGAATACTATAATGCAGGCGGCGTCGTTATTGCCGGCAGATATGTTACCTCAAATGCTGTTCATCAAAACTCAAAATTACCCCGAGATAAATGGGAAGGCTTTCTTAACTGGCTCTACGATTTTGAGTATAATAAGATGGGTATACCTGCTCCCGATAAGGTTATTTTTCTTGATATGCCAATTGAAGTTTCCCAGAAGCTTATGACAGGCAGATACAAAGGCGATGAGGACAAAAAGGATATCCACGAAAGAGATACGGATTATCTTGAGCATTGCAGAAAATCTGCCGTTTTCACAGCAGAATATTCCGGTTGGGATATAATAAGCTGTGCAAAGGACAACGAGGCTCGTTCCATTGAAGAAATTGCACAGGATGTATTAGGCGAAGTAATGAGTATTCTGTAAGGAGTAATTATGGTTTATGTATTTTTAGCCGACGGCTTTGAAGAAATGGAAGCCGTTGCACCTATTGATATACTGAGAAGAATGAATATATCTGTCACCACCGTTGGTGTTACGGGAAAGGTGGTAATGGGAAGTCACTCTATTCCTGTTACTGCCGATGTGACAATCGATGAAGCGGATTTTTCCGATTTATCCGCTCTTATTCTTCCCGGCGGAATGCCCGGAACAACCAATCTCGGAGAGAATAAAACCCTTTGCGATTTGATTATAAAATCTGCAAAGGAAGGAAAACTCCTTGCCGCTCTCTGTGCCGCTCCCAGCGTATTCGGAAAACTGGGAGTATTGGAAAACAGAGAGTTTACCTGCTATCCGGGATTTGAAAAGGGTGTTTCCGGTATTTATAAAAATGTCCCTCTTGTTTTTAGCGAGGGAGATTATAATGTTATTACCGCCTGGGGGCCGGGCGCGGCTTACCGCTTCGGCTTTGCAGTAGCTTCTGCTTTATCAGAGGATGAAGAAGCCGTGGGAGCACTCAAAAAATCAATGATGATGTGCGGAGACTAATAATATGAATGAAGAAAACAAGGAAATAATTGAAACTGCTTCGGATAATACTGAAGAAAATTTCGAAAATATGCTGGAAAAGGCTGCTGCTGCCAGAGCCGAGAGACAAAAGAAAAAGAAGAAAAAAACCGTCAAAGCGGTTTTCCTTTCTATCCTTTGCCTTGTGCTTGCCCTTATTATCGGGTTGGGTTCTTTTGCTGCTATGGAAATAGGCGGAACATTTAATAAAGGCGTTACGGTAAATATTAAAAAAGGCTCTTCTGCCTACCATATCGCTAATGAGCTTGAAAACTCAGGAGCTGTTAAAAGCGCCTTTCTTTTCAGAGCCTACTGTAAACTAAAGGGCTACGGCTCCGATTTTAAGTTTGGCATGTACGAAATTAAAAAGGGCAGCAACTATGAAGATATTGCAAATATTCTTTCAAGTCAGGGAGAAGCCGCAATAGTTCGTGTAACCGTTCCCGAGGGTACCGGAATTTACGATTATGTAAAGAATGTTAACGGAAGCAATGTTACCATACCCGGAATCGGCAGTATACTGGAAAAGGCAGGGGTCTGCACAAAGAAGGATTTTTATGATGCCGTGTCTAAAGTGGAACTGAGCGGTTATATGCTGAGTGAAACAAACAAAGAAAAAGCGTATGTGCCCTTAGAAGGCTATCTTTTCCCCGATACTTACGAGTTTTATGCTTATGACTCAAAGGAATGCGCCGCTTTGGCAGTGGATAAAATGATTGAGAATATGCGCGCAAAGTTTACTTCTCAAATGGTAGAACGCGCGCAGGAAATTAATATGAGCGTAAACGAGGTGCTCACCCTTGCATCTATTCTTCAGATGGAGGCAGGAAATGCAGGGGAAGCTATGCCTAAGGTTGCGGCTGTTTTCTATAACAGAATCAACCGAGGCGAGAAGCTGGGCTCTTCGCCTACTTGCTATTACGGTAACGCTTTCAAAAATGACGACGGAAGATACGACACCTATGACATTTTGGGTCTTCCCCCCGGACCTCTTTGCTCCCCCGGTATAAATGCCATAAATTCCGTGCTTTATCCTGAAAAGGATTTTTCGGGTTACTATTATTTTGTTACCGACAGCAGCGGAAAGTTTTATTTCCACAAAACCTATAATGAGCAGGTGAATACAATAAACCGTTTGAAACGGGAGAATAAATGGATATATGAGTACTTGGATTAACAGAAAAATACCCGAACTGCTTTGTCCTGCCGGTGATTTAACCCGTCTTATTGCGGCAGTAGATTACGGCGCAGATGCAGTGTATCTTGCGGGTGAAGAATTCGGAATGCGCACCGCCGCCTCAAACTTCGGTGAAGATGACCTGATAAAAGGGGTGGAGTATGCTCATAAAAGAGGCGTAAAGGTTCACGTTGCCTGCAATATTGTGCCCCATAACGAAGAAATGTCAAGGCTTCCCGACTTCTTAAAGTTCCTTGAAAAAGTCGGAGTTGACGCCGTTATTGCCAGTGACATCGGTACTGCGGGAATGGTTAAGAAATATGTTCCCTCAGCTGAGCTTCATATTTCGGTGCAGTCGGGTATATGCAATTATGTCACCGCCAATGCCTTTTATGAAATGGGAGCAAAACGGGTAGTTCTTGCAAGAGAATTATCCCTTGAGGAAATAAGAGAAATAAGAGAGAAAACTCCAAAAGACCTTGAAATTGAGTGCTTTGCCCACGGCGCAATGTGTGTTTCCTTTTCTGCAAGGTGTCTTCTTTCCAGTTATATGACGGGAAGAGATGCAAACCGCGGAGACTGCGCTCAGCCCTGCCGTTGGCATTATTCCCTTATGGAGGAAAAGCGTCCGGGGCAGTATTTTGACATAACCGAAACCGACAAGGGAAGCTATATACTTAATGCAAACGATATGTGTATGGCACCTTATCTGGATAAATTAGCAAAGGCGGGTGTAGACAGCATAAAAATCGAGGGCAGAGCAAAGTCCCACTATTATGTTGCTGTTACCGCCAACGCCTACCGCGCCGCCCTTGACAGCCTCGAAGAAGCATGGGAGAATTGGACGCTTGAGCCATGGATAGCCGAGGAGCTTGAGAAAATCAGTCACCGCCCCTACAGTACGGGTTTTTATTTCGGCGCACCAAAACAGACCTATGAAAGCGCAGGCTATGTGCGGGATTATTCGGTTGCCGCCGTGGTGACAGGGTATGAGGACGGCAAGGTTATTGCCATAATGAAAAATAAATTTTATGTAGGTCAGGAATTTGACTGCCTTGCAGTAAGGCAGAAGCCGTTTATACTAAAGGCAAATGAGCTTTACGACTGTGAGGATAACGCTATTGACAACGCTCCGCACCCTATGATGACGGTGAAAATTCCCTTTGACCGCCCTATTCCCGCGGGCTCCTTGCTGAGAATGAAAAACGAATAATTATTATCACCCCGAGAACACTAATCGGGGTGATTTTTTTGAAGAGTACACCGATAAGAACGGCGTTATGTCTTACTTTTATACTTGCTTTATTTTTAGCGGGGATAGTGCGTATAATGATGATAGGCAGCAGTGAAAAAATAACCGCCGCTGCCGAGAATAACAGCACTGTTGTTACCGTATCAACGCTGAGAGGAAATATATTTGATTGCAACGGTATCCCTCTCACCGGTACGCAGTATAAAAAATATGCTGTTATAACCCCCACTCCCGCCACAATAATGTACTGCAGTACGGTGCTTTACGGCGACGAGAAAATTTCCGTTTTGGCTAAACTTCGCAACGGCAAGCCTGCTGTAATTGAGATAAAAAAAGAAATGCAGTGCGCGGGAATTATTAATTTAGAGGTGCCTGAACATTCGCCGAAAAACGGATTTTGCGCTCATCTTATAGGCTACACCGATTCCACAGGACACGGAGTATCGGGGCTTGAGAAGGCGTATGATGATATTCTTTATACCGATAAAAAGATAACGGTGCGTTATGCTGTGGGTGGAAACGGCGAGGTGCTCAGCGGCATAGAACCCTTTGTCAGCGAAAATAAAGAAGTGACCGCTTCGGGAATAATGACCACTATTGATAATACGGTACAGGTGGTTTTGGAAAAGGCGGCAGAAAAAATGGAAAAGGGCGCCGTAGTAATAAGTGAAGCAGGTACGGGAAAAATACGCGGAATGGTCAGCCGACCGAACTTTGACCTTTATGACCTTGCTTCCTCTCTTGAATTATCCGGTTCGCCCTTTGTAAACCGAAGCCTTACGGGTTATAACGTCGGCTCGGTATTTAAACCCTGCATTGCCGCCGCTTCGCTGGAGAATGCTAAATGGAATAATTTTGTTACAGAGTGCACAGGCAGCAGTGAAATAGGCGGGAATATATTTGCCTGCCACGAAGCACAGGGACACGGCAGGGTGGAGCTTGGCAGTGCTATTATACATTCCTGCAACAGCTATTTCTACCGTTTTGCTCCAATAATAGGCGCAGAGAATATAGTGAATATGGCTTCAAACTTCGGTTTCGGCTATAAAAAGAGTCTTGGCGGCGGAATAACTACCTCGGGGGAGAATCTGCCGGAAGCGGATAGGCTTCAAAGCAGTATAGCCCTTGCCAATATTTCTATCGGTCAAGGAGAGCTTCTCGCTTCCCCCGTAACTATGCTCGGTCTTTATGAAGCAATAGCTTGCGGCGGTGTTTACCATACACCCAGTCTTATTGAGGGTATTGTTGAAAACGGCGCTCTTAAAGAGGCAGTAAAAGAACCCTCGGCAATAAGGGCAATGAATGAGAAAAATGCAAATATGCTTAAAGGGTATCTTACTGAAGTGGTTATAAGCGGAACAGGCAAAAACGCCTTTTCTTCACTTGTAAATGTCGCAGGTAAAACCGCTACTGCCGAAACGGGATGGAGCGAAGAAGGAAAGGCAAGGCAACATTCCTGGTTTTGCGGCTTCTTTCCTGTAGAAGCACCCGAATATATCGTCGTAGTTCTGGTTGAGGACAGCAGTGGAAAAGAGAAGATTGCCACAGAGATATTCAAAGAAATAGCAGAGGGACTTTAACGCCTTTAATAGCTCAAATCGGTTGACAAACAGTAGTATTCAATATATAATATTTATGTATGTTTATTTACAATTTAAAGCAAAAAGCGAGGAACCAAAAATGCAGTGGACATCTCTTAATGACCTTAGAGAAAAATATCTTTCTTTCTTTGAAAGTAAGGGCCATTTGCGGCTGGGCAGCTTTTCTTTGGTGCCCAATAACGATAAGTCACTTCTTCTCATAAATTCCGGTATGGCGCCTATGAAAAAGTACTTTACCGGTGAGGTTACCCCACCCAGAAACCGTGTTACCACCTGTCAGAAGTGTATCCGCACTCCTGACCTTGAGCGTGTAGGTCATACTGCGCGTCACGGTACATATTTTGAAATGCTGGGAAATTTTTCCTTTGGAGACTATTTCAAAAATGAAGCAATAGAGTGGGCGTGGGAGTTTTTAACCAAAACCTTAGAGATAGATGAAGACCTGCTTTGGCCTTCGGTTTACGAAAAGGATGACGAGGCATACGATATCTGGAAAAATAAAATCGGCGTAAAAGAAGAACACATTGTCCGTCTCGGTAAGGCTGATAACTTCTGGGAGCACGGCACAGGTCCTTGCGGCCCCTGCAGTGAGATTTATTTTGACCGCGGAGAAAAATACGGTTGCGGCAGTCCTGACTGTAAGCCGGGCTGTGAATGTGACCGTTATATGGAAATCTGGAACAATGTTTTCTCCCAGTTTAACAATATGGGTGACGGCACCTATACCGAGCTTGAACATAAAAATATTGATACCGGTATGGGTCTTGAGCGTCTTGCTTGCGTAATGCAGGGCGTTGATAATATGTTTGAGGTTGACACAATCAGAAACATTATCAATAAGGTTTGCGAAATCTCCGGTAAAACCTACGGTAAGGACGCGGCTGATGATATTTCCATACGCGCTATTACTGACCACAGCCGCGCCGCCACCTTTATGATAAGCGACGGAATTATGCCTTCAAATGAAGGCAGAGGCTATGTACTTCGCCGTCTTATTCGCCGCGCCGCACGTCACGGCAAAATGCTGGGAATTAACCGTCCCTTCCTCCTTGAAATGTGCGATGCAGTGATTAAAGAAAATAAAAACGCCTATACCGAGCTTAGTGAAAAAGAGACTCTTATTAAAAAGGTGCTCAGCAATGAAGAGGCGGCATTTGCAAAGACCATTGACCAGGGCCTTGCCATTATTTCCGACCTTACAAAAAACGGCGGTATGGTTTCGGGCGAGGATGCTTTCCGTCTTTACGATACCTACGGCTTCCCATTGGATTTAACAAAGGATATTCTAAGTGAAAAAAATATGACGGTGGATGAAGACACCTTCAATGCTCTTATGCAGCAACAGAGAGAAAAGGCAAGAAGCTCTCGTAAAGCCGCAGATGCCGAGTCCTGGAAGAGTGATGGAATCACCTTTGATAACATTGCAGAAACCGTATTTACCGGCTACACCGACGAGGTGGGCGAAGGCAAGATTATGGCAATTGCAGTTGACGGCGAGCAATCTGCAAATATAAGTGAAGGACAAAAAGGCATAATCGTACTTGACTCTACCTGTTTCTATGCTGAGAGCGGCGGACAGGTTGGTGACACAGGTATAATTGAAAGTGAAAACGGCTGCTTCGTTGTTGAAAACACCACCAAAAACGGCGGATTGTTTATGCATTTTGGAACAATGGACAAGGGCACTTTCTCGGTTGATACACAGGTTAAGACCGTAATTGACACCGCAAGAAGAAATGCTATCAGAAGAAACCACACTGCCGCTCACCTTTTGCAGGCAGGACTCCGTAAAGTTATCGGTACGCATGTTGAGCAGGCAGGTCAGCTTGTAAATGAAAAGACTGTAAGATTTGACTTTACACATTTCTCTGCTATGACCGAAGACGAAATTGCAGAGGTTGAGACCTTTGTTAACGCCGCTGTTCTTGCGGGTATCACTATTGATAACCGTGAAATGCCAATTGAAGAAGCAAAGAAAATGGGCGCTATGGCGTTGTTCGGTGAGAAGTACTCGGATGTTGTAAGGGTTGTAGCTGTAGGAGATACCTCTGTTGAGCTTTGCGGCGGTACACATGTAAATAATTCTGCTAAAATCGGACTTTTCCATATTGTTTCGGAATCGGGTATTGCGGCAGGTGTGCGCCGTATTGAGGCCGTTACAGGTATGGGTGTTCTGGATACCTTAATTCATTATAAGGATATAATTGATGCCTCCGCTGCTGCACAGAAGTGCGGTAACTTTGAAGAACTGGCAACTCGTACTGCTGCTCTTGTTGAGGCAGGAAAAGAAAAGGATAAGAAGATTGCCGCACTGGAAGCAAAACTGGCAGGCGGAAAACTTGACAATATTATTAAAAATGCCACAGACATCGGCGGCCTTACCGTCGTTACTGCTGTTCTTGACGGAACGGGAAGCGAAGAACTTCGCTCTATGGCTGAAAAGGTAAAGGGTGACAACAACTCTGCTGTGGCAGTATTTGCAGGGATAAGTGACGGAAAACTTTCCTTTGTTGCCGCTTGCGGCAGTGATGCCGTGAAAAAAGGCGCAAATGCAGGAAAGCTTGTCAGAGCAGTTGCCGAAATTGCAGGCGGTAAAGGTGGCGGACGCCCCGACTTTGCTATGGCAGGCGGAAAAGATGTTGCCCTTGCAGGCAAAGCAATTGACGCTGTAAATGACCTTATTAAAGAACAGATAGGTGAATAAAATGGATTGTTTATTTTGTAAAATAGCGGCAGGGGAAATCCCCTCCACAAAGGTTTATGAGGACGAGTTTGTCTATGCTTTTTTAGACATTGACCCTCAGGCGCCCTTTCACTGTATAATTATTCCGAAAGAGCATATCAGCGGCGCTGATAAAATTGATGAAAATAACAGTTCTCTTATTGCAAAAGTTTTTGAGTCTGTTGCAAAAATTGCAAAAGCAGAAAACTTGGAAAAAGGTTTCCGTGTTGTAAACAACTGCGGTGAAGACGGAGGACAGACTGTTGGTCATATACATTTTCATTTGCTGGCGCGTCGCAACCTTGCTTGGCCTCCGGGCTGATAATCTCGATACTTTGCTTATAAAGGACTGATATTATGGCTGAATATTATACTTTGAAAATTGCGGGACTTGAGCGCAGACTTCAGAAATTCCCCGTGAGTGATACTCTCGATATTGCAGGCTTTATTATTTTCGGAGATGTAGAGCTTACCGTTGCAGGCTGTAAGGAACTCCTTGCAAAAGCACCTGAATTTGATGTTATACTCACTCCCGAAGCAAAAAGCATTCCCATTGCCTATGAAATGGCAAGACAATCGGGTAAGCCTTACATAGTTGCAAGAAAGGGTGTAAAGGTTTATATGGGCTCTCCTATTAAGGTAAGTGTCCGTTCCATTACTACTCAGAAGGAGCAGACACTGTATCTCGGAGAAGCCGATGTAGAGCTTTTAAAGGGAAAAAGAGTACTTATTGTAGATGATGTTATCAGCACGGGAGAGTCCCTCTCGGCTGTACGGGAATTGGTTAAAACCGCAGGCGGTATCGAAGCAGCCTCCTGCGCTTTTCTTGCAGAGGGTGATGCTTCACAGCGTGATGATATAATTTACCTTGAGCAGCTTCCACTTTTCTTCAAATAATATTAAATATTTAAAAAGCGGCAGAGCGGTTTTCCCTTATCTTATATTAACGGCTGTTCTTTTGCTTTTTATTTCATTTTCACTTAAGACGGTGGGGCAGGGTTTTCTAATAGTTTCCGCCGTCTGTATTTTTGCTATAGGTGTAGCGTCATTGTCTCTCACCAAAAACAGAGGCAGCTTTCTTATGTGTCTGGTTGTGTTTTTATACTGCCTCAGAGCGGTGTCTGTTATGTCGGGTGAGGTTTATGATGCCCGTTTGATTAACGAAAATAAAGACCATATAAATGCAACTGTAGTCACTGCACCTATGAGTATGGGTGAATCTACATACGGCTACTGCACCGTAAAGGTCAATTCTTCCGAGGAAGGGTGCCTAAATAAAGGGGATAAAGTTTATCTTTATGCCGACGGTATGGTTAATTTTGAAATCGGAGATGTGCTGGAAGCGAATGTTACATATTCCTCCTTTGATGATGAGTATGCCGTTTCTCGCTACAGTGACGGAATATATCTCAGTGCCTCCTGTCAGAATTCTGTTGTTCCGCTGGGCAGGAGTAATGGAATTTACGGCTTGGCGGGTAGTGTTCGAAGCTATATAAAAACCCGTGTTATGTCCTGCAGTGACAACTACCACATTCTCCTTGCGATGATAACCGGAGAAAGGTGTTATATAAGTGATGAGCTTTATGGCAGGGTTAAGGATTCCGGAGTCAGCCATATTCTGGTTGTTTCGGGTATGCATCTTGCACTTTTGTGCGGCGGACTTGAACGACTGCTGAGAATAATTTTTAAAAGCGGGATTCTAAAGGATTTTCTTCTTCTGATTTTCATTTTGATGATGTGTGTTATCTGCGGATTCGGTATGTCAATTCTGCGCGCCGCAATAGTATATTTATTAAGGGTGATTTATCGCAGAATCGGTAGAAGGGCAAACAGCATACACTCCCTTTCCTTTGCTGTGGTTTTGGTGCTCATTATTCACCCCTACGCTTTCCACAGCATTTCATTTCAGCTTTCCTATTCCGCCACCTTCGGTATACTTGTGTTGTCGCGGATAATTAATAAAAAGCTTGAAAAGTACACGCGTAACAGCTTTGTGCTGAGCAAAACGGCAGAAGTGTTAAGTGTTTCTCTTTCGGCATATATTGCTACTCTTCCCGTGTGCATAGCCGCCTTCGGTGAACTGTCGGTAGTGGCAGTATTGGTTAATGTGCTTTTGGATATACCGGCAAATGCAATGCTTGCCCTTTGTGTAATAGGTCTTGCTTTGGGTTTTATACCTTTTATGGAAAGACTTTTTATAATCATCGCCGATGTTTTGGGTGATTATTTCCTGAAAATAGTTAATGTGGCAAGTGGTTTGCCGTTTGCTAAAGTGATACTGAGAAATGAAAAAATCTTAGCTGTACTTGTACTGCTTTTTTATCTTGCTTTATATATTATTAAAACCAAACCCTATAGAATTTTAAAGAAAAGGTGATACATTTGCCTATTTGTAACGAATATCATATTAAAACCGATATAAAGGAAAAGGTCTTTGCTCCTTGCTACCTTATTTTCGGCAATGACGGTTATCTTAAAAAGCAGAATGCCGACAATCTTATAAAGGCAATTGTAGAGCCTGACGATGTTTTCAATTTTCAGAAATTCTCGGGAGAATGTGACCTTCAGGAGGTCTATGACGCTAAAGAACAGCTTCCTATGATGGCAGAGAGAAAGTGCGTCGTCTTAAAAGATTTTGATTTTGAGGGTTGCTCAAAGTCTGATTTTGATCGTCTTTTATCCTTGTGTTCGGAAAAAAGCGATGGCACGGTGCTTCTGGTTTGGTTTGACAGGGTGCAGTTTGACGAAAAACGCTCCGAAAAGGCAAAAAAACTTATTTCTGCCTCGGAAAAATGCGGCGGCAGGGCAGTGCTCATTAATCACCGACAGACAGGCGAGCTTATTAAAATGATAACTACGGCGGTTAATAAAAGAGGAGCATCAATGTCCTCTGATGTCGCCAGATACCTTGTTGAATATGTTTCGGATGATATTGAGACAATCCGTAATGAGATTGAAAAACTTTGTGCCTTTGTAAAGGGTGGCACCATAGACAAGGATACAGTTAACAAGGTTTGCGTGAAAAGTGTTGAACAGTCGGTGTATGAGCTGTCAGGTGAAATACTTAAAAGCAATGTGGGTGGTGCCCTTAAAATTCTTGATGAACTTTTCTTTATGAGGGTCAAACCTCTGGTTATTCTCAGCACCGTCACTTCTCTTTATACCGACCTTTTCAGGGTTTATGCCGCTAAGAATTCCTCGGTGTCCATAAGCACCGTCGGAAAGGATTTTTCCTATGGAAACAGAGCCTTTCTTTTAGAAAAAGCCTCAAGAAATCTTGCGGATATTTCGGGAAAGCAGTTAAGACTGAGTCTTGAAGAACTTTACCGTGCCGATAAAGCCCTTAAAGGCTTTTCTGGCAGTGACAGGACTGTGCTTGAGGAAATGATAGTGAGACTTTCTTATATTATTTCAAAGGGTGAGTCGGTTGATAAGGCTTAAACAGGCTATAATTGTTGAGGGCAAATATGATAAAATCAATATAGAAAACTTTATTGATGCTTTTATTGTGGTTGCCGACGGCTTCAGAATTTTTAAAAATAAAGAAAAAACAGCGCTCCTGCGGAAAATTGCTAAGGACAACGGACTGATTGTTATGACTGACAGCGACAGCGCGGGAATGCTTATACGCTCTCACCTAAAGAGCGTTATAGGTGAGGGTGAAATCACTCAGGTTTACCTGCCTCAGATAAAGGGCAAGGAAAAGAGAAAAGAAAAGTACAGTGCCGAGGGTTTTTTAGGTGTCGAGGGACTGAGCGAGGAGATAATTGTAGGCGCTCTTCAAAAAGCCGGTGTAGTAGGTGAAAAATTTCAGAAAAGAAGTGAAAAAACCATAAACAAGGCTTTGCTTTTTGAATTAGGTCTTTCGGGAACTAATGACAGTAAATTAAACCGAGAGAAACTTTTAAAGGGAATGGATTTGCCGCTGAATATGTCGGCAAATGCTCTTATTGATTATTTAGGCAGAATATACAGTGAAGAAGAATTCAGAGAGGAGTGCGCCAAATGGCTAAGTCAAAAGGACAGCAATTAAAAGAGGTTGCCATTCTTGATATTCTTAAAAACTATTCCGATGAAGAAAATCCCGTAAATGCCACCGAAATTTGCGAAAAGCTCGGAGATAAGGGTATAATTGTTGAGCGAAAAGCGGTTTACCGCGGAATTGAAGCGCTTATCGATTACGGCTATGATATTATTTTTACCCGCACTCCGAGGGCAGGATATTATATTGTGGATAAGCTTTTCGAGCTTCCCGAGATTTATCTTCTTACCGATGCGGTACAAGCGGCAAGCTTTATCACAGTTAAAAAAACAAGGGATTTAGTTAAAAAACTTGACGGAATGCTCAGCGAGGGAGAACGCAAAAAGAGAGAAAAAGGTCTTTACATTGATAACGGACACAAATGTGAAAACGAAGAGATTTATTATAATATAGACTCTCTGTCAAACGCCATTGCACAGCGCAAAAAGGTTACCCTTATTTATTCGGTGAGAACAATTTCACAGGACAGAAAAATAGTTGTTCAAAGCAAGGAATATAAGGTTTCACCCTATGCTCTTATCTGGCAGAACGAGCATTACTACCTTGTGGCAAATAACGAAAAGTATGATAATCTTATGCATATCCGCCTTGACAGAATACGAAAGGTTTCCGTTATAAAAGAGGACTGGCGGCACTTTAGTGAAGTGAGCATATATAAGGAATATTTCGACATTGCCGATTACTCTGCTAAAAGTTTTCAGATGTATTCGGGAGAGCTTACCGAAGTGAAACTGCGTTGTCATATTTCCATTCTCGAACAGGTGGTAGACCGCTTCTCCGATAAAATATTTATTAGTAATGTGGAAGAAGACGAGTTTTCTTTTTCCGTTAAAGTTAATTTAAGTTCGGGTCTTGTTAACTGGATATTGCAGTTCGGTGATAATATTAAGGTTGAGGCCCCCGAAAAGCTTACCGTTATGTTAAATGAAAGAATAGACGCTCTCTCCAGTCTTTATAAAACTTAAAATAAAACCCTGCAAAAAACTCTTGACTTTTTTGCGGGGTTATTATATAATTACAAAGTCGCAGCCGCATATTCGGAGAGATGGCTGAGTTGGTCTAAGGCGCACGACTGGAAATCGTGTAACGGCTTAAACCCGTTCGGGGGTTCGAATCCCCCTCTCTCCGCCATAATCATCAACATTCGTTGATACAAAGAAGTCATCTCTTTACGAGGTGACTTTTTTGTTTGCAACAGCCGTAAATCCTTTATTTATAAGGGATTTCGGCTTTTTCTTTTTTATCAGCCACTAGCTTACCGCATACATTTCTTGTCTTCGTGTATGGGGTAAGCGCTTTTTTGATAATAAATCTGTACTTAGGTGCTTTTATAAAACACACCCTACGGGATTTTTGTTCCGTAGGGTGTCCTTTTGTAATAATGCTTATTTTTTCTTTCCAAGGGGCAATTCGCTCCAAAGGGTAAATCCCAATATGAGCAAGCCACCGATAATTTGTGGAATCGTTATTCCTTCATTCAACCAAATCACGCTAACCAAAACGGCTACCAGCGGATCTATATAACTTAAAATAGCCACTTTTTGTCCGGGCAAATCCTTTAGCGCAGAAAAATACATACAGTATGTGATTCCCGTATGCACAAGACCAACAATCAGCAATGCTGTTATGCCGCCTTTATTTAACCCTACAAAGTTAAATCCACTTGTGCAAATAACGTAAGGAATAAGAATTACAATCGCAGACAGGAATTGCACGAACGTGCGGTGAAGTCCTGTTACGCCTTTTATAAATTTGTTGAGCAACATTACCGTTGCATAAAATATGGCAGCACTTAATCCAAAAACGATACCGAGTAAATCTTGTTTTCCGACACCCGTAGTGCCTGTAATTAAAACAAGACCGGCAGTGGACATAACAAAGCAGAGAATTTGTTTTGGTGACAGTTTTTCTTTAAACAGCAATGGGCAAACCACCATAACAATAACAGGTGCAAAATAATAGCTTAAAGTTGCAACCGAAACGGTGGTGTATTTATAGGCTTCAAAAAGAAAAATCCAATTCACACCCATAGCCACACCCGAAAGCAAAAGCAGTATGAGTTCTTTTTTTATGCTATTAATGGGGAGCTTTTGTTTTGTAATCAGCAGGAACCCACCTACCAAAATTGCGGCAAGCACTGCACGATAAAGTGCCAATTCACCTGAGCTAACATCTATATTTCGAACAAAGGGAGCCAATGTACCAAAAATAAACATAGCTACCGCCATTAACCCCTTTGCGGTGTTTTCGCGTTTCATATAACTAAACCTCTTATCTACTGAGAAAATTATTGTTTTAATTATATCATATATAAAGAGAAAAATCTATAATAAAACAAGTAAACGGCAAGGAAAAATCCCTGCCGTTTTAAATTAAGCATAAATCAATTCGTAATTCACAATTTCTATAACTCTGCTACGAATGTTATTCATCCGAGAAACCCATGGTTCTTTTTTCTTCTTTTCGTTGTTATCCATACGGATCCCCCCTCCGTCAAATTCTTATTTATCGAACCAATTATAACACATAATTATGAAAATTTCTACGATTATATATAATTGAAACCCCCATAACGAATTTCCCTAAATTTGAAACCCGTGCAAGACTTTATAAAGCAAAAGTCTTTTTTGTATCAATCTTGCGTTCATTAGGCAGAAAAACCGACTTGTTTCGACAAGTCGGTTTTTCAGTTATATTCGCCTTCGGCGAGTTATATTGCTACGCAGTGATATTTGGACTAAAGTCCAAGTGGTATTCGCTTCGCGAGTTTTAATGGCGAATATAATATCACTGAAACCGTAAGGTTTCAATATCACTTTTGCAATGCAAAAATATCACTGTGCCAAAGGCACAATATCACTAAATATGTAGGGTTCAAATACATAATCCAAAAACTCAAATGGCATCGAATTTGTACTACCTTTGCAAAAAATGGACTTGTGAAAACAAGTCCATTTTTTATCCATTGCGGAATTGATGATATCCACGGCTTCGCCGTGATTTGATAGCAAGTATGTTTTTTGCTTTGCTATATTAAAACTTTTGTGTTATAATGATTGTAGTTTTATATTTGAGGCGTATTATGAAAGAATATAGTGGATTTAAAAAAGCAATATTATATATACTTAAATGGCTTGCTTTAGGTCTTCTTATGGGAGTAACAAGCGGCGGTGTGGGTGCGCTTTTAGCAAAGGCGGTTTCCTTTGTTACGACGCTGAGAGGCAGTTATTCTTCACTGCTGTTTTTACTTCCCATTGGCGGTATTGTTTCGGTTTTTCTGTATAAGCGTTTGAAAACCGAGCAAATGAATACCGAACTTATAATAGAAGGTCTTTACTCTGAAAAGCAGGTCTCAGCACGCATTATCCCCGCGATTTTTTCGGCAACCGTGATTTCCCAAACATTCGGTGCTTCAGCGGGAAAGGAGGGCGCGGCGCTGCAACTTGGCGGCGGTTTTGCGGCACTTTTCAGAAAACTGTTTAAACTTGAAATAAGGGATGCAAGGATACTTACCGTATGCGGTATGGGAGGCTTTTTCGCCGCCCTCTTCGGTGCACCGCTGGGGACCTGCATATTTGCTGTCGAAGTCGCCGTAATCGGAAAAATGTATCTTTCAGCGCTGTTTCCTGCTCTTGTTTCCTGCTTTGCTGCCGCCGAAATTTCGGGGGCACTGGGAGTGCAAGCAGAGCGCTTTAATATACCGTATCTTCCTGATTTTACCTTTAATACAGTTATTAAGGTAATTGCAATTTCGGTATGCGCCCTTATTGTCAGCATTGTTTTTTGTAAGCTTCTTGCTTTTTGTGAAGAAAATTTTCCGCGTATTATTAAAAACGCTTATTTGCGCATCATTATAGGCTCTGCGGTAATAATCATACTGACTGTCTTGCTTGACACAACCGATTATAACGGTGCAGGCTCACATGTAATTCATCGAATTATGGAGGGCGAAAGGGTAAGCAATTATGCTTTTCTTCTTAAAATGATTTTTACCATAGTTTCGGTTTCCTGCGGATTTAAAGGCGGGGAAATAGTCCCCACTCTTTTTATAGGCTCAGCACTTGGATCTTTACTTGCTCCGATTTTTGGTCTTCCCATTGTTTTCGGCGCTGCACTCGGTATGATTTCTCTTTTCTGCGGTGCAACAAAATGTCCTGTTGCAAGCTTTGTTTTAGCTTCTGAAATGTTCGGCGGCAGGGGAATAGTCTTCTTTTTAATATGCGTTATATTCAGTTTCCTTCCTATCCACAAAACAGGACTCTACCAAAGCCAAAAGTTTATCTTGAGGAAAAGAGCATAGATAATGTATAATAGTAAAAAATAAGTAAAACGGCGGTGCTTATGAATATTCGTCAGTTTGTTTTAAAAGAAAAGGAAGAAAACAGAAAATTTTTGCAACGCAATCGTAATGCAAAAATTGCAAAGCTCTTTATTATGCTTTGTGCTCTTTTCTGCTTTACTCATTTTTATGCTGCAAGGGTTGTTATATCCATCAGCGCAATTTTATTTTGTATTCTTCCCGGTACAAGAGATAAAATTTTTGCCCACAGAGGTTCGTTAATTATTCTTCTTTTCGCTCTTACCACTTCTATAGTTGCCCTTTGCTACGGCAACCGGTGGGGCTTTCTTTGTGCATTTTCTTTTTTGGCAATGATGGTTGTGAGCTTCGTTACCCGAAGCATTGCAACCCGTAAATTTTACGAACAGCTTCTTGATTGCATAATAATAGGCGGCTGTCTTGCAACGCTGGGCAGTATTATAGAACGCCTTGTTAATATCAGTGTCAAGGGCTATAGATGTACTGTGCTTTATCCAAACCCCAACTTTTTCGGTACGGGAGTGACCCTTGTGGTGCTTATATGCGCTTATAAAGCCGTTAACAGAAAAGGGAAAACCTATCTTTATTATATTGCGGCTGTTTTCAATGCGGTGGGTATTTATCTTTGCGGAAGTATGAGTCTTTGGGTAATTGCGGCAATAGGCATTGTGACGCTCCTTACTATAAGCCACGAATATAAGCTACTTGCCGTATTTTTGGGACTGGGTGTGCTGGTGCTCGCAGCGGTAATTCTCATTCCGCAATTTTTGCCCCGTATTAACGAAATGGGGGACACCACGAACAACCGTATAACTATATGGAATTTTGCCATAAAGCATATTAAAGAAAAACCCATATTCGGTCGTGGCTTCTTCTCCTATAAGCATCTTTATAATCAGCTTTCTCCCACCGACCCGACGATTTATAAGGCTTCCCTTAGTCATAATATTCTAATCGACAGCCTGCTTTGTCACGGTATTGTGGGAACGGCGTTGATTTTCGTCTTTTTGGTGCAGTATATCAGAGATATTTTCGCCTGCCATACCGTACTTAAAAGCAGAAAAGAAAACTATACAATCATTAAATTTATTGTATCAGTTGCGGCGGCTGTTGCTTGTTACGGTATGATAGATACCACCGTTATATGGGTGCAGACCGGTATGATAATTCTTTTCATTGCTTCAGGAATTGGTGTTGAGGAAAGAAAAGTAAAGCATATAAAATAAGAAAATCCCAAGCAACGGGAGTTGCTTGGGATAATTTTTATGTGAACAGATACAAACAAAATGGAATTGTAATTATTGAAAAAATACTTGAAACCAGCGCCAGGGAAGCGCCTGTTCGGCAATCCTCACCAATGAGTTTTGGGAAAACTACGGTGTTGAGCCCGCAGGGCATTGCATAGGCCATAAGGGAAATAACAGCAACTTCGGTACTTACAAAGATTTTTAAAATATAGGCAATGGCTATGGGTAACACAACAAGTCTTAATAATATTACTATGTAGTTTGTTTTGTCAATAATAAGCTCTTTAAATTTATACTGAGATATTGTAATACCGGTGAGCAGCATACTAATAATTCCCATAGGCGCTGCCGCGGTGTTTAAAAATCCGTTTATGAAGTTAGGCAACTTTAAACCGCTGAGTCCCACAACCATACCTAAAAGTAGTGATAGGGTTACAGGGTTTATGAGTTTTTTTAGTTTTAGTGAAGTTTTGGTTAGTATACAGTATCCATAGGTGTATACATATATTGAAAGCGGCAGACCGAATATCATTACATTGAGCAGTGCGGCACTTCCGAAAATACTTTCGGTTAGTGCGTAACCCATATAGCCGTAGTTTGGAATGGCTAATGAATACTTATAAACCGCTCTTTTATAACTGTCCTTTGTGAGAATTCTTGAAAGAGGATGAGCAATAATTATTAAAACCGCCAGCACGGCAATAGAAATAAGTATAAGAGAATAATTATCCTTAATATATTTAACATTAAAGTTTGCAGCAAAGGTTCTAAAGGAATTTGCCGGTAAGAAAACATATACAAGTAAAGTTGATAAAATTTTACTGTGGTCTGCATTCAGAAGCCTTGTCTTGGAAAGGGCAAAGCCTACCGTAGCGAACAGCATAAGTATAGCTACCTGAGAAATAACTACTGTCATAAAATCACCATAGCAATTATACTTTAATAAAATGTAAAAGTAAAGAGTGTAACTAAATAAAATCATTGTTTTTTAATGTGAAATTAAAAAGTTATAAAAGTCTCCGATAAACATATAATTTATCGGAGACTTTTTTGTGCGGATTCGACAACTAAATGTTTACAATTTTGTTGTAATTTAAAAAAATACTTTATTTTTTGTCGAGTATAGTGTATGATGTTAGTGAATTTATTATATGGAGTAGTGTGTTTATGTCTAAGAAAGCGGTAAATCCCGAAATTTTAGAAGATTTCGACGGCGATACAGGCTATATTGTCGATGAGGAAGAAGTAAAGGCTTCCGGAAAAATTAAAACCCTTATAGAAAAAATAGGTAAAGGAAGATTAAAGAAAATTGCAGTTATCTGCGCAAGCATTATTGCTGCGGTTGCTGTCTTCTTTACCGTTATGCATTTCGTATCCGCTCCCTGGAGAAGCGGCGATAAGCCTATGCCCAAATTCTTCGCAGAAATCGGTATGTATCAGGGCTTTGACTTCCGCTATTTTGACGGAGTAAGCATTAACGGTGTTGATGTTGGCGGTATGACCAAGGGTCAGGCTAAAAAAGCAGTCAACGCCGCTCAGGATGATAATAAAGGCGATTACAAAATAACCATAACCGCAGGAGAAAAATCCTATGTCTTAGACGGCAAGGATATTGCCTTCTCGGTGGATTGCACCGATGCTCTGAAGGAAGCAAAAAATTACTGTGTTTCCGTTATGCACGGAAAGGCTTTAAAGCTGGATAAAAACTTTGAAGCAAAAGTAGTTATTGATAAAGAAAAAATGTCCGGCGTGCTTACCGCCATTCAGAATGAGCTTCATCAGGAGCCTGTAAACGCTACCTTTAAGGGTGTGGATGCAACAGGTATCCAGTTTGAAGAGGAAAAAGTAGGCGTTAATATCACCATCGAGAACCTTGTTGCCGATATTGAAAACTTCCTGGCAAAGGGTAATACCACAGGTGAAATTATTGCAACCAATAACCCCACTAATCCCGAAATCACCGTTGCAACTTTAAGCGAGAAGATTCAGCTTATAGGCACCTTCTCCACCACCTCTACAGCAAGCGCTAACTCAACCTTTAATATGGGTAAGGCTATGGGTCTTTGTGATGGAAGTGTAATCGAGCCGGGTGCTACCTGGTCCTTTAATGCCTGCACCGGCAACAGTAACCTTCCCTCTGCAGGCTGGAAATCCGCAAAGGTAATTTCCGGCGGACAGTTCACTGAAGGCTATGGCGGCGGTATCTGTCAGGCAAGCACTACTATTTATAATGCCGCTCTTCGCGCTAACCTTGCTATTGTAATGAGATATAATCATACATATCCCTCTACCTATGCAAAGGTAGGCTTCGATGCTACAGTTGACTATCCCAGCAAGGATTTAAAGCTTCAGAATAACACTAAATATCCCGTTTATCTCCAGTGCATTATGGACGGCAGAAAACTTACCGTAAATATTTACGGTTGCCCCGATAATACCTTTGATGAGATAACCTTTGAAAGCAGTACATTAAGCCGTGTGCCGGGAAGTCACTATGACGTTGTGGCCTACAGAATTCTCTGGAAGGACGGCAAGGTGATTAAGCGCGAACAGCTTATCAGCTCCCGTTATTCCTTAAAGGATCCCAACGCTTCTTCCTCTTCTTCTTCTGAGGGAAGCTCAAGCGGAGAAAGCTCCGGTGGCGACAGCAGCAGTATAATCCCCGACCCGAGTACCAGCACCGACCCCTCCGGTTCCGAGTCCACACCCGATACAAGCGAACCGACACCTTCCACACCTTCAACCCCATCTGACCCCGAGGAAGGCAACACACCGTAATATAATAAATAAAACCCATCCTAACGGATGGGTTTTTATTATGTTTTATTGAAGTAAATAGACACCGTCGTCCATTACCGCAAAGCGGTAGCCGTCAACCTCTAAGTATTGCTTAACGGGTTTTGTGAATTCTTCGAAAACTTCCAGAGCATAGGTATTAAGGTCTACCTTTAAAATCTGCAGGGTACCAGGGTTGCATACATATCCGAAATTGCCCTTTATAAAAATATCCTTAGGCTGCATAAATGGTGAGTTTGTGCCGCCGCCTATTCTCAGTTCTTCCCGCATAGTATTTATATTATAGCGGATAAGTACATTATGTTCGGGAAAGCATGTCCATAATTTATTTTCAAAAAGTGCAATTCCACTGGGCGGAGCATTCTTATAAAGCAATTTTCCTGTCCAGAGAATAGAAGAGTCGGTGTCAAGGAGTTTCAGTGTGCCGTCCAACTCCATAATCATCATTTTTTCACTGGGCAGGGGAATGGTCTTGCAGGAAAAATAGTTATTCACCTGTGTGCAAAATGCCTTGTAATCGGCTCCGAATTTGGAAAGCTGATAAATATTTTTTGCAACATTTGTGACCTTTCCAGTTTCAAAGGAAATCATTTTAAATGCCGCAGTTATCTGAGTTTCGGTGCGCTCTTCACAGTAGGTAATTATAATTCCCTTTTCCATGGGTATAACGTGAAGAACATCGCCTTCAAATACCGTGGTCATTTAATCATCTCCTTTTTCGGTTTTTTATATTTTACTACAATTTATTTATAAGGTCAATAGTCCGTTTTTCAGCATTGAATTGGCGGCAAGTAAAACGCCGGTCTGTCCGCTGTGGAAATTAAGTCCGCCCTGCATCCACGCGGCAAAGGGCTCACGCAAGGGTGCGTCGGCAGAAAGCTCAATGGAAGCGCCCAGTGTGAAACTGCCTGCCGCCATAATAACTTCATCTGTGTATCCCGGCATTGCCCAAGGCTCGGGAGAAACAAAGGAATCAATGGGCGCGCCGCTTTGCATACCCTTGCAAAAGGCAATAAGAGATTCTCTGTTTCCGAGAATTACAGCCTGAATTATATCCGCTCTGTCTTCAGTCGGAGAGGGTGTAACGCTGTAACCCAGCTTCGAAAACAGCGCCGAACAGTAAACGGCGGTTTTCAGTGCTTCTCCTACTGTATGAGGAGCGGCAAAAACGCCCATATAAAGCTCGCGGTTGTGACCCAGCGTTGCGCCAACTTCTCTGCCTACGCCCGGAGCGGTAAGGCGGAAAGCACACTGTTCGATAAGGTCGCTTCTTCCTGCAATGTAGCCGCCTGTAGGGGCAATTCCGCCGCCTGGGTTTTTAATGAGAGAACCGGCAATAAGGTCGGCGCCTACCTGTGTAGGCTCTTTTTTCTCAACAAACTCACCATAGCAGTTATCTACCATAATTATCGTATCAGGAGAAATTTCTTTAACAATTTTACAGAGCTTTTCTATCTTTTCAATAGAAAGGCTGGGACGAAGACTGTATCCACGGGAACGCTGAATATATGCCATTTTATATGTATCGCTTTTAAGCATTTGGGCAATTGCTTCTTCATCGGGAGTGCCGTCTTCCTTTAAATCCACCTGACTGTACCGCACACCAAAGTCGGCAAGAGAGCCGTCTACATGCTCGTCAATTCCCAATACCCCGATAAGAGTATCATAAGGGCGCCCTGTCAGACAGAGCATTTTGTCTCCGGGTCGAAGAACACCGAAAAGAGCCACACAAAGAGTATGTGTGCCTGAGACGAAATTGTGTCTTATGAGAGAATCCTCAGCACCCATACAGTCTGCCCACAATTTTTCAAGGGTTTCTCTGCCTATATCGTCATAGCCGTAGCCGGTGGAAATACCAAGATGTGTTTCGCTTACCCTGTGTTTGATAAAAGCAGATAACACCTTTTGCTGATTGTATTGAGCAATGCTGTCTATTTTCTCAAACTGCTCTTTTGTTTCTTTAATTATTTCACTGTCAAGACTTAAAAGCCTTGAGTCAATGCTGAAAAAAGTCTGTTCCATTATTTTTCCTCACAGTAGGCGGCTTCACCTATAAGTGAAAAGCCGTTTTTTATATAGAAATGTTTATTTTTCTCCACACAGCAGGCATACACACTGCGCTCTTCTGCGCGGGAAAGAAGTGCTTTTAAAATTCTGCTGCCGTGACCTTTATTGCGCTCGTTTTTTGGTACTGCGATGCCGTTTACAAGAGCGTCGTTTTCGTCGAAAAACAGCAAAGCGCCGCCGCCATCTTTTACAACATAATCGGCACAGCCGTGAAGCACGCGGAAAGAGACATCTGCAATAAATTCATCGCCGTTTGGTATCGAAAGACCTTGACGGAGTATTTCCATAAGTTCTCTTGGCTGACAGCTTTCACTGTTTGAGGTTTTTTCAAAGGGCGGCTCAGCTTTGAAAACCAAGCACGTCTCGTCTATTTTAAGGTTCAAAAGCTGTGCTGTTTTTAGTGAAGTAAAGATTCCGGTAAATCCTAAGAAATCAAGAAATTTTTTAAGTTCCTCAATTTCACTGCCGTCGGTCCAGAGGCTTATATAACCGCTAATTTTTCCTATAACGGCATAAACTTCGTTTTGCGCTGAAATGCCGTGGTAAAACTGAGCAATGTTATCATAATCCTTATAGGCTTTGTAGGCGCATTTTACCTTTACAAGGGCGGCGTCACAAACATTCGGTAACTTTTCGGGCATACCGGAAAGAATCATTTTATATCACCTGAACAAATTTTATTGCACATATATTCTGCTAATTTCATGGCATTTTCAATGTCATCAAAACTGCAAACACAAGAAGCAGAATGAATATAACGGCTGGGTACCGAAATTGCAAGGGTGCGTATACCGGCCTTTGAAAGGTGAATAGCACCGGAATTGTTTCCGCCTGCAACAGCCGATTTGCTCTGACATTTTATTTTGCTGTTAAGAGCGCAGTTATAAAGCTCTCTGTCGTAAAGGGTGGACTTGTCCATAAAGGAAACGGCAGGGCCCGAAGAAAGAGAGCAGACCTTTGATTCGTCGGGCACATCGGCAATATCTGCAGCGGTGGTTGCTTCAAGACACAAGGCAAACTGCGGACTTAACCCAAAGGCGGCAACTCTTGCTCCTCTGCAACCTACTTCTTCCTGAACGGTAAAGGTGGCATAGAAATCATACTCGGCTTCTTTTTTTAAAAGTGAAATAAGTATAGCACAGCCTGCGCGGTCGTCAAGAGCCTTTGATTTTATACGGTTTTCGCCGAGAAAAGTGAAATCGCTTTTAAAGGTTGCAAGGTCACCTATACTAATCTTTTGAAGAGCTTCTTCCTTTGAAGAGGCGCCTATATCTATATAAAGGTTGTCTTCGCTGGGAGGAGTTTCCTTTTCATCACCCTTGCACAGATGAATGGGCTTTGCGCCTATTACACCGTTTATTTTGCCTTCAATTGTGACATTTCGGCAAAGAAGGGCAGACGCATTTATTCCGCCAACGGTTTCAAATTTGAGAAAACCGTCGGAGGTGACAGAGGTTATTATCATTCCCACTTCGTCGGTGTGAGCGTCTATCATAAGAACATTGTGAGCTCTTTTTTTGCCTTTTTTAAAGGCGATTATATTGCCCATACCATCGGTATGAAAATCGGCATAGCCGCTTATTTCCTGCTTGATAATTTCACTGACACTGTTTTCTCCGCCCGAAACACCGTCGGCAAGGCAGAGCTTTTTAAGTAGTTCACGCATTTAAACAGCCTCCCTTCAGGATATAATTTTCCAAAAGAGTTACGGTTGCTTCAATATCCCTTAAATCAATAACTTCGCAGTCGGTGTGCATATTTCTTAATGGAATTGAAACAAGACCGCAGTTAATTCCGTCTTTGCTCACCGAAATAACATCGGCATTGGTGCCTGTTGTTGAGCCCATAACCTCTCTTTGAAAGGGAATGTTTTCTTTTTTAGCAATATCTTCAAGGGTGCGGGTTACATTACGTGAGAGTACAGGCGAAATACCTATCATAACACCCTCTCCAAGCTTTCCGCATTTTTCTGCAGGAACGTCGGGAGCATCCCCGAAACTTACGTCAATGGAAACGGCTTCATCAGCTTCTATTCCAAAAACAGCGGTGCGAGCGCCGCGAAGACCTAATTCCTCGCTGTCACTGAAAAGCATAACCACATTGACAGGAAGTCCTTTGCCGTTTAGTCTTTCTGCCAGAAGTGCCAGAACGGCACAGCCTGCGCGGTTATCCAGACTCTTGGCTGAAACACGGTGCTCGCCGAGCTCATAAAAATGAGCCTTATAGGTGACAAAATCACCGACACAGATTTGTTCTTTTGCTTTTTCACCCAGCGCAGTATCAATTTTTATTTTACTTATATCGGAAAATTTCTCATCCTTCTTTGAAAGGTGCGGCGGGGTGCTTATAAAGATGCCGGGGATTTCATTTTTGCCGTGGATAATCACCTCGCGGGTGGGAAGCTGACGCAAATCAATGCCTCCGCAGGTAGAAACGGTAACAAAGCCGTCACTGTCCACATTCGTTACTATAAATCCCACCTCGTCAATGTGGGCGTCAAGGAGTAAAGTTCTTTCCTTATCTTGATTGATTTCGGCAATAAGTCCCGAATTGCCGCAGTTTTTTATATGGGCAAAAGGAGAAATAATGCGCCCGAGAGTTTCACGGGCGCTGCTCAAGTGACCTATTCCTGTGGAAGCGGAAAGTTCTTTTAAAAGAGTTTTAATTTCCATCACAGTGCGTTTACCAGTTCCTTAAAGTATTTTCCTCTTGCCTCAAAGTTGGGAAAGGCATCAAAGGATGCGCAGGCAGGAGAAAGTGTAACAATATCGCCCTTTTGGGCCTTCTGATGAATTATTTCCACAGCCTCTTTAATATCGGCAACCGTTACTATTTCAGGACTTCCTTTGTAGTGAGGATGCTCCTTTACCGTCTTTTCAATGGCATTGGCTGTGGGGCCTGAAAGTGCCATAAATTTCACCTTTTCAATAATGTAGGGAGCGAGAGGCTCAAAGGGAATGTGTTTGTCATAACCGCCTGCAATAAGCATTACCTTTTGGTCAAAGGACTTAAGCCCTGCAATGGTACGGGTAGGACTGCTGGCAATGGAGTCGTTGAAATATTTTACGCCGTCCTTTTCTCTTACAAACTCATTTCGGTGTTCAACACCTGTAAATTCTTTTGCAACCTTTCTGATGGTGTCGGCGCTGACATATCCCCAAACTGCAGAAATTGCCGCAAGGTAATTTTCTACATTGTGGTCACCGATTATGGTAATGTTATTTCTGTGCATTACGGGAACATCCATACCGCGATAGGACATATGGAGAGTTCCGTCGGTATCCAACCAAGCGCCGTTTTTAACAGGGCGCTCCATACTGAAGCCTAAAGACTGACCTCTTACATAGTGTGAGAAACCGGAAGTAATTTCGTTATCTCGGTTAAGTACGGTACGGGAGAAAGCATTCTGATGCATAAGAATATTTTTCTTTGCCTCAACATACTCATCCATATCCTTGTGTATATCAAGGTGATTTGGCGCAACATTTGTAACAACGGCAACATCGGGGCTTTTTCTCATAGAAATAAGCTGGAAGGATGAAAGCTCGGCAACTACAAAATCATCAGGAGCAATTTCACTGATTCTGGGAAGCAAGGGCTTTCCTATATTACCGCCGATATGCACCTTTTTACCCTCGGCTTCAAGCATTTTTGCAATAAGGGTAGTGGTGGTGGTCTTGCCGTCGGAACCGGTTACCGCAAAAATAGTGGCGGGGCAGAGGTCAAAGAAAACCTCCATTTCACTGGTTACGGCAATGCCGCGTTTTCTTGCCTGCTCAAGCTCGGGTAGATAGAAGTTCATTCCGGGTGTGCGGAAAATAATATCAACTTCCAGGTCTTCAAGATATCTTTCTCCAAGGCGGAGCTCTGCACCTGCCGCTTCAAGGGTATCTGCAATTTCACCTATCTGCTGACGGTTTCTGCGGTCGCAGGCAATTACCCTTGCACCTTTGCTTAAAAAATCGAGAATCAACGGGGTATTACTGATACCTATTCCGCATATAGCAATTTTTTTAGTAGAAATATGTTGCCAGAACTGTTTGCAATCCATAAGCTAAAAGTCCCTTCAATTAAAATAAAAGTTTATATATACATCTCTATTATACTTATATTGCCCGTAAATATCAATAGAAACAAAAAAATAACCGATGATTTTTACTCATCGGTTATTTAAGAAAATTTAATCATCTATCGTTTTGTCTACGGCATTGTTATAAATTGTCATTACCTTTTCACTCGGAGCTTTGGTGCAGAGAGTAACAATTACTGAAACAATGAAGCCTGCAATAAATCCGGGAATGATTTCATATACAGCGGTGTTGTAAACAACAGCCTCGGTTACGGTGCTTGTAAAGAGAACCAACCAGAGAATATCAACCAAAGCGCCTGCAATAATGCCGGAAACGGCGCCGGCGTAGTTAAAGCGTTTCCAGAAGAGGGAGAGGATAACTACAGGACCGAATGCGGAACCGAACAGTCCCCAGGCGTTTTCAACCATTGCCATAATATTGGAAGCCCAGGCATTATTTCCGCTAAGTCCCGAAAGAGATATGAGCAATGCTACAACAGTAACAGCAAGAACGACTATTCTTCCAACCCAAAGGGTCTCTTTCTCCGAAGCTTTGTTGCGTCTGATGATAGGCTTGTAAATATCACTTGTGAAAGAAGAGGAGGCTACCAGTAACTGAGAGTCGGCGGTAGACATAGAAGCGGCTATTATTGCGGAAAGAAGTATTCCTGCAAAGAAAGGTGGGAAGATGTCATCAACGATTTTGATGAACAGGTTTTGCTGAGCACCGGCAGGAATAAGTGCTGATGCGAGAGAAGAACCATCGGTAAAGAGGTAAGTACGCGCAAGTGTTGCAATAGCCATTGCGGCACCAAGGGTGAGAATTACCCAAATGATTGCAACGGTAGAAGATTTTTTAATCATTGAAGATTTCTTTATGGACATAAATCTTACAAGAATATGAGGCATACCGAAGTAGCCCAGACCCCAACCGAGACCGGAGGCAATATCCTGCCAGCTTGCGGTGAAGGGATTGGAGTTGAACGCAACAACTCCTTCGGCAAAGGCACTTTTATAACTGCTGTCGAAGTTGCCGGTAGAGAACATAATAATCGGTACGGCAAGAAGTGCAACAAGCATAAGTATACCCTGGAAAAAGTCGGTCCAACAAACTGCTTTGTAACCGCCCATAAAGGTGTATATAAGAATAATTGCGGCAAAGATAATCATCGCCAATTGCTTGTGGTCTGCAAACCAGGGGATAACGGAACAGAAAACGGCAGTTCCGGCATTAAAAGCAGAAGCAACATAAACTGTAAAAGCAATTAAGAATATAACAGCGCAAATAACCTTTAAAGCAGGACTGGAGGAAGCAAAACGATTGGTAAGGTACTGGGGAAGTGTTATTGAATCGTCTGCTGCTTTTGAAAAACGGCGCAGTCTTTTGGCAATTATAAGCCAATTAAGTATAGTACCTAATGCAAGACCTATTCCTATCCAGACCTTGCCCATACCAAAGGCAAGAATGCTTCCGGGAAATCCCATAAGAAGCCAACCGCTCATATCTGAAGCTTGAGCACTCATAGCGGTTACCCAAGGACCCATGGATCTGCCGCCGAGAAAATAATCCTTTTCACCGGACTCTTTACGAGACTTTATGAAAAAGAAAAATCCTATGGCGAGCATTGCAACGAAATAAATAACAAATGCTGAAACTTTCATAAAAATACTCCTTTGACAAAATATAACAGAAGCAGTATAACACAAACAATAAAAAAATGCAACATAAACCAAAGTGCTGTTTATGGGACACAGCGCCCGGTATAATAAGAATCAAAGGAACGGAAAAACAACTTAAAAAATATTTTTTAAAAAACAGTTGACAAACCTAAATCCTTAGTATATAATGAAAATACAGAAAAGAACAAATGTTCTTTTAGGAGGAAATTACTTATGAATGCTTTAATAATCAGTGTTTTGGAAATAATCGCAGTAGGCTTCACGGTTTGGTGTCTCTTTAATGAGAAAAAGCTGATTGCCTTTGAAAAACGCTTTATGCGTTCTCTTCGCCGTCGAAAACTGAAAGTTATAAAGGGCGGACAAAATGTGAATAAATACTACGCATAAAATTAACCCCGAGCACACGGAACGCTCCGTAAGCTCGGGGTCTTAATTTGTGTAAATTATTTATTTTCCTGAATGAAATTAACAACATCACCGATTGTCTTCATCTTTTCGATTTCTTCATCGGGAATGTCAACACCGAATTCATCTTCCAGCGCCATAAGCATTTCAACAACATCAAGGCTGTCGGCATTGAGGTCTTCGTTGAGACGGGTATCAGCAGTAATGGTTTCAGCATCAATTTCCAGCTGTTCGGAAACGATTTCTTTAAGTCTTTCGAGAATCATTTAAAATGCTCCTTTTTAATAATGTGGTGATAAACTATACGTTCTCCAAGAAAATAATATGAAAAAAATCATCGTTTGTCAATAGTTTTTTAAAAAAGAGCGGGGAAGAACACGAAAATATGGTTGCAAAACTTTTCTTTTTACAGTATAATTATAAACGATATTTATTTTGTTACGGTGATATAAATGGCTAAAGAAAAATTAGTAAAAGAAATTACTTCTATGGATGAGGATTTCGCAAAATGGTACACAGACGTTGTATCCAAAGCCGAACTTATGGATTATTCATCTGTTAAGGGCTGTATGATAATCCGTCCCTACGGCTGGGCAATCTGGGAAAATATTCAGAAGATTATGGACGGGATGTTCAAGGAAACAGGACACGAGAATGTGTCTATGCCTATGTTTATTCCCGAAAGTCTTCTTCAGATTGAAAAGGACCATGTTGAGGGCTTTGCTCCCGAGGCTGCCTGGATAACCCACGGCGGCAATGAAAAGCTTGAGGAACGCCTTTGTGTCCGTCCTACCTCTGAGACCCTTTTCTGCGACCACTATAAAAATATTATTCATTCCTGGCGTGATTTGCCTAAGCTCTACAATCAGTGGTGCAGCGTTGTAAGATGGGAAAAAACAACCCGTCCTTTCCTGCGCTCACGTGAATTCCACTGGCAGGAGGGCCATACCATTCACGCTACTGCAGAAGAAGCTCAGGCTGAGACAGTACAGATGCTTAATGTATACGCTGAGTTTGCCGAGAAATATCTTGCAATTCCGGTAATCAAAGGTGTAAAAACCGAGAAGGAGCGTTTTGCAGGTGCAGTTGATACATACACAATTGAAGCTATGATGCACGACGGCAAGGCTCTTCAGAGCGGTACCTCCCATTTCTTCGGTGACGGTTTTGCAAAGGCATTCGGTATTCAGTATACCGACAAGGAAAATAAACTTGCGACTCCCTTCCAAACCTCATGGGGTGTTTCTACACGTCTAATCGGCGCTATCATTATGACCCACGGCGATGATAACGGACTCGTTCTTCCTCCCGCTGTTGCCCCCATTCAGCTTGTAATCGTCCCCATTGCTTCTCACAAGCCGGGCGTTAACGAAAAGGCCGAAGAGGTATATAGCAGAATGAAAAAGGTTTGCCGCGCTAAAATTGACCTCACTGATTATTCTCCCGGTTGGAAGTTTGCTGAGTATGAAATGAAAGGCGTGCCGCTGCGTCTGGAGCTTGGCCCCCGCGATATTGAAAATAACCAGTGTGTTCTGGTTCGCAGAGATAACGGAGAAAAGACCGTAGTAAGCCTAGATGAGCTTGAAACTGTAGTTCCCGCAATGCTGGATGCTGTTCGCGACGGTATGTATAATAAGGCTCTGGCAAACAGAACCGAAAAAACTTATATTGCAAAGTCCCTTGATGAAATAATAGAAATTGCAGACACAAAGCCCGGATTTATTAAGGCTATGTGGTGTGAAGACAGGGCCTGCGAAGAAACCCTCAAAGAAAAAGCTGGCGTTTCTTCAAGGTGTATGCCTTTTGAACAGGAAAACCTCAGTGATACCTGTGTATGCTGCGGAAAACCTGCTAAGAAAATGGTATACTGGGGAAAAGCATACTAAAAACAAAACCGCTGAATTAATGCAGCGGTTTTTACTTTTAGTGAAATGGGAAAAGGACTTTCTTACATATTATATATACGCGCGTGCGCGCGAAGGCTTAAAATATCATTCGTCAAAATGCACAAAATATAAAATTAAATTTCTACAAACTTTGTCAAAGAATTTTTGAGAAAAAATAAGAAAATGCTTGTATTCTTTTCTTGCTTGTGTTATTATATCAAGGTACGCGAGTGGCGTACTGTCATGCGATGATGTGGGAGGTGGCTGACCTTAGAGTCAGGAAATTTCCACGGAGTATGTCCGATTTGAAACCGGGCGAACTAATAACCTCAGACTATAAGCATAGCGGGATAACTTGCGAACCTGCTGTGTATCCGGATTCACCTCAACCCCAGTGATCCGGTTTTATAATGGACCGTGATGAAACACACGGTACAGTGTGAGGTAGCCCGCCAAACTAACAAGGAGGCGAACAAAATGGCAGTAAAAGAAAAGATTCGTATCAGAATCAAAGGTTACGACCACGCGCTTGTAGACCAGTCCGCAGAGAAAATTGTGGAAACCGCTAAACGTACAGGTGCAAGAGTATCGGGTCCCGTCCCGCTGCCCACTGAAAAGGAAGTTGTAACCATCCTTCGTGCAGTTCACAAGTATAAGGATTCCCGTGAACAGTTCGAAACCAGAACTCACAAGAGACTCATCGACGTAATCAGACCTTCCAACAAAACCGTTGAAGCTCTGACCGGCCTTGAGCTTCCCGCCGGCGTTGAGATTGAAATTAAACTTTAATCTTTGCCGTCAGTGGTCATGTTGGGTATATCCCAACCAATAACTACAAGGAGGAAAATAAAATGCAAAAAGGTATTGTAGGCAAGAAGCTTGGTATGACTCAGCTTTTTGACGCAAACGGAAACGTCATTCCGGTAACTGTTATTGAAGCAGGTCCCTGTGTCATCGCTCAGAAGAAGACAGTTGAAAATGACGGCTACGAAGCAGTACAGGTTGGCTACGGCGACCTTAAGGCTTCTAAAGTAAACGGCCCTATGAAGGGTCACTTCGCTAAAGGCGACGTTGCTCCGAAGAAGGTTCTTCGTGAGTTCCGCTTCGATGATATCAGCGCAATGAACGTAGGCGACATCATCAAGGCTGACGTTTTTGCCGAAGGCGATGCAGTAGATGTAAGAGGTACCTCTAAAGGTAAGGGCTATGCCGGCACCATTAAGCGCTGGAACTTCGCTCGCCTTAAAGAATCTCACGGTACCGGCCCTGTACATCGTCACGGCGGTTCTCTGGGCGCTTGCTCCAGCCCCTCCCGTGTATTCAAGGGCAAGAAAATGGCAGGTCACTTAGGTAATGAGCGCGTAACCGTTCAGAACCTCAGTGTAGTAAAAGTTGATGCTGAGAATAACATCATCGCTGTTAAGGGTGCCGTTCCCGGTCCCAAGGGCGGAATTGTTGTTCTTTTCGACAGCGTTAAAGCCTAAGGGAAAGGAGAACTGAATTATGCCTAATATAGCAGTTTTAGATATGGCAGGCAAGAATGTGGGCGAAATCACATTAAGCGATGCCGTTTTCGCAGTTGAGCCTAATGCAGTTGTTATGCACCAGGCTGTTGTAAATTACCTCGCTAATCAGCGTCAGGGCACCCAGTCTACCTTAACCCGTACCGAAGTTTCCGGCGGCGGTAAAAAGCCTTGGAGACAGAAGGGCACAGGCCACGCTAGACAGGGCTCTACTAGAGCTCCCCAGTGGACTCACGGCGGTATTGTACATGCTCCGAAGCCCCGCGATTACTCTTTCGACCTTAATAAGAAGGTAAAGAGACTCGCACTTAAGTCTGCTTTGTCTGACAAGGTTATCTCCGGCGATCTTATCGTTCTCGATGAGTTCAAGGTTGAAACCTATAAGACCAAGACTGTTGTTGAGTGCTTAAAAGCTATAAATGCTGGTAAGAAAACTCTTATCGTTCTTGAAGACAACAGCAGCTTCGCAGTTAAGAGCTGTGCAAACATTCCCGGTGTTAAGACCGCTCAGGTAAACACCATCAACACTTACGATATTATCAACGCAGATTCCTTAGTAATCGCTAAGGGCGCTGTTCAGAAAATTGAGGAGGTGTACGCATAATGAAAACCGCACAGGATATCATTATTGCTCCGGTTATCACCGAGAAAAGTATGTCCGGCATTGCCGACAAGAAATACACCTTCAAAGTAGCAAAAGACGCTAACAAGATTGAAATTGCTAAAGCAGTTGAAGAAATCTTTAAGGTTAAGGTTGCTAAGGTTAACACCATAAGCGTACGTGGCCAGGCTCGCCGTATGGGCCGTTATGAAGGCTATACCGCTTCCTGGAAGAAAGCAATTGTTACTTTGAAAGAGGATTCCAAGACTATCGAATTCTTTGACGGTCTTATGTAATCCCAGTGCCTAGAAGCTAAAGCTTCAGGTGATGTATGAAACCGAATACGGTTTCGCTAAGCCTAATTAGGAGAGTGAATTAAAAATGGCAATAAAGCATTATAAGCCGACTACTCCGGGTCGCCGCGGTATGACCAGTATGGATTACTCCGTACTTTCCGACGTGAAGCCCGAGAGAAGCTTACTTGAGCCTTTAAAGAAAAATGCCGGTCGTAACAGCTATGGCCGCATCACCGTTCGCCATCGCGGCGGCGGAAACCGCAGAAAATACAGAGTTATCGACTTCAAGAGAGACTTAACCGGTATTCCCGCAACTGTTCTTACTCTTGAGTACGATCCTAACAGATCAGCATTTATCGCACTTGTACAGTACGATAACGAAAATAAAGAGAAGCGATACATTATCGCTCCTATCGGTCTTAAGGTAGGCGACGTAATTGTAAGCGGTCCCGATGCTGATATTAAACCCGGTAACGCACTTCCCCTTACCAATATCCCTGTTGGTACCTTTATCCACAATGTTGAGCTTTATGCAGGTCGCGGCGCACAGCTCGCCCGTTCCGCAGGTAATATGGCTCAGCTTATGGCTAAGGAAAACGGAATGGCTCTTCTTCGTCTGCCTTCCGGCGAGCTCAGAAATGTACCTGTTAACTGCATGGCTACCATCGGTCAGGTAAGCAATCCTGAGCACAGCAATATCAACTACGGTAAAGCAGGTCGTAAGCGTCACATGGGTTGGCGTCCCACTGTTCGCGGTTCTGTAATGAACCCCTGTGATCACCCCCACGGTGGTGGTGAAGGCAGAGCACCTATCGGACGTCCCGGTCCTGTAACTCCTTGGGGCAAGCCTGCTCTGGGTTATAAGACTCGTAAGAAACACAAATCGACCGATAAGTATATCGTAAAGCGTCGTAAGTAAGTCAGACGAAAGGAGATAAAATTATGGGTAGAAGCGTAAAAAAGGGCCCCTATGTGCAGCCCGTTCTTATGAAAAGAGTACAGGAGATGAATGCTGCCGGTGAGAAGAGAGTTCTTAAGACCTGGAGCCGTTCATCCACCATATTCCCCGATTTCGTCGGACACACCATCGCAGTACACGACGGTCGCAAACATGTTCCGGTATATGTTACTGAGGATATGGTAGGCCACAAACTCGGCGAGTTTGCTCCCACCAGAACCTTCAAGGGTCATGCCGGTGCTAAGACCACAAAGTAAGCGGCGAAAGGAGAGTTTAACTATGGAAGCAAGAGCAATACTTAAATATGCTCGCATTTCACCGCGTAAGGTGAAAATAGTGATGGATCTTATCCGCAATCAGGATGCAGATAAAGCCATGGCAATCTTAAAGTTCACTCCCAAGTCTGCTTGTGAGTATCTTGAAAAGCTGTTGGCTTCTGCTATCGCTAATGCAGAAAACAACCATCATATGGATGTTTCTAAGCTCTATGTAGCTGAATGTTTTGTTTGTCCCGGCCCGACCTTAAAGCGTATCCGCCCGAAGGATCACGGCCGTGCTCACAGAATTTTAAAGAGAACATCACACATGACAATCGTTCTTAAAGAACGCGAGGATTAAGGAGGTTAGACTATGGGCCAGAAAGTTAATCCGCACGGATTCCGTGTCGGCGTAATTAAAAACTGGGATTCCCGTTGGTATGCCAAGGATAATGTCTTCGGAGATACTTTGGTTGAGGACTATAACCTCCGTAAGTACCTGAAGAAGACACTTCAGTCCGCAGGTGTTCCTAAAATTGAAATTGAACGCAATGCGTCCAAGGTCAGAATCCACATTCATTGTGCCAAGCCCGGTATGGTTATCGGCAGAAACGGTGCTGAAATCGATAAGCTTCGTCTCGCTTGTGAGAAGATGCTCGGTAAGCCCTGCACAATCAATATTGTAGAAATCAAAAATCCGGATATGGATGCTCAGCTTATCGCTGAAAACATCGCTGCTCAGCTTGAGAAGCGTGTATCCTTCCGTCGTGCTATGAAGATGGCTATCGGCCGCTCCATGAAGTTCGGCGCTAAGGGTATCAAGGTAACCGTTTCCGGTCGTCTCGGCGGTAGAGAAATCGCCGGCGCTGAAACTTATCATGAGGGTACCATCCCGCTGCAGACTTTAAGAGCTGATATCGATTACGGCTTTGCTGAGGCTGCTACCACCTACGGCCGTCTCGGCGTTAAGGTATGGCTTTACAAGGGCGAAATCCTTCATGATGTTAAGAAAACATCCAAGAAGGAAGGAGGATCCCGCTAATGTTATTACCTAAGCGTGTAAAATACCGCAGAGTTCAGCGTGGCCGTATGACCGGTAAGGCTTTAAGAGGTAACACAATTACCCACGGTCAGTTTGGTCTTCAGGCACTTGAACCGGCGTGGATCACTTCAAATCAGATAGAGGCTGCCCGTATTGCTATGACCCGTTACATTAAGCGTGGTGGTCAGGTATGGATCAAAATCTTCCCGGATAAGCCCATCACTGCAAAGCCTGCTGAAACCCGAATGGGTTCCGGTAAAGGTTCTCCCGAATACTGGGTTGCAGTTGTTAAGCCCGGTCGCGTAATGTTCGAGATCGGCGGCGTTTCCGAAGAGCTTGCTCAGGAAGCTATGCGTCTTGCAGCCAACAAACTTCCTATCAAGTGTAAGTTTGTTACAAAGGAAATGGAAGGTGAGCAGTAATGAACGTACAGGAATACAGAGAATTAAATATCGCTGAGCTGAACAAAAAGCTTGGTGAACTGAAGGAAGACTTATTCAATCTCCGTTTCCAGCTCGCCATTAATCAGCTCGACAATCCTATGCGTATAGGTGAAGTTAAGAAGGACATCGCACGCGTTAAAACCGTGATTCGCGAAAAAGAACTTCTTGACACCACCAAGGCATAAGGAAGAGGGAGGGTAATCGAATGAGCGAAAGAAACCTTCGTAAGACGAGAGTTGGTAAGGTTGTAAGCAATAAAATGGATAAGACCGTTGTAGTTGCTATCGAAGACAACGTAAAACACCCGCTCTATAAGAAGATCATTAAAAACACTATTAAGCTTAAGGCCCATGACGAAAACAACACCTGTAATATCGGTGACAGAGTTCTCATCATGGAGACCAGACCGCTCTCCAAGGACAAAAATTGGCGCGTGGTTGAAATCATTGAAAAAGCTTTGTAGTCTGTAAGGAGGAAAACACTGTGATACAGCAACAGAGTTACCTTAAGGTTGCCGACAATACCGGTGCTAAAGAAATTATGTGCATCCGTGTACTTGGCGGTTCCAGAAGAAGGTATGCTAACATCGGCGATGTCATCGTTGCTTCTGTTAAAAAGGCTACCCCCGGCGGTACTGTTAAGAAGGGCGATGTTGTAAAGGCAGTTGTAGTTCGTTCTGCAAAGGGTCTTCGTCGTGCCGATGGCACTTATATCAGATTTGATGAGAACGCTGCCGTTATCATCCGTGAGGACAAGAATCCCCGCGGCACCCGTATTTTCGGACCGGTAGCCAGAGAGCTCCGTGATAAGGACTACACCAAGATCTTATCTCTTGCTCCCGAAGTACTTTAATGGAGGATGAACACAATGAACATTAAAACTGGCGATACTGTAGTTCTCCTCACCGGAGACGAAAAATACCGCGGCAAGAGCGGTAAGGTTCTCGAAGTTAGCCCGAAGGAGGGCAAGGTTATTGTTGAGGGATTGAATGTTGTTAAGAAACACATGAAGCCCCGCAAGGCCGGCGATCCTTCCGGTATCATTGAGACAGAAAGCGCTATATACGCATCCAAGGTGCAGCTTGTCTGCCCCAAATGCGGTAAGCCCACCCGCGTAGGTGTTAAAATCTACGAGGACGGCAAAAAAGACCGTATGTGCAAAAAGTGCAAAGAGACATTTTAACGAGTAAGGAGGACATGACATGTCATTGATGAGAGAAGAATATGTAAGTTCTATAGCTCCCGCATTGATGAAGAAATTCAATTATAAGAGCGTCATGCAGATTCCGAAGCTCGATAAAGTTGTAATCAATGTAGGTATCAGCGAAGCAAAAGAAAACCCGAAGGTTATCGACGCTGCTATTGCTGATTTGAGCAAAATCACCGGTCAGAAGGCAGTTCCCTGTCTTGCAAAGAAGTCGGTTGCGAACTTCAAGCTCCGTGCCGGCCAGCCTATCGGTGTAAAAGTTACTCTCAGAGGCGAGAGAATGTATGAGTTCGTTGAGCGTTTGTTCAACGCCGCTCTTCCCAGAGTTAGAGACTTCAGAGGAATTAATCCCAACTCTTTTGACGGCCGCGGAAACTATTCCATGGGCGTTAAGGAACAGCTTATTTTCCCTGAAATCGAATTTGATAAGATCGACAAGGTTCGCGGTATGGATATTAACTTCATTACCACAGCGAAAACCGACGAAGAAGCCCGTGAGTTACTCGCTCTTATGGGTGCTCCGTTTGCGAAATAAGGAGAAGAGATTATGGCTAAAACATCTATGAAAATCAAACAGGCCCGTCCTGCCAAATTTTCAACCAGAGCATACAGCAGATGCAAAATCTGCGGACGCCCCCACGCTTATCTTCGCAAATACGGTATTTGCCGTATCTGTTTCAGAGAACTCGCCTACAAGGGTGAAATTCCCGGCGTGACTAAGGCAAGCTGGTAAAAGCAACAGAAAAGGAGGTTGACGGCATGCAAATCACCGATACTATCGCCGATATGCTTACAAGAATTCGTAATGCTTCTTCGGCAAAACATGATTCGGTAGATATCCCTGCGTCAAATGTTAAGAAGGCAATCGCCCAAATTTTACTTGACGAAGGATATATTACAAGCTTTCAGGTTATTGAAGACGGAAAGCAGGGCATGATTCATATCGTACTGAAGTATGGCCCGAAAAAATCTCAGATCATCACCGGAATCCGTAGAGTTTCCAAGCCCGGTTTGAGAATTTACACCAATGTTGAGGATATGCCTAAGGTTATGAGAGGCCTTGGTATTGCAATCCTTTCCACCTCTAAGGGTATTTTGACAGACAAAGAGGCTCGCAAAGCTAATGTTGGCGGCGAAGTTCTCGCTTATGTCTGGTAAGGAGGTGCTTCAGGATGTCTCGTATTGGAAAGAAACCTATTGCTATTCCTGCCGGCGTTGATATAAAGCTCAACGGTACCGAAATGACCGTTAAGGGTCCTAAGGGTGAGCTCAAAAACACTCTTCGTCCTGAAATGGAAATCGTTATTGAGAATAGCGAAATTATTGTAAAGCGTCCCAATGATGACCAATTAAACCGTTCTCTCCACGGCCTTACCCGTACACTTATCGCCAATATGGTTGAGGGTGTTACCGAAGGCTTCAAGAAAGAACTTGATGTAAACGGTGTAGGTTATCGTGTTCAGAAGCAGGGTAAGAACCTTGTTATGAACCTCGGATATTCTCATCAGGTAATCATGGAAGAGCCCGATGGTCTTACCATTGAAGTTCCCGGACCCAACAAGATTATTGTCAGCGGTTCCGACAAGCAGGCTGTTGGTCAGCTTGCAGCTCAAATCCGTGAGAAACGTCCCCCGGAGCCTTACAAGGGCAAGGGTATCAAATATGCAGGTGAGCATATCCGCCGTAAAGAAGGTAAAGCCGCTAAGGGCGCAAAGAAATAATTTAGAAGGAGTGTATTTTAAATGGTTAACAAGCCAGATTCTAACAAGGCTCGTCTTAAGCGCCACTTACGTGTTCGCAGTAAGATCAGCGGTACTGCAGAGTGCCCCCGCCTTGATGTATTCCGCTCCAACAGCAACATTTACGCCCAGCTTATCGACGACGTCAAGGGTGTTACTTTAGCTTCCGCTTCTACCACCGAAAAAGATTTCGAGGGTGCAAAGGGAAATAAAGAAGCAGCCCGCAAGGTTGGACAGTTAATTGCTAAACGCGCTCTTGATAAGGGTATTGAGTGCTGCGTTTTCGACCGTGGTGGTTATATTTATCACGGCCGTGTCTTGGAGCTTGCCGAAGGTGCCCGTGAGGGCGGCCTCAAGTTCTAATTGAAGAGGAGGAATAACTTTGGCTAATTTTGACACAAACAATGTTGAATTACAGGAGCGCGTTGTTGCTATCAACCGCGTATCCAAAACCGTTAAGGGCGGTCGTATTATGAAATTCTCCGCTTTGGTTGTTGTCGGTGACGGCAACGGCAAGGTAGGCTTCGGTCTCGGTAAAGCAGGCGAAGTTCCGGATGCGATCCGCAAGGGAATTGAGGATGCCAAGAAGAATATGATTACCGTAGCTCTTAAAGGCACCACCATTCCTCATGAAATTGTTGGTGAGTTCGGTGCAGGCCGCGTGCTCTTAAAGCCCGCTGCAACCGGTACCGGCGTTATTGCCGGCGGCCCTGTTCGTGCCGTACTCGAAACCGTTGGTATTAAGGATATCCGTACCAAGGCTTTACGCTCTAACAACCCCTGTAATGTTGTAAGAGCTACCATCGCAGGTCTTGCCGCCCTTCGCAACGCTGAAGAAGTTGCTGCTATCCGCGGTAAGTCTGTAAAAGAAATCGTTGGTTAAGGAGGAGCAGACTAATGGCACTTAAAGTTAAACTTGTAAAGAGCACTATCGGCTCCAAGAAAGACCAGATTGCTACCGTAGCAGCTTTAGGCCTTAAGAAAGTAGGCGACGAGTCTATTCAGCCCGATAACGCTTCTACTAAAGGCAAAATTAAAAAAGTCGTACACCTCGTTGAGGTGACCGAAGCTTAAAATGAGCTTCAATGTATATCCGCTTTTTAGCGGAAAGAACGGAAGAAATTCCGTCACTAAGCAAGGAGGTGCGAAAAATGAAACTGCATGAATTATCCCCGGCTTTTGGTTCTGTAAAAGAAGCAAAACGTATCGGTAGAGGTCATGGCTCCGGCAATGGTAAGACTGCCGGTAAAGGTCACAAGGGACAGAAAGCACGTGCCGGTCACGGTATGTCTGCTGGTTTCGAAGGCGGTCAGATGCCCCTTCAGAGACGTGTTCCGAAGCGTGGCTTCAATAACATTTTTGCTGAAGAGGTTATTGCTATCAACGTATCTGCTCTCGAGGTTTTCGAGGACGGTGCAGTTGTTGACGCAGCCGCTTTAGCTGATAAGGGTATTGTGAAGAAAGCTTCCTATCCTGTAAAGGTTCTCGGTAAAGGCGAACTCACCAAGAAGCTCACTGTAAAGCTTAATGCTTTCTCTGCTTCTGCTGCTGAGAAAATTGCTGCTGCCGGCGGAAAGACCGAGGTGATTTAACCGTGTTAGAGACACTTAGAAACGCCTGGGCTGTTAAAGATATCAGACGCAAGATCCTTTTCACGGTTTTCATTTTGATCGTTTTCCGTATCGGTTCAGTTATTCCGGTTCCTTTTGTAGACGTTGGAATGATGATGAGCGACAGCTTCGGTGCCAATGAGTTCTTCAGCTACCTGTCTGTTCTTACAGGCGGCGGCCTTGAATACGGCGCTATCTTCGCTCTGTCCGTTACACCGTACATCAACGCTTCAATTATTATTCAGCTTCTCACAGTTGCTATCCCCGCTCTTGAGCGCCTTTCCAAGGAAGGTGAAGAGGGCAAGAAGAAGTTAGCTCAGATAACCCGTTATGCAACAGTTATCCTCGGCCTTCTTCAGGGTATCGCATACTTCGTTTACCTTAACTCCCAGAACTGCATCAACGTAGACTCCGGATTTGTATTCTGGCTTGCAGCCGTAGTTATCGTTCTCTGCCTTGCCGCAGGCAGCGCGCTTGTTATGTGGCTTGGTGAGCAGATCGATACCAAGGGTATCGGCAATGGTATTTCTATGATTCTTTTTGCCGGTATTATTTCTAGAGGTCCCGATGCAGCAGCAGTTCTTATTACTAACCTGCAGGATCCCAGTAAGATCGTTCCGGTTATTGCTATTGTACTGCTTTTCTTGGCTCTGGTTATGTTCGTTGTATGGATGACTGCTGCAGAACGCAGAATCCCCGTACAGTACGCTAAGCGTGTTGTTGGTAATAAGATGTACGGCGGTCAGAATACCCATATTCCGATTAAGGTAAATATGTCCGGCGTTATGCCCGTAATATTTGCCAGCTCTATCCTTATGTTACCTACTATGATTCTCGGATTTATGAGAAACGCCGAGAGCAGTTGGTACAAGTTCTTAAGTCTGTTCAGCACACAGGGTGTGTTCTACGCAATTCTCTACTTCGTTTTGATTATCGGCTTTGCATATTTCTATGCAACCATTCAGTTCAATCCCGTAGAGATGACAAACAACCTTAGAAAGAACGGCGGTTCAATTCCGGGTATCCGTCCCGGCAAGCCCACCTCTGATTTTATTTCTAAGATTTTGTCCAGAATCACATTGATGGGCGCATTCTTCCTGAGTGTTGTTGCAATACTTCCTATCGCAGTAGGTCAGATCGGCGGAATGAACATTTCCCTCGGCGGTACCTCAATGCTGATTCTTGTAGGTGTTGCACTTGATACAGTTCAAAACCTCGAATCTCAGATGATGATGCGTCACTACAAGGGATTCCTTGATTAAGAAAAGGAGATCTTATATGAAGCTCATTCTTTTGGGTGCGCCGGGTGCCGGCAAAGGTACTCAGGCAGAATTTATTTCCGCAAAATGTAATATTCCCACCATTTCTACCGGTAATATAATCCGCGCCGCTTTAAAGAACGGCACAGAAATGGGAAAGGTAGCTAAATCTTATATTGACGCAGGAAGCCTTGTTCCCGATGAGGTTGTTATCGGAATCGTTAAGGAGAGACTAAGTGAAAGTGACTGTGCAAACGGTTACATTCTGGACGGTTTCCCCCGCACAATTCCTCAGGCCGAGGCGCTTGACGCTATGGGCTCTGCTGTTGACACCGTGCTTTCTATTGAGGTGGATGACTCTGAAATAGTAAAGCGTATGTCCGGCAGACGCGTTTGCGAAAAGTGCGGAACAAGCTACCATACCGAGTATAAGAAGCCCGATAAGGACGGCATCTGCAATCTCTGCGGCGGAAACCTTGTTATCCGTAAGGATGATGAGCCCGCAACGGTGCTTAACCGACTGGAAGTTTATCACCAGCAGACAGAGCCACTTGTTGCCTACTATAAGGCTCAGGGCAAGCTTATTACCGTTAAAGGTATGGATACTGTTGAAAAGACAACGGAAGCTGTCTTTGAGGCACTGGAGATTTAGTTATGATAGTGCTAAAAACCAGCCGTGAACTATTGAGTATGCAAAAAGCATGCAGAATATCGGCAGGAGCATTACAGTTGGTTGGCAAGTCGATTGAGCCCGGGATTTCCACCGGAGAGCTTGATAAAATCGCTGAAGATTATATCAGAAGTTGTGGTGCAACACCCAACTTCAAAGGTTATTCAGGTTATCCCGCAACGGCTTGTATATCCATAAACAATGAGGTGATTCACGGCATACCTTCAAAAAAACGCATTCTCAAAGCAGGCGACATCGTCAGCGTTGATTTAGGAGCGGCTTTTGAAGGCTATAACGGTGATAATGCCGCCACTTTCGCAGTCGGTGACATCTCCGATGAAGCGAAGCGGCTGATAGACGCGACCAGAGAAAGCCTTTATGAAGGCATTAAGGCTGCTCGCGCAGGCGGCAGAATCGGCGATATAGGCTATGCAATCCAGCATTATGTCGAAGCAAGGGGCTTTTCAGTTGTCCGCGAATTCGTGGGACACGGAGTGGGCACCAAGCTGCATGAAGCACCTGAGGTCCCGAATTACGGTACATCCGGAAAGGGAATCCGTTTGATGCCGGGAATGACAATCGCTATTGAGCCTATGATCAATATGGGATTGCCCGGAGTTAAAACCTTATCAGACGGTTGGACGGTTGAAACAAAGGACGGTTCGCTCTCTGCTCATTTTGAGCATACTATAGCGATAACCACTGACGGCCCGCAGATACTGACTACCCCGTAGGTGATGTTATGAAACCTATGGAAGTGGTAATGTCTGTTGCCGGAAGAGATAAAAACAGTTTGCTCGCCGTAATAGGTGAGTGCGATGGATTTGTTTTAGTGGCGGACGGTAAAGCCCGACCTCTGGAACGGCCGAAACGCAAAAACAGTCGGCATCTCATTTCTACCGGCCGAAGTCTTAATGAAGAAGAAATTATTTCAAACAAATCATTACGCCGTGCTTTAAAGCACTGTGAATTATAAGGAGGATTCCAGTTATGTCTAAAGAAGATGTAATTGAATTAGAGGGTACTGTAGTAGAGACCATGCCCAATGCAATGTTCAAAGTTGAAATTCAAGGGGGACACACAATTCTTGCTCATATTTCCGGAAAATTACGTATGAACTTTATTCGTATTCTTCCCGGCGATAAGGTAACAGTTGAAATGTCTCCGTACGACCTGTCCAAAGGACGCATTACCTGGCGTTCCAAGTAAGACGGTCAGAAAAAACTAGGAGGGTAATCCAAATGAAAGTCAGACCTTCTGTAAAAAAGATTTGCGAAAAATGCAAAATCATCAAGCGCAAGGGTAAAATCATGGTAATCTGTGAGAACCCCAAGCACAAACAGCGTCAGGGTTAATCCCGCGCTATACAGTGGAGGTGTATTAAATATGGCTCGTATTGCTGGTGTAGATCTGCCGAATAACAAGCGTGTTGAGATTGGTCTCACATATATTTTCGGCATCGGACTTACAACATCCAGAGAAATTCTTGCGGCCACCGGAGTTAATCCGGATACCCGTGTCAAAGATTTGACCGAAGATGATATTTCTAAGCTGCGTGAGTATATCGACCACAACCTTCAGGTTGAAGGTGACCGTCGCCGTACCGTAGCATTTGACATCAAGAGACTTATTGAAATCGGAAGTTACAGAGGCCTTCGTCATCGCAAGGGCTTACCGGTAAGAGGTCAGCGTTCCAAGACCAATGCCCGTACCCGTAAGGGTCCCAAGAAGACCATTGCTAACAAGAAGAAATAAGTCAGGAGGAAGATAATATGGCTACTGCTAAGGCTAAAACGTCTACCCGTAGACGTCGCGAAAAGAAAAACATTGAACGTGGCGCCGCTCATATCCAGTCTACCTTCAACAATACAATTGTAACCATTACCGATTCTCAGGGTAATGCTCTTTCCTGGGCTTCTGCCGGCGAACTCGGCTTCAGAGGTTCCAGAAAGTCCACTCCTTTCGCTGCCCAGAGCGCTGCTGAGACTGCTGCCAAGGCTGCTATGGAGCACGGTCTTAAGATTGTAGAAGTATTTGTTAAAGGTCCCGGTGCTGGCCGTGAGGCTGCTATCCGTGCATTACAGTCTGCAGGACTTGAAGTTACTATGATTAAAGACGTAACTCCTATCCCGCACAATGGCTGCCGTCCTCCTAAGAGAAGACGCGTATAACCGAATTAGTTGGAGGTGTAAAACATGGCAAGATATACCGGTGCAGTTTGCAGACTTTGCCGCCGTGAAGGACAGAAACTGTTCTTAAAGGGTGAACGCTGCTATTCTGATAAATGTTCCATCGCTGTAAGAGCTTATGCTCCCGGTCAGCATGGTCAGGGACGTAAGAAGTCTTCCGAATACGGTCTTCAGCTTCGTGCTAAGCAGAGGGCTCGTCGTTTCTACGGCGTTCAGGAAGGACAGTTCCGTCACTATTTTGAAATTGCTGAGAGAAAACAGGGTGTTACTGGTGAAAACCTCTTAAAGATTCTCGAAAGCCGTCTCGATAACGTTGTATATAGAGTTGGTTTCGCTTCTTCCAGAGCCGAAGCTCGTCAGCTTATCGGTCACGGTCACTTTGAGGTTAACGGTTCTCGTGTTGATATCGCTTCTTATCTTTTAAAGGCAGGCGATGTAATCGCTATCTGCGACAAGAGCAAGGCTCTTGATAAGATGAAGAACGTAGTAGAAGCTAACGGTTCCAGACCTGCTCCTGCTTGGATTGATGTTGACAAAGACAAGTGTGAAGCAAAGATTATTGCTTTACCTGAGCGTGATCAGATTGACGCTCCCGTTGAGGAACAGCCCATCGTCGAATTCTACTCTAAGTAATTAAGCATTAATTACAGTCGGATATATTCCCGTATAATCTATCCGATATTAAAAAATTTATCTACGGAGAATGGAGCTTTTAAATGATAGAGATTGAAAAGCCCAGAATAGAAACGCTTGAATTAACAAATGACGGCACTTACGGAAAATTCGTAATGGAGCCTCTCGAACGTGGCTATGCAACAACACTCGGAAACAGTATGCGCAGAGTTCTTCTCTCCACACTTCCCGGTGCTGCTGTAACTACCGTTAAAATCGACGGTGTAGTTCACGAATTTTCCACTCTTCCCGGTGTAAAGGAAGAGGTTACTGAAATTATACTCAACATTAAGGGTCTTGTTCCCAAACTCCTTGGCGACGCTCCCAAGACTGTTTATGTTGAGGCAGAAGGCCCCTGTGTAGTTACAGGCGCCAGTATCAAGTGCGATTCTGAGGTCGAGATTTTAAATCCCGAACTGTACATTGCAACCCTCGGCGAGGGAGCTAAGCTCAATATGGAAATGACCATAGACAAGGGCAGAGGCTATGTACAGGCAGACCAGAACAAGCCGGCGCAATCAATTATCGGAGTTATTCCCGTTGATTCGATTTTCACCCCTGTATTAAAGGTAAATCCCACTGTTGACAATACCCGTGTAGGTAAGGTTACAGACAAGGGCCGCCTTACATTAGAGGTGTGGACCGACGGCTCCATCAAAGCTAACGAAGCAGTTTCTTTATCTGCGAAAATCCTTATGGAACATTTTGAACTCTTCCTTGAACTCACTGAGGGTGCAAGCGAAACTGAGAGCATTATGGCTGAAAAGGGTGACAATAATAATGAGAAGGTTCTCAATATGACTATTGAAGAGCTTGACCTTTCTGTTCGCAGCTTTAACTGCCTTAAACGCGCAGGCATCAATACGGTAGAGGACCTCATTAATAAGTCTGAAGAAGATATGATGAAGGTCAGAAACCTCGGCCGTAAATCACTTGAAGAGGTTATTGCAAAGCTTAATTCCTTTGGCTATAGCCTTAAAAGTGACGACGAATAATTGTAAGGAGTGAATATCCATGCCAGGTACAAGAAAACTCGGCAGAACCAGTGACCACAGAACTGCTATGCTCAGAGCAATGGTAACCTTCCTGCTTGAAAACGGCAAGATTGAGACTACCGTAACTCGTGCAAAAGAAGTTCGTGCAATGGCTGAAAAATATATTACACTCGCTAAAGATACCAGTTTACACAGCAAGCGTCAGGCTTATGCTTTCATAACTAAGGGCGACGTTGTAAAGAAACTTTACGATGAAATTGCTCCCCGTTATGCTGACAGAAACGGCGGTTACTGCCGTATCACCAAGACCGGCCCCCGCCGCGGTGATGCTGCTGAGATGGCTATTATCGAGTTGGTATAATCAGCTTCTTTGGTCATCACGTTGTAAAGCAGAAATCTGTTTTGTAAAGTGACGACTAAGGTTAAATAGTTCTGAAAAAACCCTCTGTGAAAACAGAGGGTTTTTTGTAATAATGATTTTAATATAGAAAAACCGTTCCTTTATACAGAACGGTTTTTCTAAGTTTATGTCGCAAAAAACTGAGGGAACACAAAATAAAAAAGTGCGCAGCCGAAGCTACGCACGAAAAACGCATAGCTCCAACTTGCGCCACACAAGTTATGCAATCTGCAAGAGAAAGACAAATTAAGAGAATGCGTTTTTGCTAAAATAAAAACACTTCTCCTGCAAATTGCGATATTAACTTATGTGGCATATATATTTTAACACTATTCTCACAAAAAATCAATAATATATTTACTTTTTAAAATCATTGTGGTATACTTTCCTATGCTAAAAAAGGGGAATGAATTATGAAGGAATTTTATCTTAAACCTAAAATTTGCGATGCGCTTAAAGGATACAACGGCGCACAATTTGTAAAGGATTTAACGGCAGGTATTATAGTTGCCATTATCGCCTTGCCTTTGTCTATTGCATTGGCGCTGGCTTCGGGTGTCGAGCCTGCACAAGGAATATATACTGCTATTGCCGCAGGATTTTTCGTTTCATTGCTTGGCGGAAGC
>JAZLDA010000088.1:0-6070 GCA_045614505.1 Acutalibacteraceae bacterium | reverse complement strand
TTTTTGTCTGCCGCTCTGCCCATTTCACCGCCCAGAGCATCAAGCTCACGCACAAGGTGACCCTTTGCGGTGCCACCGATGGAAGGATTACAGGGCATATTGCCTATCCAGTCCATTGTCACGGTGAACATTACGGTTTTAACACCCAGTCTTGCAGAAACAAGAGCCGCTTCTACACCTGCGTGTCCGCCGCCTATAACGGCAACATCATAATTTTCAGCATTATAGGTTATCATATATTTTACCAATTATTTACCGAAAAGGGGTACTTTCACTGTTTTGTAGGTGTATCTGTATACTGCATAATCAGAGCCCGATACATTTCTTGTGAGAATTTTTCCTGTGCTATCATAGGTGTAGGTAATGGTTTTTTCACCTGTGTTACCCATTTGTTTCTCGGTTATAAGATTTCCGTTCTCATAGGTATAAGTAACATTTTCGGTAGAGTTATTACTCAGATGAACACGGCTTGTTGCAATACGCACACCGCCTTCATAGGTATGGTTAAACTGATCAACTATTTCGCCTTTATCATCATAAATCAGTTCCATTGTAACGGTGCCGTCGGGATTATAATGATATTCTACGGCACTGCTGATTTTATTGTCGGGAGCAAGATTTTCTTTTTTGGTGAGTTTTGAATCGGTATAGGTATAATTAACGGTTGTGATAAGCATACCGTCAAGAAAGCCTTCTTCTTTTAAAATATTTCCGTTTTTGTCATAGGTATAAACAGTAGTGACATTTTCAATGCCTAATTCGGCAGCTACCTTCTTTATAACTCTGCCGTTTTCATCATAATAATCTGTTTCTGTTATGCCATTTTTGTTCTCAATGATACAGTAGTCAAGAATCGTAACCTCGCGAACGGGAACAACGAAGCAAAATACAATTGCCAACACCGCCAGCACTAAAATAACGGCTGTTCCAAACAGCATTAAGTTTTTAATAACTCTTTTTCCCTTTTTCTTGCGGGGCTTAACCTTTACATCTGTATTAACCTTAAATCCGTTTTCATTCATTGTTATTTCCTCCTATTTACCTACACAGAATTTTCTGAATATTTCATCGGTGACAGCGTCACTTACCCGTTTTCCTGTCAGCTCATAAAGGGCGGCAATTGCTTCATCAACAAGCACACCCACAGCATCGGGAGTCACCCCGCTTCTAATTGCACTGAGACTTTCGCTCACAGCCTCAAAGGCTCTTCTTGCCAAATCCCGCTGACGCTCGGATATAAGCACGGCACTGTCGGGACTTAAAGATTCCGCCTTTGTAATCCTTGCAACTGCACTGTAAAGGGCGTCCAGACCATCTCCGGTTTTAGCCGAAATTAGTACCCTTTCCATATCCTTTGCAAAGTCCTCATCAAATTTATATCCTTTATCGCACTGATTGAGAATCACTATACAGCATTTATCTTTACATTCAGAGAGCAGCTTTCTGTCCTCGTCAGTGGTAGGATGAGAAGCATCAAACACCGCAAAAACAAGCTGACTGTCGCTTAGTCTTTGTCTCGCAAGGTCAACTCCCACCGCTTCCACAGCGTCGCTGCTTTCTCTGATACCCGCAGTATCGGCAAGGCGCAAAGGAATATCGCGGAACATTACCGTGTCCTCAATAATGTCTCTTGTGGTTCCTGCAATGTCGGTAACTATAGAGCGCTGAACACCGCTCAAGAGATTCATCAGTGTTGATTTGCCAACATTAGGTCTGCCCACTATTACTGTCTCAATGCCCTCTCGCAAAACTCTGCCTGCATCATATTCATTAAGCATTTTTATGAGGGCTTCTTTTACCTTTTGGAGCTCCTCGGCAAACACCTTTTCATCAAGCTCACCTAAATCCTCTTCAGGGTAGTCGCAATAAGCCGCAATGTCGGCCGCGGCGGAAACAAGCTTTTTTTCCACGAAGCTTAATTGTTTTGCAACACCGCCGGCATGAACGCTCCGAGCTATTCTCAGCTCGCTGTCATTGGAGGCGGAAATAAGGCTCATAACACTCTCTGCCTTAATAAGGTCCATTTTGCCGTTTAAGAAGGCGCGTTTTGTGAATTCTCCCGGCTGTGCAAGAAAAGCTCCTGCCTCTAAAACGGCGCGCAATACCTCTCTCACCATAAGGGTGCCGCCGTGGACCGAAAGCTCCACAACGTCCTCACCCGTATAGCTTTTCGGGGCGGCAAACTTCAGCGCCACCGCTTCGTCTATTCTGCTTTCCCCTTTGCGTATCTCACCGAAAAGGGCGCGGTATCCCGAAAGCTCACTTATTTTTTTACCAGTTGCACTGACAAAAACCTTGTCGGCAATCATTGATGCTTCATTGCCCGAAATACGTACAACTCCGATGCCGCCTTCCCCCAGCGGGGTAGATATAGCCGCTATGGTGCGTTCTGCCATTTTTTCACCGTCCAAAGAAAGAAAATAATTTTCTTTGATTTTACCACAACAAAGTAGATTTTGCAATAAAATTGTACTTCTTCGCCCTTTGTTTACCTATATTTTCTACCTTTACCAAAAAAACAGCAAAAACGCCCTGCATACAGTGACAAAATTTTCAGGTGCAGTGGTATATAATAATCCGGAGGAAGAATAGGAATAAATTACGGACGGTGTCAAAATGAAGGAAAGTACAGCTTATTTAAAGAGGAAAATCTCCTCGGTAAAGGAACGCACCCAGCTCACAGGGAAAGAGCTTGTTTTACATGCGGTAACCCATTTAATATTTTTTGTTGCCGCATATTTTTGCAGCAGGGCAAGAGTAACCGATAAATATTTGCCCTTCGGTATGTCCGCCGCAGCAGGAAGCCCCTTTTTGTTTATGCCGGCGGCGTCACTGGGCGCAATTGCAGGCTACATATTCCCTGCCACCGGCGAAGGAGGATTTAGATACATAGCCGCAGTGCTGTCCGTCATGGCAATAAGGCTTCTGACCTCAAAAATCAAATTCACAAAGGAAAAGCCGCTTTTTTCAGCCTTTATCACTTTACTTTCAGCTTTCTTCACAGGTGTTTCAACCCTCAGAGGACTTCCCGGCGGTGTCGCCTTTGCCGCAGTTGAAGCACTCCTTGCAGGCGGTATAGCCTATTTCCTGCACAGAGGAAGCACGGCGGTACTGGAGAGTGAATCAGGTCTTTCCTCTCAGCAGCTTACAAGTGTTATAATCTCCCTTTCGGTGGTCCTTTCAGGGCTTTCATATATAGCCCCCGGAGGAATATCTTTGGGCAGAATAGTTTTTATTTTCTTTATACTTCTTGCCGCCCATCAGGGAGGGGCAGGCACAGGCGCGGTATTCGGAGTTGCGGCGGCGCTGAGCTCCGCCGTTTCGGGCGCAGACTCATCAGTAACCGTTATGCTCAGCTTCGGAGGACTTATGGCGGGAGTGTTTGCCGATATAGGAAAGCTTGCCGAGGTATCTTCTTTTATAGGCGCCGCGCTTATAGGAGCGGTTATAGGCGGTTTTTCCCGTGACAGTGTGGCACTCATTGTTGAAGCATCCATTGGTTGCGGAATATACATAATGATGCCAAAAACCGTTATCCGTAAATTTTCTAAGCTCTTCGCCGAAAAGGTTACGGTAATCCGCCCAGAGGGGCTGAAAAAAGCACTTACTATGCGGCTTCGCTTTGCCTCTAATGCGCTAAAGGACGTTTCTGCAACTGTGGAAAACGTTTCCTCCCAGCTTTCAAAAATCAACTCTCCCGATTTCAAAAAGGTGTTAAGCCGAATTGAGGGGGACGCCTGCAAGGGCTGTTCTATGCAGATTTTTTGTTGGGAGACCAAATACGACCAGACCCTTTCGGCAGTAATCGCAATGACCAAGGCGGTGCGAAGCGGAGAAGCGAGCCCCGAAAGGTTTTGCGATGAAGAATTCCGCCTAAGGTGTATCCGAGCCGCCCGTATGGGAAGCGCCGCCTATAAGCACTACAGCGAATACGCCGCCGCTGTGTCGGCGGAAAAGCGTATTGAAGAGGTGCGCAGCGTTGTGACCGACCAGTTCACCGGAATATCCAAAATGCTTTCCTCCCTTGCAAAAGAATTTGATGCCGACGAGCGCTATGATACCGCCGCCGCCGCACGTATTGCCGCCGCTCTTAAAAACATTGACATTGTCGCGGCTCAGTGCGGTGTGAAGCTTAATAAGTCTGACAGAATGACGGTGGATATTTGCGTTAAAAACGCCAAGGATATAGTGCTCAACCGCGCCGATATAATGAAGGCGCTTTGTATTGCCTGCGACAGAGATTTTGACCCGCCATCTATAACCTTTTCGGGGTCAGACGCATATATCAGCGCAAGTGAGCACGCTTATCTCACCGCAGATATAGGGGTAAACCAGATAGGCTCAAATGGAAATGTTATATGCGGAGACTCTTATGAATACTTCTTTGACGGCAAAGGAAAACTTATTATGCTTCTCTCCGACGGTATGGGAACAGGGGGCAGAGCGGCTGTAGACGGAGCAATGGCAAGCGGACTTATGAGCCGTCTTTTAAAGTCAGGCTTTGATTATGACGCCGCGCTTAAAATACTTAATTCATCAATGCTCTTTAAGTCCACCGATGAATCTCTTGCAACGCTTGACATAACTTCAGTTGATTTGTTCACAGGCAAAACCGAGCTTTTGAAGGCAGGCGCCGCACCCACAATAGTTCGCCGCTCAGGCCGTGCAGGAAAGGCGCAAAGCACCTCACTGCCTGCAGGAATATTGAGAGGTGTTTCCTTTGACAAGGCGGTAATCACAATGAAAAAGGGAGATATTATCCTTATGATGTCCGACGGCGCGGTAAGTGAGGGCACCGACTGGATAAGCGCTGAGGTAGAGTCCTGGACCGACGGAAGCGCTCAGGCACTGGCAGAGCGCATTTCAGAGTGTGCAAGGAGACGGCGCACGGATAAAAAAGAAGATGATATAACCGTTATAGCCGCAATTTTAAAAACAGCATAAAACCTTCCGATGTCAGCGAAAATTTTTTCCACTTTTGCGTTGACATCGGATATTTTTTATGTTAACATTTTTTTAGAAAAGAGGTGCTGTCTTTTATGATAAAGGAAAATTACAAGCTCACTTTTGAAAAATATTTTCAAAATCCTTCTGACCTTGACGGCTGGGATGTTATGGAGTTTTCTGAATTTTTTGTTAATAACAATCCCGTAACAGGAATCGTTCCCACCCACGTTGATGACGGTGAAAAGGATGTAAGTGACGGCGGCGAGGTTCAGTATGTAAAGAAAAACGTTTATATTGAAAAGGAACGTCTTATCCTTCAAGCCGATAAAAATCAAAAGGGCTATGCAGGGGCAATGATTAAATGCAACAGCCGTAAATTCGGCAACGGTCTTTTGGAGGTAAAAGCAAAATTCCCTCCTTTCTCTCCCGGAGTATGGCCTAAAATGGCCCTTAAAGGAAAGAACGGCGGGGTTGTTACCGAAATTGACTTTGCCCAGATAATGGGAATAAGAGGCAAAAATGCCTGTACCCTTACCGCTTCACACTTTGACGGTACTTTTCTTAAAAGTATGAACTACCTCTACAGCCGCGACAACGCCTGGCCGCGTTTTTATCCCGATGCGCTGAGTGAAGAGAAGCTTTCCGACGGCTGGCACGTTTTCGGTTACGAACAGACCGATATGGACGCTGTTTTCTATGTAGACGGTATTGAGTTTTCACGCATAGACATCGACCACCCCGTATTTGCCGCTTTCGGCACAGAGGGTGAGCTGATTTTGTCCATAGCTGTGGGTATGCCCAGAATCGAAGCTCCCGACGAAAACACAATCCTTCCCTGTTCTATGCAGGTTGAATATATTAAGTTCTATGAGGAGGTAAAATAAATGAAGCTTACTTATGATGAACTTATTAAAAACGGCTACAAGCTGGTTTTCGAAGACCATTTCGAGGGAGATAAGCTAAATCCCGATGTATGGACCACTGTAAATATGAGGCAGGACGGACACGGTGGCGCAGGTGCATGGAGAAAACCCGAAAACATCACAATTGATAATTCGGTAATGACCATTACCGCCCGAATAGAAGAGGACGGCAGCTACACAAGCGGTATGATTAATACCTC
>JAZLDA010000087.1:0-31881 GCA_045614505.1 Acutalibacteraceae bacterium | reverse complement strand
TAATGAATGAAGATAAAAAAGTTATATTAAACCATGAACAACAAACATTAAACAATTTCATTATTTTTCAGAATAAGTTTTTAAACAAAATTGGCGATGAAGAATATGGTAATTTCAAAAGAAAATACTCAAAAGACAATTTTATTATTCCTGTACTTTTCGGCATCTTCACATCTTTATTTTTGCTGTTTTATGAATCACATACATCCAATGATATTATTTTTTCAATTGTTATTTTAGCATTATTTCTTTTATGTCTTATTATTACAAAAAAGGATACAGATGCAACTCTACGGAATATATATAATACACACGCTTACAAAAGAGTTATTGATTTAATAGAAATAGCTAAAGAAAATGAAATAACTGAACAGAGAACCGCATTTGATTTTGCGGAGTATTGCCGCATAAGCAACAAATACGATAATATCACTAATTTCTTTAAAGAAAATTATTTTTTTACTCCAATATTTCGGAAAATCTGTATAGAGACAAAAAAAGACAAAAAACATTCAAATATTATTTCAACGAGTCTCATCAGTAAAGGATACTGTATGTGTTGCGGAGAATTCGGCGCAAAAAAGCTCAGCAAAAAGAAAAACGATTATCTGTTATGTGATTTATGTTTTGAGAAAGAATAATCAAGACACTATAGAAAGGAGTGTGAACAATGGCAAAAGCAAAGAAGCTTCCTTCCGGTTCCTGGCGTGTACAAGCTTCTGTTACGGTAAACGGAAAGAAAGTTCGGAAATCTTTCACAAGCCACGATAAGAGTAAGGCTGAGCTTGCGGCATTAGAATGGCAAAATCAAATATTCCGTAATACCGTTGACACGACAGACCAAACACTCGGCGAAGCAATACAGCACTATATTGATGATAGAAGAAACGTTCTATCCCCTGTTACTATTGCAACCTATGAGAAAATCATGAAAAATTATTTTACCGAACTGCAGATCAGAAAACTATCCCGGTTATCTCAGTCCATTCTACAGGCAGAGGTCAATCGACTCAGCGCAACTCTTTCACCCAAAAGTGTACGAAGTATATGGGGCTTGATATCTGCCTCAATAAAGAATGCCACAAATGAAACAGTTAATGTTACCTTGCCGAAAATGCAAAGAATTATATATTCCACTCCCGACTTAAACACTTCCTTAAAAATTCTCGAAGTCTGCAAAGGAACCGAAATAGAATTGCCTGTTACTTTAGCCCTCAGATTAGGTTTAAGAGTATCAGAAATATGCGGTCTCAAATGGTCTGCAGTTCACGACGATTATATTGTCATAAACAATGTAATTGTCAGCTATGGTACCGAAGAATACGAAAAATCTCCTAAGTCCATTGCGGGCAACAGAAAAATCCCGCTTCCCGAAGATATCAAAACTATAATTAACGCCCAACCCAAAATTAACGATTACATTATTCAAAAGAATTCCAAGGCAATAGGCGCTATGTTCAGAAGGATACTTGCAAAGAACGAGATTCCACACTGCCGCTTTCATGACCTGCGCCACGCCACCGCGTCGGCTATGGCACTACTCAATATACCCGACCGATACGCAATGAAAATTGGCGGCTGGGACAGTCCAGATATACTACAATCTATATATCAGCAAACCTTCACAAAAGAAGAGCTTGCTTTCTCCAAACTTCTCAGTGAGTTCTTTACCAATAATACTGACACAAGCGCATAAGTTCACACGAAAATGCACACGAAAATTTGCGCCCCCTTTATTCATCAGGTTTTTGCGACATTTTTACAGAGTTCAAGTCTCTCCTACTCCGCCAACAAAAATATCCGAGCAATGCTCGGATATTTTTTATTTTAGCTCTATTGTATCATTAAGCACAGTAGTGCTATATAAAAACAATACATCTTGGTTCGTAAATTTAACCCGATTTTTAACAGCAGCGGGTAAAATTTGGCGAGTGTCAATAAAGGTAATTTTATCGTAACCGTTAAGAAGCAACGGGCCGATGGAAGAACCAAAGGAATCACGAAATACAATTAATTCTCTGCCTGTAGTTGGAACTTTTCTCTGCAAAGTAATCAAACCAACCTTTGCATACGACATAAACATATCGTAAGGCTCAGCAGACTCAATTTTATCAAAATTGTAAATAGGAATCTCACTGTTTAAACTATTATCAAACAAAACGGCGTCCTTTAAAATAGGATTAGTAACATACAGCATTTCATCACCTTCAGTTTTAAAAAAGGTTTGGCGCGCATAAATTCCGTCAAAAAATTTATTTGTTGAAACAATTTCCGATTTTTCTTCAGAATTTGCGGCACCCATTTCGCTTAAAATGAAATCAGCAACGTTAATTATTTTCTCCTGACGCCAATGGGTATCGGTTGAATAATAGCTTTCAAGGGTCAGTTTATCGGTTAAGTCAATATATTTCGCAAAAGATAATCTATTAAGAACGGTATCATAAAATTCGTCATAATTTAGCCTTAAAGAAAAATCACCATTAAGATAATAGTTTTTATCAGGAATTACTGCCAAATAAACATTATTGTTTTCACTCAAAAGACTATCGTAGTAAAACTTGATTTTCTTAGTGTTATAATCTATATTTTTAGAATTCAACAAATTGCTGTTTTTGAAAATATACCCATTTTTCATAAAATAACCGTTGTTATCTTTTTGCAAAAATATGTTAAAAACAACATCTGCCTTCAGTTTTCTGAAGGTATCCCTAAGCGGGAATTGGTCCTGTGTATACTTTTCAAAGTTTTCGGTAAAACCTTTAATATTATTTGAATTCTTTTTTAGTTCGTTGAAAATATTCTTAGAAAAATCAATGTTAATTGATAAATCGGGGAACTGCTGAAGGGTACTGTTTTCCGATAAAGAAATTTCCTTATCAGGAACAATAATCGAAGTAACGGCAAAACCGAACACAAAAAGAACGGCCAAAACCACGGTAAATAAACTCTTAAACTTGTTCACAACAGCACCTCCTAAAACCTAAAGTATAAGAACGGGTTAAAGGAACCGTCAATTAAAAATGCGGTACAAACCGCCAAAACGGCCAAAATAACCAAAGGTTCAACAACACAGTACACCTTATTACCAACTATAGTTTTGCCAAATTTCTCGTAGCAAATTTTAGGCAGTGGCGTACAACCAATAATTGCAATAACTAGTATTACAGCGTAGCTTATAAGATAATAAAGAGTTTCGGTGTTAACTAACGAAATCCTCCCTGCTCCGAACAAACCGCCGATATAATAAACTGCAGCTTTAAGTGAAGTATTATCAAATAGAATAAAGCTGATTAGGGTTAAAAACAAAACATAAATATGATTAAATCCTTTTAACTTTTTAAGAAGGTTTAAAAGGAATAGCTTTTCCGTAATAAGGGAAACTGCAAAGAATAGTCCCCATAAAACAAAATTCCACGCGGCACCGTGCCAAAAACCTGTTGCCATCCATACTACGAAAATATTGAACAGAAAACGCAACTTTGAAACGCGGTTACCACCTAAGGGGATATATAAATAATCTCTAAACCAACTGCCAAGTGACATATGCCACCTTCTCCAAAATTCGGTAATAGATGCCGAAATAAAGGGATAGTTGAAATTTTCCATAAAATCGAAGCCGAAAATTTTGCCTAAACCGATAGCCATATCGCTATATCCCGAGAAATCGAAATAAACATGAAGCATATAAGCAATACCGTACATCCAGAAAAACAGAACACTTTTTTCTTCGCTTGCTTTAAAGCTGTCCACAAGCTCGCCTAAAATGTTTGCAATTAAAATCTTTTTAGCAAAGCCTGCTGTAAATCTTCGAATACCGTTTGAAGCCTTTTCAAAGGTATGACTTCTTATTTCAAGCTGTTCAGCGATATCACTGTAACGAACAATAGGTCCTGCAATAAGCTGTGGGAACATTGCAATATATGTTGCAATGTTAACAAAATTCTTTTGTGCGGGAACGTCACCACGGTAAACATCTACTGCATAGCTTAAAATCTGGAAGGTGTAAAAGCTAATACCGATAGGCAACGCAAGCCTAAACGTTGCAACCGACATACCGGTTATTGCATTAAAGTTCTCGATAAAGAAATCGGCATACTTGAAAACACCAAGCATACTTAGGCTAAATAATACAGAAGCGGTCAAAAAAAACTTTGACCACTTGCTGTTTCTAAATTTTTCAATTAAACATCCAAAGACGTAGCCTTGAGTTATGGAAATAAGCATAAATATTAGATACATTGGCTCGCCCCAACCGTAAAAAACAAGGCTTGAGATAAGCAAAACAAAGTTTTTTAAACGGAAAGGAACGGCAAAATATGCTAATATTACAATAGGCAGGAAGTAAAAGAGAAACGGAACACTTGAAAAAAGCATATCGTTTACTCCTTATTTAAAATTTACGCTACAGCTTCTTCCACAACGAGCTTAGCCTGGGGATAAGCTTCAGCTATATGGGTCTTGAAGTTATCAACGTTCATGGTGTTACCGTAAACAGATACAATATAAAGGTCGTCAACGGTGTAAATAACATACTTATCAGGCTGTCCGCACATCCAACGCATAGATGCTAAACCGTCATTAATAGAGGTTACCAAAGCATCGGTATTGTTGTGATCAGCAACCTTGTAAGCAGCAGCGGCATAGAAGTTAACCATCATACCGTGAATCATAGTTGCAGCAGATTCAATTTTAGCCACTTCAGCTGCGGGGAAAGCAAACTGGCTCTCTAATGCCTCGGCATTGGTAAGGCTGTAAGCACCTGCAGCATTTTCAGCAAAGCTCATACCGTCTTCGCCGCCGTCACCACCGTAAGCCATAAACACTTCGTTTTCAGCAAACTTAGCCCAAACATTGTTTAAAAGCTCGGCAGGATCTTTGATGGAAGTGGTAGGACCCTTTCCCCCGCAAGCACAAAGGCTTAATACAAGAACAGTTGCCATAAGAATTGCAAGAACTTTTTTCATTTTTATTCCTCCAAAATTTTATTCTAAATGAAGTATAACATAAATTAATCGATAAATAAAGGATAATTTGTTAACAAATGAGTTAGAGTGTGCGAAGTCCTTTGGGATAATGATTTTTTGCTCTTCCTGACGACACTTTGACGCCTCCGACAGCACAACCGTCCACTGTTACAACCGCCCAGCCGTTATCACATTCAGCTTCAAACTCTTCGCCGTGAAGATACTTTTTTAGTTCATCACTGTCAGGAGAAAGACAGATTTTTCTCTTGAAATGTTTTCCCAGCGCCATAAATAACTGATGATGAGGCTGAATATAGTTTTTCTTTATTTCACCTACAGTTACTCCACAAGAGAACACCGGCGCTTTAACTTCAAAATCCGCCGTCATATAGCTTACCCTATCACCATTTATGATAATTCCATCCCTATTATAATCAGTCAGCACGCTGTCAAGAAAGTCAGTAACAACCCTGCTTTCTTTTAGCGGTTTTTTACTTACTTTAAGTTCATCGCGCGGAGTAAGTGTGGAATGAAGCACCGCCATAAATTGACCCTCTCCCCTGCCTTTATGGGGATAAAAGCGTCTGCAATAGCTCAAATTTTCACATTTGCATCCGTCAAAAGAAATGCCGTCCACAGTAAAGCGAGCAACTTTTTCATTTACGGGAACAATTTCAAATTCGGGATGACGCTTTAAAAATGCATCCACTGTCATTTCATTTTCCTCAAGAGAAAATGTACAGGTTGCGTAAACAATATATCCGCCATCTTTAAGGCAAAGAGCCGCATTGTCAAGAATCTCTGCCTGACGGGCAGCGCACATTGTAACATTTTCCTCGCTCCACTGCTCAATGGCTGTGTCATCCTTACGGAACATACCTTCACCCGAGCAAGGCGCGTCCACCATAATCATATCAAAGGCTTTAGGAAAATACCGTGACAGCGCACCGGAATCCAAACAGGTTGTAATACAGTTATCAAGACCTAACCGCTCAATGTTTCCCGTCAGAATTTTACAGCGGCTCATAATTATTTCGTTAGAAACAAGAACGCCTTTTTCGGACAGTTTGTTTTTAAGTTGTGTACTTTTACCGCCCGGAGCGGCGCACATATCAAGCACTTTCCAGTTAGGAGCAATATCAACACATTCGGCAGGCGCCATGGCGGCAGGCTCCTGAACATAAATCATTCCTGCATGATGATAAGGATGATTGCCAACCTTTTCATTGCTTAAATAAAATCCATTATCAACATAAGGGATTTTTTCATCGCAAAAAGGATTTATTTTTACAAAATCATCAAGGGAGATTTTATTAGTATTAACACGAAAGCCCCTCACAGGCTCATCGTTCACCGCCTTTTCGTAAAGCGGGTATTCATCCCCCAGAAGACCTTTCATTCTATTCACAAAATCTAACGGAAGACTTTTCAAAAATCCTCACCGCCTAAATTCATTTCTGTATAAAGCATAATGAGGGAAACAGCAGTAATTGCCGCCGTTTCGGTACGAAGAATGCGTTTGCCGAGCGATACCGAAGCGCCGCCTGCCTCGGTTGCCTTTTCTATCTCCTTAACATCAAAGCCACCCTCAGGTCCTATAAGAATACCGATTTTCATACCACTCTTAATATTCTCTAAAGCCTTGCGGGTCGCTGTCATTCCTTCTTTGTTTTCGTATGGAACAATAAACAGGTCAAGATTCTGTGCGAAACTAAGCATTTGAGAAAAAGAAAGCACATCACCGATTTGAGGTATAACATTACGCTTGCTCTGTTTAGCCGCACTCTCGCTTATTGCCTGCCATCTTGCGACCTTGCTGGCCTTTTTCTTTTCATCAAGCTTTACGACACAATGCTTCATTTCAACGGGAAAAATTTTGCTAACACCCAGTTCAACGGTTTTTTGAATAATCAATTCCATTTTATCGCTTTTTGGAAGCGCCTGAAAAAGAATAATTTCAATAGGAAGTTCGGTGTTATTATAATTTTCTTCAATCACACTGACATCAACACAGTCGTTTTCAAATGACTCAATTTTACATAAATCACTTTTTCCCTCGCAGGACACAAGGAGTTTGTCCCCCTTATTCATACGAAGAACATTTTTTATATGATTATAATCAGTTCCGGAAAGCCTGTAACCATCCGCAATCTTTTCATGAATATTTGCAAAAAAATTAAACATAAATAACACCTCAAGAGCATTATATCAAATTATCTAACAATTGACAACAAGAATAGCGAGTGGAATTCCACTCGCTTAAGTTTATATAATGATTTTATCAAAGCCGTTTCCGTTAAACACACCGAAAGAATTGAAGCCTACTTCTCTTAATATGTCTACAGATTCATTAAAGAAGCAATCAAGATTTTTGGGGTCGTGGGAATCGGCATTGATTACCACTTTGCCACCCAGTGACAAAAGATGTTTTAAAAGCTCTTTACTGGGATAAGGCTGTTTACGAATTCCTCTGGAAATAGCGCCGGTGTTGATTTCAAAAACATTACAGTACTTTGCAGTTTCGGTCATAGCATCAAACGCAATCTGCAGATATTTATCATCCTCAGGCATAAGGCTGAATTTGTTTATAACATCAAAATGGCCGATAATATCAGGCTTATTTCGGGCAGCGTGCTCGGCTACCATATCAAAATAGCATTTTGCCATATCATAAACATTTCCGCCGAAGGCATCCTCAATACAGTCCTGCTGTTGTTTTGCAGAATGGTCAACTGGATAACAAATTCCGTCTCTAATTATATAATGCACAGAAGCAATTATATAATCAAAACTGTTTCTGTTAATTTCGGAAAAGAAATCCATTTCTATACCGGCATAAATAGGGATTATATCCTTATATTCCTGCTTTGCCGCCGATATTTCGGCAAGATAATTATCGTAATCCTGCTTCTTCATACAATAGCTGGTATCACAATCAGTAAAGCTATGGTCGGAAAAACCAATAGACAGCATATTTTTACTGATTGCCGACTCAATATTTTCTTTAATTGTGCCAACACCGTCAGAATAAACGGTATGGTTATGCAGACTTGAAAATCTCATGTAATCACCTTTTAATAACTATTAACTAAATTATACTTCTATTCTTGAAAAAGTCAATATACTAAAAGAAAAACGGCTCTCTAAAGAGCCGTTTAAAAATATTAGTAATTGTACTTCTTACGAGCGGTATAGGTCGTGTGAAGCGCCTCATGTGCCTTGTGGCAACCATAAGACTCAAACCACTTGCCTTCGCCGTAGAGAGCTTTGATGATGGGAGATTCATGGGACTTTCTAAGCTCCATTGCTTCATCCTGATCATACAGAGCCTTAGCACGAACAGCCTTTAGATCAACAGTATCACGAATGTACTGAGGCTGGATAGGCTGACCGCCGCCGTTTACGCAACCGCCGGGGCAACCCATAATTTCAATGAATGCCCAACCTTCGGGATTGCCGGCTTTGATTTTATCCATAACCTCTTTTGCAGCCTGAGCACCGGATGCAACAGCAACTTTAAGCTCGGTTCCGCCGAGGTTAACGGTAGCTTCTTTAAGACCCTCAGTTCCTCTGACAGCTTCAAGAGCAACAACAGTGTTATCTTTGCCTGTGAGCCAGTCGTTAGCAGTACGAACGGCAGCTTCCATAACACCGCCGGTAGCGCCGAAGATAACAGCAGCACCGGTAGCGGTATCACCGAGAGGATTATCAAATTTCTCATCGGGAAGAGCGGTAAAGTTAATACCTGCTCTCTGAATCATACGAGCAAGCTCTCTGGTGGTGATAGCAACATCAACATCAGCTACTCCTGCAGCGTTTTCATTATCTCTGCCGATTTCAAACTTCTTAGCAGTACAGGGCATTACGGATACAACAACAATGTTGTTAGGGTCAAGACCGGTCTGCTCTGCATAATAGGTCTTAATCATTGCGCCTGTCATCTGCTGAGGAGATTTACAGCTTGAGAGATGGTCAATCATATTGGGATAGAAGTACTCGCAGAACTTTACCCAACCGGGAGAACAGGATGTAATCATGGGGAGAACACCCTTGTTTTTAATTCTATCAACAAGCTCGTTAGCCTCTTCAACGATAGTGAGGTCAGCACCGAAGTTGGTGTCGAATACCTTATCGAAGCCAAGACGACGGAGAGCGGCAACCATTTTGCCCTCAACATTGGTGCCAATCGGCATACCAAATGCTTCACCGAGGGTAGCACGAATAGCAGGAGCAACCTGAACAACAACAGTTTTCTCAGGATTGTTGATAGCTTCCCAGATAGGAGCGGTATCATCCTTTTCGGTAAGAGCGCCGGTAGGACATACAGCTGTACACTGACCGCAGGAGATACAGGGAACATCATTGAGCTCCTTTTTGAAGGCGCAACCGATAGAGGTGTCAATACCACGGTCGTTTGCACCGATAACGCTTACATACTGCTCATCACAAACAGCAACGCATCTGCGGCAAAGAATACATTTATTGTTGTCTCTAACAAGGTGAGCAGAAGAAGTATCAAGCTCGTATTTCGGACGGAAGCCCTCGAATGCACCGCCGTCTACACCGTATTCCATACAGAGCTTCTGAAGCTCACAGTTGGTGGAGCGAACACAAGAGAGACATCTCTTGTCGTGGGTGGAGAGAATAAGCTCGAGAGTTGTCTTACGAGCTTTCTGAATTTTTTCTGTGTTGGTCTGGATTTCCATACCTTCAGCTACGGGATGAACACAAGCAGCAACAAGACCTCTTGCACCGGTAGCCTCAACAACACAGATACGGCAAGCGCCGATTTCATTTTTCTCTTTCATAAAGCAGAGAGTAGGAATTTCAACTCCTGCAATTCTGGCAGCCTCAAGAATAGTGGAGCCTTTCGGCACACTAACGGCAATACCGTTTACTTTTACATTTAGCATTTCCATTATAAATAGGCTCCTTTCTTATTTCTTAGAGATTGCTTTGAACTTACAAGTACCGATACAAGCGCCGCACTTAACACACTTATCTGTATCAATAACAAAGGACGCAAGCTTGTGACCGGGAGCAATGTAATCAGTACGGGTAATAGCATCTGCAGGACACTGCTTAGCACACATACCGCAACCGATACATTTATCCTTGTCAATGTCAAATACAAGAAGATTCTTACATACACCTGCAGGGCACTTCTTATCAACTACGTGCGCGATATACTCATCACGGAAGAAGTTAAGAGTAGCAAGTACAGGGTTAGGAGCAGTCTGTCCGAGACCGCAAAGAGAGTTCTGCTTGATGTAGTTACAGAGTTCTTCAAGCTTGTCAATATCCTCGAGAGTGCCTTTACCCTCGGTAATCTTATCAAGCATTTCAAGAAGTCTCTTAGTACCTACACGGCAAGGAGTACACTTACCGCAGGACTCATCAACTGTAAACTCAAGGAAGAACTTAGCCATATCAACCATACAGGTATCCTCGTCCATAACAATAAGACCGCCGGAACCCATCATACAGCCGATAGCAGTAAGGTTATCGTAGTCAACCTCGGTATCCATAAGGCTTGCGGGAATACAACCGCCGGAAGGACCGCCGGTCTGCGCAGCCTTGAACTTCTTGCCACCTGGAATACCGCCACCGATATCATAGATAATGTGACGCAGAGTTGTACCCATAGGAATTTCTACAAGGCCGGTATTTTCGATGTTACCACCAAGAGCGAATACCTTGGTACCCTTGCTCTTCTCGGTACCCATAGAAGCAAACCAATCAGCACCGCGAAGAATAATCTGGGGAATATTAGCAAAGGTCTCAACGTTGTTTTCACAGGTAGGAGACTCATAAAGACCCTTAACAGCAGGATAAGGAGGACGGGGACGAGGCTCGCCGCGCTTACCTTCGATAGAAGCCATAAGAGCAGTTTCCTCACCGCAAACGAACGCACCTGCGCCGAGACGGATGTGAAGGTCGAAGTCAAATCCCGAACCGAAAATATTTTTACCTAAAAGACCATATTCTCTTGCCTGTGCGATAGCGATAGCAAGACGGCGAACAGCGATAGGATACTCAGCACGAACATAAACATAACCCTGAGTAGCGCCTACGGCATAACCGCAGATAGCCATAGCTTCAATAATACAGTGGGGGTCGCCTTCAAGAACAGAACGGTCCATAAATGCACCGGGATCACCCTCGTCAGCATTACATACAACATATTTCTGAGGAGCCTTGTTGGGAGCAGTAAGAGCCCATTTACGACCAGTGGGGAATCCACCGCCGCCTCTTCCTCTAAGTCCGGAATCGGTAACAACCTGAATAACATCCTCAGGAGTCATCTCAGTAAGAACCTTACCGAGAGCAGCATAACCGTCCATACCGATATACTCATCTATATCTTCAGGATTGATAACACCGCAGTTACGGAGAACTACACGGTTCTGGGTCTTGTAGAAAGCGGTATCATTAAGAGAAAGGTGTGCAATATCCTTGTCCTCTTCAGCGCCGTCAGAATAAACAAGACGCTCAACGATACGGCCTTTGAGAAGATGCTCACTGACAATTTCAGCAACATCTTCAGCAGTTACACGGCTGTAGAAGGTTCCTTCGGGGTGAACGATAACTACCGGACCGAGTGCGCAAAGACCGAAACAACCGGTCTGCACAATTTTGATTTCATCGGTAAGGCCGTTCTTCTCAAGCTGCTCAACGAAAGCATCCTGAATAGACTGACTGCCCGAAGAGGTACAACCGGTACCGCCGCAAATAAGTACATGTGCGCGAATCATAAACTATACCTCCAAAAAATTATCCGTTCTGAGCAGTAAACTCAGCAACAACTTTACCGCCCTTTAAGTGCTTTTCAATAACCGTTGCTGCTTTTTCAGCGGTCATATGAACATAGGTTACTTTTTCGCCGTTCTGATGAACCTCAACAATAGGCTCATACTGGCAAAGACCGATGCAACCGGTCTGGGATACAGCCACCTTATCATTAAGGCCGGCTGCATTAACGCCTTCAACAAAAGCGTTAAGAACAGGACGTGCGCCTGCTGCGATACCGCAGGTAGCCATACCGACTACAACGCGGATGTCGTCTACGCCTTCACGCATAACAACCTTATTCTTCATTTTATCTCTGATTGCCTGCAGTTCAGCTAAACTTTTCATAAGTATCTTCCTTCCTTTGCTGTAATTAAACTAATTTTAAGAATCGAGGTATTGCTCTTTTAAATTTCCCTCAATCCATTTAATAACATCATAACTGTCAAGAGGAACATCCTCAAGAATCAATCTGAGTTCGCGGGTATCGAGTTTAACATCTTTTCCGTTTTTAGAGTGTTGGAAAAGAAAATCGAAATCCGGATGCCCTTGAATCAGAGTCACAATGGTAGCAACAATGTCACCCAACGGTGTAAAATCTATATGATCGGTATTAAAAATTGCCGTAACCGTAGTGCCGTGATTGATTTCATCATCATTAACCGACACAGACGCGACAGTCATACTGCCTCCTGTCAGCTCAGCCGCCATTTTCAGAAGCGGCAAGCCAAGACCAACCTTACGGGTGGTACGCGTGGTATAAAACGGGTCGGTAACACCGGCAAGGATTTCTTTAGTCATTCCGCATCCGTCATCACGAATAATAATGGTTAATTTACTATCCTTCTCATCAAGCAGAATTTCGATAAGCGAAGCCTTTGCCTTTACCGAGTTCTCGGCAACATCGAGAATATTTAAAGAAAGCTCCTTCATATCCTCACCTCAGCATTTCGAACAGACGCTGCCTCACAAGCGAGCTGCTGTACGGTTCATCGTCAATTAAAAGCCAATCATTTTCATCTCTTATATCGGTAAGATAGTGGGTATCGGAGCCCACAAGTATACGCTTATTCTCAAGTGAATAAAGCTTTGTATACTCTTCCCTGTTTTCAGTTGAGTGAAACTCGACACAGGAAAACTCAGGATTAACGGGCAGTGTACCGAGAATTGATATAATTCCGTTCGCCTGTCTGTCTATATGCGCAGGATAGCATATTCCACCGTGCTTTTTGACAAGACTGACGGCGCTGTTAATGTCAACAGCAGTGGCAACGGGTAAAAAATTTTTTTCTGTTCCTATTACGTTATCATCCCCGTCCATAATCATCTGATAACCGAAAATATCCACACGGTTCGGAAAAGGAGTTCTGAATGGGTCAATTACCTTATCAAACTCCAAAGCCGCACTGAGCTCGGGAAACAGACACACAAGGTGTATATCCTCACTTGTCGTCAGCTCCATACCCGCAATAGGAATAATTCCGTTGCGCTTCGCTGCTTCAAAAAAAGCAGGACAATTTTTGCAGCTGTTATGGTCGGTAAGTGCCATAATGTTGATGCCGCACAAAGCAGCCATACCTGCTAAATTATTAGGGGTGTTATCATCATCGGCACAGGGAGATAAACAGGAATGAACGTGAAAATCATAATAATAACGGCTCATAATCCGAGCTCCGAAAGGGCCTTCGCCGCCTCATAGGCGGACATACCGGTTGAAAGAATGTTAATGCCCTTAGTCTCTGCCTGGGCAGCAACACCTTCATCGAGTGAAACACCTTCAGCAAGAATAATGCAGGAAACATCAACAAGACTGGCAACCGCCACAACATTAATGTTGGACATAATGGTCACCCAGGCATTGTGCATTTCCGCACTACTCATAACCCAGCTGAGCAAATCACCGATATAAACACCTTTTATTTCTCTTTCCTTATCGGGCACAGTAATTGCACTAAAGCCGCTATTTAAAAGAGATGAAACATTCATTCTTCTTCACTCCATAAATTTTTACAAAGAATACATCCCTTTACATCTGCCTGACCTTTAATAACATCCTCGGCAAAGGCTCTGCAAGTGGGAGCACCGCAGGAGCCACAGTCAATTCCGGGAAGCGCTTTTCTCAACTTCTGAATATCTGCCATCATTCGCATTGACTCAGCCATACTGTCACTGAGCCTGCTTATGGGATTGTAAACCGGCAGGTCATTAAAAAAATATTCATCGGGAATGTATCTTTCTTCATCTTTGGTGAGGAAGTTCTGAGAAACCGGAAGATAACGCTTTAAACTATGTAGTCTTGCCTTTGCTATAAAAGGATTTTGCATAGTTGTTGCGCCGCCTACACAGCCGCCGGTACAAGCATTTAGTTCAATGAATTTAAGCGGCGGTATATTACCGTTTTCTATCTGGTCAAGAACGCGGTTAACATTTTCGATACCATCGGCCGCAAGATAGCCTTCATTGAACACAGCGGTGGACTCACCGCCGGAGGATGCCCAACCGATACCTATCATACCGGATTCACACAGAGCGCAAGGCTCAACATCCTGCTTCATTTCATTTATTAGTAAAAAGTAAATATCACTGATAGAAACAACCTCGTCAACCTGACTTTTATATTCCGCAAAGCCGTTTTTAACGTAACTTGCCTTTGCAGGACAGGGAGAAATAAAGCACACGCCTATTTCTTCATCCTTTAGTTCGGGATGATTCTTTTTGGCACGCTCACGAGCGAGCCTTGCAGCCACCTCCATAGGGGGCAGCATTTGCATTATGTGATCATTAAGAGACGGAAAACGAAGTCCAATAAGTCTCACTACTACTGGACAGGCAGAGCTTATAACCGGCAGTTTTATGCCGTCGGTTTTAAGATATCGTCTTGTATAAGCAGATATAAGCTCAGCGGCCTTTGAAACCTCGAAAACGTCATCGAAACCTATCTTCAACAGACCGTCTAATACATAGTCAACGTCATCAAGGTTTTCGAACTGACCGTAAAGTGACGGAGCCGGAAGCGCTATCTTCCACTTAAAGCGATCCATTGACTCAAGCTTAGAGCATACAGCTTTTTTAGCCTTATGAGGGCAAACTCTGATACACTCACCGCAATCAATGCAGCGTTCCTGGTTAATAACAGCACGACCGTCACGGATACGTATAGCCTCCGTAGGACAGCGCCTTAAACAGGTGGTACAGCCGGTACACTTATTTGGATCCAGCTGAACAGAATGCTCATATGTATACATAGTCAATTAACTCCACTAAAATTAAACTTGTCAGCAGAGATTTACACGCATGGTAATTGTAGTTCCCTCACCCACTACAGTGCTGATTTCCATTGAATCGGTATAGCGCTTCATATTCGGAAGTCCCATACCAGCGCCAAAGCCCAGTGAACGTATTCCGTCAGGCGCTGTGGAGAAGCCCTCCTGCATAGCCTGTTCAACATTCTTAATACCGGGACCCTTGTCTTCGAGAATGATTTCAATATAGCTTTCTGTCACCTTGACGGTAGCCTCACCGCCCTTGGCGTGAATAACCATATTGATTTCGCCCTCATACATTGCAATGGAAACACGGCGGATAATCTCCGAAGGAATACCAAGCTGACGTAAATTCTTTTTAATCTGTACAGAAGCCTGACCGGCAGATGTAAAATCATCGCCGTCTACATTGAAACGGAAAATAAGTTCATCAGCCATTTTGAACCCGCTTTCCAACAAGACCTCCTTGATAGAGAAGTCCGCATGCATCATACATACGCTTTGTGGTAGACAAAAGCACAATACCGCTTTCCTCTGCCAGAGCCAGCATTTCATCACTTGGCTTTTTGGAACGGACGAATACAATACATCTCATATCCATCATTTCCGCAGTGCGAATGACCTGAGGATTAACAAGACCGGTAAGGAGCACCGCCTGATCTTTAACATAGGCAAGAACATCACTCATCATATCACTGCCGCAAGCAGAATAGACGTGACTGCCGATTAGTTCCTCACAGCACAAAACCTCTGCATCAAGTATATCTTTAATAGTACTGATTTTCATAATTATCGTTTTCCTTATAATAAACCGAAATTAGTCAGCGTATTTTGCCAAAATGCCGGCAATGTCGTCGCCCACAAGTCTTCCGTAAACGTCTTCGTTAACGGTTAAAACGGGAGCAAGTCCGCAAGCACCGATGCAGCGGCAAGCAGTAAGAGAAAACTTTCCGTCTGCAGTGCATTCATCAGCACCAATACCGAGAGCTTCCTCAAGCTTCTCCATAAGTACACCTGCACCCTTTACATAGCAAGCGGTACCGAGGCATACAGAGATGTTGTACTTACCCTTAGGAGAAAGAGAGAACTGAGCGTAGAAGGTAGCCACACCGAAAATCTTTTCCATGGGTACGTCCATACCTTCAGAGATGATCTCCTGTACTTCCATAGGCAGGTATCCGTAGATATCCTGAGCTTCCTGCATTACAGCAATAAGACGGCTCTTGTCGTGCTTATTGGCATCAATTACTTCGAGAAGCTTCTTTTCCTGCTCGGGAGTACCGTTGAAGGGATAATTGCTTATCTTTTTTTGCATTTGCCATATCCTCCTTATGCAAAATATTCAGTTGGTCATCCGCCGTAAAGCAGAGCTTCGGCAGAATACTCCATACTATGTCAAAAATTATATCACAACAGAAAAAATATTTCTACCCCTTTTTTCACAAAAATGTTATTTTTTTAACATATTTTTTAAAAAAGTTCCGATATTGACTTTGTAAAAGATTTATTTTACAATAAAATCAATGTAAAGGGATGTGATTTTACGGATTTTTTTAATAATAAACTTGCCGAGTACTATAATGAAGCTGACTGCAACAGAATAATAAACGGCAGTTCTGCAAGGCGAAAAACAACACTTAGGGTCAACACCCTTAAAACAACGGTAGAGAACGTCAAAACTGTTTTTGAACAAAACGGTGTAACCTATAGGACAGTGCCATACAGTAATACGGCTCTTATCATTGAAAGCAATATGGATGCTCTCAGAGATTTAAGTCTCTATAAAAATGGTGACATCTATCTTCAGAGTCTTTCTTCTCAGCTTCCTGCATTAATACTCGATGCACAGCAAAACACCGATATTTTGGATATGTGCTCCGCTCCCGGTGGCAAAACAACACAGATCGCCGCTCTATGTGAAAATAAATGTAATATCACCGCCTGTGAAATGAACAAAATGCGTGCAGAGCGCCTTATGTTCAATTTAGAAAAACAAGGTGTCACCTGCGCAAATGTCATGGTCACCGATGCAAGAAATCTCGAAAGCTTCTTTTCGTTTGACAAAATCCTCCTTGATGCACCCTGCTCAGGCAGCGGAACATTTTCACTGAATATTCCTAAGACCTACTCCGGATTTTCCGAGACCTTGATTAATAAATGTATATCAGCACAGACAAAGCTTTTAGATAAGGCTCTGTCTGTACTTAAATCAGGCGGAGAAATGGTTTATTCAACCTGCTCGGTGCTCCCTGCCGAGAATGACGAAATACTAAAAAAAGTCCTTAAAAAATATAAATGCGAGATACTGCCTATTGACGAGCAAATCAGAAACTATTTACCCTTGCTTCCCTGCTCTGTTCAGAGCGCAATATGTGTCTGCCCCACAGAAGAATACGAAGGCTTCTTCGTAGCAAAAATAAAGAAAACCGGCAAATAATTGCCGGTTTAATTTATATCAAAATTAATTTTATGAAGAAAATACTTCCCATTTACCTTTTCATCATAATCCACGTAAGCGCCGCAGTTTTGGCTGTAAAGAAGGAATGTACTTCTCAGCACGCCTTTTTTACGGCGAGTGGTTTCATTGCTTTCAAGTAAATTTCGGAATTTACGGAGTCGTTTATCCTCCCTTATAAGGCTTCTCGGAAGCGTTGTGCTTTTAACAGAGGTTGCTATGTCACAAAGAAGTGCATCACGCAAAATATCAGGGTTACTTCCCTGCCCGAAAAACCAATGAATTCTGTCAACATATTCACTAAGTGAGCAGGAATCGCTTCCGGTGAACATACCAAGTTGAATAAGAGTATCAAAGGGGTTTCTTTTTTGTACACCGAAAATATATTCATTGGTCATTTTAAATCTGCCGCTGTTACAAAAGCGCTCAAGGGCATTTTCGCAAGAGTGAAGCATTTTTATTTGCATATCAGTCAGCCACGGTGTAGATGTAACCTCATAGGGCGGTAGTACGGAAAATTCGCAAGGATATTCTTCTTTTTTCTCCCTCATATCGGCACCGTGAAGCAGTTTTAAAAAGCCCACCTGCAGCATATCGGATTTAAGAGAAAAGGCTGTATTAAAGCTATCTCTAAAGGATTTAAAATCTTCTTTGGGCAGACCTGCAATTAAGTCAATGTGTATATGTATATTGCCAAGTGCAACCAGTTTTTTAATATTATCCTTTAGTAGCTTTACATTTGTTTTTCTATTAATGGTAGCTAGGGTTTCGGAGTTAAAGCTTTGCATACCGATTTCAAACTGGATAGCTCCCTTAGGTGCAGTTTTCAAAAGTTCAAAATCCTCTGCTTTAAGCAAATCACCTGCTATTTCAAAATGGAAGCATACTCCCTTGGGAATTCCTTTGCCGTAGCTATTAATAATAAAAGAGAATATTTCATAGGCTCGTTTACGGTCAGCATTAAAGGTACGGTCAACAAACTTTATTATTTTACTGCCTGAATTAGCAAGAGTAATAATATCAGCCTTTGCCCGCTCTAAAGGAAAAAACCGCACTCCTCCACACCTGCCCGAAAGACAAAAAGCGCAGGAAAAAGGACAGCCGCGGCTGGTTTCTATGTAAGCGATTCTACCGCCGAGAGCTTTAATATATTCCTTTGTATAAGGATTTATCGGCACAGCGTCGGTGACATAAGGCTCGCCTTTCTTCACTTTTCCCTTCAGCCTATAGGAAAGCCCCGGAATCTTTGATAAAATCCCCTTACAGTAAAGCGTACTAAGCAGCAGACTGAAAGGATATTCACCCTCTCCCGAAATCACATAATTTACCTTAGGATTATTTTTCAGAATCTCTTCGGCGCAGTAGGACACCTCAGGGCCACCCAGGACGATTTTTACACCCTCTTGTGAAATCATTTTCACAAGTTCTAATACAAAAGAAATATTCCATATATAACAGGAAAAAGCAATGACATCAGCTTTTTCTTTTTTTATTCTTTTATAAACTGCCTCAATATCCTCGTTAACAGTGCCATCAATAACCTTTGCTTTGATTTCCGGAGGGCAGCACTCTTTAACAGAACTCAGTAAATACCAAGGTGCCAACGAAGAATGAATATACTGAGAATTCAGTGCAACAATTACCGTTTTCATTTTTTCAAATATGCCTCAAGGCGGTAAATAGGAAAACCGAGAGAAGAAAAACGCGCCTCGTATTCAGTGACTATATTGCCCTCAAAATCGCTGTTGTGCAAATCGAGGGAAATATTTTTAAGGGTAAATCCGTAATCGATAAGCGCCTCAAGCGAGAATTCAAAAAAGCCTTTGTTATCGGTCTTCTGATGAATTTCTGCGCCGTCACTCATAATTCTCGCATAAATTGCAAGAAAGTGAGGTGCAGTAAGGCGGTGGAAAGCATAAGCTTTTTTTGGGAACGGACAGGAAAAATTAAGATAAATTATGTCAATGCTTTGGGGCTTTAAATATTTTGGAAGATACTCTGCACCGCATTTAAGAAAGCGGACATTGGGCAAAATCTCACATTTTTCACAAGCAGTTACTATAACATTAGAGCTTTTTTCAACCGCAAGAAAATTAATGTGGGGATTGCGTTTTGCTATCTCATAAACAAACTGCCCTTTACCGCAACCGATTTCAAGATGAACGGGATTTGTATTTCCAAACAAATCTTCAAAATCTATATATTCGGGATTGTCGGTGGCATGACGATAATCTCTGTCATCAGAAATTTTAATTAACAGATTAGAACAAGCGGCCAGCTTATCTTCAAGATTTTTCTTTTTTCTCATTCTCATAATTTTTACCTCAAAATATTTTATATATCAATGATACAGCAAAATCTACACATTGTCAATTTGAGAACTGTTAATATTCGTATCAAAGCACCAAAAGTTTACAGATAAGTTGACAGATGTAAAGTCATCTGTTATAATTGTCAAGATATTTTTAGTTATCTAAAGGTAGGTTACCAATGAAAAAACAAATCAAAGAACTCAAAGAGGAGAAGAATGCGATTATTCTCGCTCATTATTATGCTCCTGCAGATGTACAGGAAATTGCTGACTATGTAGGTGATTCCTTTTATCTTGCAAAGGTTGCCAAACAATGCACCGCAGATATAATTGTTTTTTGCGGCGTTTCCTTTATGGGAGAAAGCGCTAAGATACTAAATCCCAACAAAAAGGTGCTTATGCCCGATTTATCGGCAGACTGTCCCATGGCGCATATGGTCAAAGAAGGTGCTATTGAAGAATTACGGGAAAAATACAATGACCTTGCAGTAGTTTGCTACATAAACTCAACAGCCGAGTTAAAGAGTAAAAGCGACGTATGTGTTACCTCGTCCAACGCTGTAAAGATTGTAAAATCACTGCCTAATAAAAACATATTCTTTATTCCAGACCGAAATCTCGGCAGATATGTTGCACAGCAGGTTCCCGAAAAGAATATAATTTTAAACAACGGTTGCTGCCCCATACACGCCGAAATTACTGCTAAGCAGATTGAGGAAGAAAAAACACAGCACCCCGGGGCGCATGTGCTTACCCATCCCGAATGCGAAGCCGAAATTATAGAATTATCCGATTATATCGGCAGCACGGCAGAAATTATTGATTACGTCAAAAACAGCGATCTCGAAGAATTTATTGTAAGCACCGAATACGGTGTGGAATATAAACTGATTACCGATAACCCTGATAAGCGTTTCTACTTCCCGGACCCTCACCCCTGCTGCGCTGATATGAAGCTCAACACACTTCATAAGATACTCAGCGCTCTGGAAAGCGAAGACTGTGCTGTTGAAGTCAGCGATGAACTTAGACAAAAAGCGCTTATTCCCCTTGACAAAATGCTGGAGCTTGCAAAATAAAAATGAAAACAGATATTTTAATTGTGGGTTGCGGAGTTGCAGGACTGTACTGTGCTCTCAATTTACCCGAGGATAAAAAGATAACCGTTGTTACAAAAAGTGAAGCAGAAAAGAGTGACTCATTCCTCGCGCAGGGCGGCATTTGTGTTCTCCGTAACGAGGAGGATTATCATTCATTTTTTACGGATACAATGAAGGCGGGCCATTATGAAAATAACGCCGACTCTGTAGATATTATGATACACTCATCCAGAGAAGTCATAAATGACCTTGTATCCTTTGGTGTGCAGTTTGAGAGAAACGGTTCGGATTTTGCATATACGCGTGAGGGCGCTCACTCAAAACCAAGAATCCTCTTCCACCAAGACGAAACGGGAAAAGAAATAACCTCACACCTGCTTGAGGCTGTATTACAGAGAAATAACATTACCCTTCTTGAGAATTTTGCAATGGTGGATTTAATTTGCCAAAACAACGTCTGCAACGGTATTATCGGACAGAATATTGACGGTGAATTTATGAGCATAAATGCCGATTACACAGTGCTTGCGACAGGTGGTATCGGCGGGCTATATAAACATTCAACAAACTATCGCCATTTAACCGGTGATTCCCTTGCCCTCGCTCTTAAATACGGCATAAAACTCAAAAATATTGATTACATACAAATCCACCCCACCACTTTTTTTACACAAAAGTCAGGCAGAAAATTTCTTATTTCAGAATCAGTACGCGGAGAAGGAGCTGTGCTTCTTAACAGTAAGGGAGAACGCTTTGTCAACGAGCTTTTACCAAGAGATTTTGTCGCATCCGCTATATTTGATGAGATGAAAAAGGAAGGCAGTGAAAACGTTTGGTTGTCTTTTGAGCCTATTCCTGAAGAGAAAATCAAAACGCATTTCCCAAACATTTATAATCACTGTCTAGAGGAAGGCTATGACGTTACAAAAGAACCAATACCCGTTGTTCCCTCACAGCACTATTTTATGGGTGGAATTGACGTCGACCGTTACAGCAAAACATCTATGGAGCGATTATATGCTGTAGGTGAAACAGCCTGCAACGGTGTTCACGGCAAAAATCGACTAGCAAGCAATTCACTGCTCGAAAGCCTTGTTTTTGCAGGCCGTGCCGCAAAGAATATTCTAGAGCATTATGAGACAATAAGCCAGCACAATGAAACAAATATTACTCCGTCAAAATATGACGGCTACCAAGAAAAATATAAAAATGTTGTATTAGCAGCAATTGAAAAGGAGAAAAAAAGCCATGAATAACATTACTATGAAGGTTAATGCAGACGATCTGATTTTAAGCGCCCTCAAAGAGGATATAACAAGCGAAGACATTTCAACAAATTCAGTTATGCCCGAATTCAAATTAGGCGAGGTTGAGCTTATTTGTAAAGAGGACGGTGTCATTGCAGGTCTTGACGTATTCAAAAGGGTTTTCACTCTTCTTGATAAAAATACTGAAGTCACCTTCACCTGCCGTGACGGCGACACCGTGAAATACGGACAGGAGCTCGGCATTATCAGAGGAGATATCCGTGTTCTGCTTTCCGGTGAGCGTACTGCTCTGAACTTTTTACAGCGTATGAGCGGTATTGCCACCTATACACGCACTATTGCCGATATGCTGAAAGGAAGTAAAACCACGCTTCTTGATACCCGTAAAACCACACCTAATATGCGTATCTTTGAAAAGTATGCAGTTAAGGTTGGCGGCGGCTCAAATCACCGTTATAACCTCAGTGACGGAATTCTTTTGAAAGATAATCACATTGGTGCTGCAGGCGGCGTTAAGGAAGCCGTAAAAATGGCAAAGGAATATGCTCCATTTGTCCGCAAGATTGAAGTCGAGGTAGAAAATCTTGATATGTTGACAGACGCACTTGAAGCAGGCGCTGATATTATTATGCTCGACAATATGAGCGTTGAGGATATGAAGGAAGCAGTAAGACTTATCGCAGGAAGAGCCGAAACCGAGTGCAGCGGCAATGTAACAAAAGAAAATGTTGCTAAACTTATCGATATCGGCGTAGACTATATATCCAGTGGCGCACTTACACACTCTTCCCCTATTTTGGATTTATCCCTTAAAAATCTTCATGCCATATAAAGGAGATATTTTATGAGAGCAATTGAGAGGAGAAAGGAAATCATCAATCTGCTTTTATCTGAAGGAAAAGCAATATCCGGCAGCGAACTATCAAGTATATTCGGCGTCTCAAGACAAATTATTGTAAGCGATATCTCAGTGCTTAAAGGCTCAGGTTATGAAATCCTTGCAACACATAACGGATATATAATCCATAAAACGCCTCTGAAAGAGCGTGTGTTCAAGTTGCACCACACCACCGAGCAAACCGAGGATGAGCTCAACTTAATTGTTGACTTGGGCGGCATGGTAGTGGATGTTTTCGTCTGGCACAAGGTATACGGCAAGGTTGTCGCAAACCTGAATATTTTTTCAAAACTTCACGTAAAACAGTTTATTGAAGGTGTCAGAACCGGCAAATCCTCCGAGCTAATGAATATCACAGGCGGTTACCACTACCACACAATTCGTGCTGATTCAGAAGAAATACTGGATAAAATCGGCACAGTTTTGCAAGCAAGAGGATATATTGCACCGGAAATTTAATCTTGTAGTGTTATAAAGAGCTAACCATCGTCAACAAGTAATAACTCAGTATATTGATCCGGACAATTTGCTGACATATACAAAAGAGTTAAAACAAAGTAAAAGCTGAAGTTATTAAAGCGAAATAAAACTAAACGAATTGCAATCGGCTTAATGCGCGCAGCGGTAAGGAACAAAATCCTTACCGCTGCAAATTTTTTAAATATTACCAATCAGATCTAAGATTTGATTTATATTTTTCTTACCGAATGACACCTTATCATCGTTAATAACGAGGCAAGGTACACTCATCACATTGTATTTGTTCTTGAGTTCCTCAAAATGTTGAAGATCGTATGCTTCGGCACGAATATTCGGGTTTTCCGTAGCAATTCGTTGACAGGCAACGACCAGATCGGGACACATAGTACAGGATAATGATACCAATACCTTCATATCCACTGAATTCTTAATATCTTTAATTTCTTGGTATGTCTGATTGTCAATATTTTGCCCCGGACCGGAAGCGTTGTAAAGACCGAGAATGAAGGACGTGAACTCGTGTCCTCCCGGTACACCGTGAAATGCAATACCCGTGTCCTCACCGCTTTCAAGATAAACCCGAACACATGGCGCCTGTTTGCTCGTATCATCACTATCGGCTACCGTCACCGTGAGCTTGTCCGATAGTTCTGCAAGTTTTGTTATAAAGTTTTCTAACTCGTTAGAAATAGGACGGTTATCAAGGAACAGTTTAAGAATTAAATGGCGTTCCATTTTACTGAACACGCCGTCTAATTGCTCTTTCATCTCAGCCGTAAAGGTGTCGCCTGAATCACCTGTTGTGTGTGAGCTTTCGCTTATAGTGGATTCATCCGGCTCTTTGGCAACTGGCGATTTTGGACGCAAGCCTGTTTTTCTCTGTATGGCTGCAATATATTTTTCAAGCTCAGTAGCCGCCAAAGCGCCGTCTCCGGTTGCCGTGACGACCTGTCTAAGCGGTTTAATGCACACGTCACCTGCGGCATAAAGTCCATCCCTACTGGTTTTTTGCGCCGAGTCGGTAATAACATATCCTTGCTCATTCAGCTCGACAATGCCTTTAATAAGCGCAGTATCGGGAGAATATCCGGCAAACACAAATACGCCGAAAGTGTCTCCGTCATATGCACGATATTCTGTAACCTCACCGGTTTTTGTGTTTTTATAGCGAATATAATCGAGCCCGTTTTCGCCTGCAACTTCTTCCGCAACCGTGTTGTTCAAGATTGTGATTTTATCGTGTTTTTTAGCCGGATCTGCCACCGCTGCAGCACAGGTAAAATCCTCGTCTCTAATGAGAATCGTTACATGACGGGCAAATTTCGTCAGAAATACGCTTTCTTCAGCTGCGGCATATCCGCCGCCAATAACAAAGATCTCTTTACCGGTAAAAAATTCTCCGTCGCAGGTAGCACAGTACGCCACACCGCGTCCCTTGTGCTCTTCTTCTCCCTTAAAACCGATCATCCTCGGATGCGCACCGGTTGCAATTAAAACACCTAAACAATAATAATCGCCGCGATTTGTATGAACGACTTTCACATCGCCTTCAATATTCAATCCGGTTGCCTCTACCAACATAAACTCGGCTCCAAAGACTTCTGCCTGGCGACGCATCGTCTCAGTAAGAGCCTTGCCGCTTACCTTCCCATGCCCCGGATAATTGACTACTTCATTGGTAATGGTAATCTGTCCGCCAAACTGCTCTTTTTCGAGGACTAATACGCGATATTTTGCTCTGGCCAAATAGAGTGCGGCGGTTAGTCCTGCAGGACCGCCGCCTACCACAACCACATCGTATAAATTATCGGGATTATAGTTTTTTGTGCTACCCATTATAACTGGCCCACAAGGTCGAGACTGGGTTTTAATGTCTCGGCTCCAGGCTTCCAGTTGGCTGGACATACCTGGTCACCGTGTGCATGAACAAACTGACATGCCTGTACTTTGCGGAAAAGCTCTTCCGCGTTTCTGCCGACATTTCCGGCCGTTACCTCATAGCCTACAATTTTGCCTTCGGGATTGATGATAAATGTGCCGCGCTCTGCCAAACCATCTGCTTCAATGAGAACCTCAAAATCCTTCGAGATCGCATGCGTAGGATCGGCAAGCATAGGATAGTTAATCTTTTTAATGCGTTCGGAAGCATCGTGCCATGCTTTATGCACAAAATGAGTGTCAGTGGATACAGAATACACTTCGCAGCCTACGTTTCTAAATTCTTCATATTTGTTTGCCAGATCTTCAAGCTCTGTAGGACAAACGAAGGTAAAGTCAGCAGGATAGAAAAAGAAAACATTCCATTTACCGAGAATATCTTCCTTAGAAACAGTTTTAAACTCTCCCGCGTGAAAAGCATAAGTTTTAAAATCAGAAACCTCTTTGTTAATAATTGACATAGTAATTCTCCTTACTGTAATTTATTGTGCCTTCCATAGGCAGTGTTTGTTACAAAAAGCGTATACAGCTTTAATTTTATCCTGTTCGGATATTAAAAAAGAAATGCTCGGTGCCATATTCGGCTTTAATAGTTTATATTGAAGTCCGTCTTCGGTCTCTAAGCATACCCATTCAATATAATGTTCGGGTGTCATGGGATGCGCAACCTCACCAACAATAACGGTAACTTTCCCATTCTGCACATCATAAACAGGAACATGCTTTTCTTCAGCACCATCACTTGTTCCCGGAATGATTTCCTTCATTTTTTCTCCGCAGCACTGCACAGCAACTCCCTCATCTCGTACCTTTACGATAATGTTGCCACAATGTTCACAAATAAAAAATCGTTTTTCCAAAGCAAATCCTCCTTTCTATGGAAAGTATGCCCGCAGATGAACAAATAAATACATCATAACAGGTTATACTATCCATAAAACGAGGTGATTTTTTGAATACAAACAATAAAACAAATTATTTGTCTGGTTTTGTACCTTTTGCTCTAGCAGCCTTTCTTGTTGGTATTATAGGCGGATTTACTACTGTGCTCGGTCCCGCCTTTGTAAAGAACTTAAATCTTAATTATAACAACACTACTTGGACGGCACTGGCAATGGCTATATCGACTGCTACCGGTGCTCCCATACTTGGTAAACTGGGAGATGTCATCGGGCGAAGAACAACATTACTCATCGGGATTGCGGCGTTTTTACTGGGAAATCTTCTGACCGCTGTAGCACCGTCACTCCTATTTATGCTGATTGCGCGCTTTATCGTTGGTATCGGCAGTGCCGCAATAGCGCCAGTAGTCATGTCCTATATCGTAACGGAATTCCCGCCAGAAAAACAGGCAAAAGGATTTTCGCTTTATATGCTTATATCAAGCTGTGCCGTCATTTTCGGCCCGACACTCGGCGGCTTGTTAATTAAGTTTTACGGATGGCGCGCTATGATGTGGGTGTGCGTCGGCATCTGTGCCGTTGTTTTTTTGTTATGTATTTTAGTACCTATAAATTCTCCATCGAAACATAATAACCTGAAAGGCTTTGATAAATTAGGTACGCTATTTGTTTTTATATTTTTTGGCATTCTTCTTTGTTTGCCGTCCTTCGGACAAAACTTTGGTTGGACATCCAATTTGTTTGTTTTAATCTTAATAGCAGCAATTCTGTCGTTTTTCGGTCTTTTGTTCGCGGAAAAAAGGGCGGAAAATCCGATTTTACAATGGGATTTTATGAAACGCAAGGTGTTCATTTTCTCAGTGCTCGCCCTATTCTTGACACAAGGTCTTATGCAGGCAAATATGACTAATATCATTGTATTTGTCAACTACACGCAACCGGAAAACACCATTATATCCGGATATGCTATTTCCATTATGTATATCGGAATGGCTTTGGGTTCTGTTTTGATAGGACCTCTTGCGGACAAATATGAGCCGAAATATGTGCTCGTCGGTTCACTGACTATTACGGGTATTGGTTGTGCGCTTATGCAGTTATGCACTGCAGATTCGTCTGTGATTTTGTTGGCAGCTTCGCTTGGCATTTTAGGATTTGGATTGGGAGGTAATGCTACAATTTTTATGAAGGTAGTTCTATCGGGTGTGCCGAACGAAAAGGCTGGCTCGGGAACGGGCACATACGGACTTTTCAGAGATTTGTCAGCTCCTCTCGGTGTAGCTGTGTTCGTACCATTGTTTACAAATCGTGTTACGGCAAATGCAGAAAGCGGTTTGACGGAAACCGTTGCCTCCGTGAATTCCATTAAACTTATCAGTTTTATTGAAATAATTTGTGTTGCTATCGGCATATTTATCGTGTTTTTATTGCCGAAAATTTACAAAAAGAATAAAGGAGAAAGTATATGAGATTAAAGGATAAAGTCGTTTTGGTTACTGCGTCTACCAGAGGTATCGGTCTTGCTATTGTTAAGGCTTGCGCAAAAGAAGGCGCCCGCGTTTATATGGCGGCAAGGAATTTAGACCTTGCCAAAGAAGAAGCAGATAAGCTTATTTCGCAGGGGTATACAGTAAAATACGTTTATAACGATGCTGGAAAGCCGGAATCGTATGTTTCCATGGTGGAAGAAGTTATAAAAGATGCCGGACGAATTGATGTGCTTGTCAATAACTTTGGCACATCAAATCCCGGAAAAGACCTTGATTTTTCAAGCACCGATACCGAAGTATTTCTGGATACCGTAAATATAAACTTGCGAAGTGTGTTTATGGGCAGTAAAGAAGCTGTCAAATATATGTCAAAACAAGGAGGAGGAAGCATCATTAACATTTCCTCCGTGGGTGGACTCGTGCCGGATATTTCTCAGGTAGCGTACGGAACGAGTAAAGCCGCTATCAATTATCTAACCAAATTAATAGCAGTGCACGAAGCAAAGAATAACATTCGTTGCAACGCAGTACTTCCCGGTATGACCGCCACTGATGCGGTAGAAAAGAATCTGTCAGAGGAATTCAGGGAACTGTTTTTGCGGCAAATTCCTTTAAAAAGAATGGGTGTCCCAGAGGAAATAGCCGAAGTTGTCGTTTATTTTGCAAGTGACGAATCTGCCTATACCACAGGACAAATACTCACCGTGTCAGGTGGATTCGGTTTGGCTACTCCTGTATATGGAGACCTGTCGGATAAGATGAGCCGCAGATAATATCTGCTCATGTAACGCATTTTAAGTAAATTTCAAAAGCAAAGAGGGAAAAGAATTATGTCAGTAATCAGTGTAAATAAAAATAATATAGATGAGATTAGAAACAGTGAAAAAATAATTTTACTTGATTTTTATGCCGATTGGTGCGGTCCCTGTCGTATGGTTTCTCCAATTGTGGATGAAATCGCAAAAGAAAATCCAAAATACCTTGTTGGTAAGATTAATGTGGATAATGAACCTGGATTAGCACGGGAATTCGACATCTCGAGCATTCCGGTGTTGGTAGTAATTAAAGACGGTAAGATTGTCAATCAGTCGGTCGGAGCAAAGTCAAAGCAACAAATTCTTGCTATGATCGAGGATTAGACGACGATGCATATTTATGATATGATTATTGTCGGCGGAGGCCCCGCCGGCTATACGGCTGCTTTATATGCCGCACGTGCCGGTCTTGACACAGTATTGGTGGAAAGACTGTCTGCGGGCGGACAAATGGCGCTGACCGGTGATATCGATAATTATCCCGGATTTGAGGAAGGGATAGATGGCTTTACCCTTGGTATGAAAATGCAAAAAGGCGCCGAGCGGTTTGGTGCTAAAACCGAATATGATGAGGTGTTGAGTGTCGACTTTTTTGAACCAATAAAAAAGGTCAAAACGACTAACGGTGTTTTCTGCGGAAAGACAGTTCTTATTGCCAGCGGTGCCAATCCTCGCGAACTTGGAGTTGAAGATGAGAAAAAGCTGATCGGCAAAGGTGTTCATTACTGCGCACATTGTGACGGCAGATTTTACAAAGACAAGACCGTGGTTGTTGTGGGAGGAGGAAATTCCGCTGCAGCAGATGCACTTTATCTTTCACGGCTTGCCAAAAAGGTATATGTAGTTCATCGCAGAGATACGCTGAGAGCAACCAAAGTCTTCCATGAGCCACTTGTGAAGTCAAAAAATGTAGAATTTATCTGGAATAGTACGGTTGAAGAGTTTATTTCAGATACCCGTGTAAACGGTGTGAAAGTAAAAAATGTAACAGATAAAACTATGAGAGATCTTGTCTGTGATGGCGTTTTTATCAGCATTGGAAGAAGCCCTGCTACTGAATTTTTGAAAGACGCTGTCATCCTTGATGAGAGCGGATATGTGGTTGCTGATGAATCCACAAAAACAAGTGTAGACGGTGTATATGCGCTTGGTGATGTTCGCACTAAGGTTCTTCGTCAAGTGGTGACAGCGGTATCAGATGGCGCCGTAGCGGTGCATTATGCCGAAGAATATCTGTCAAAAAGTTAATACTTGGGTAGTATAAAAATTACTACTCATTAGACAAAGAAAATGGCATAAAAAAATCCGTGCTTCCATAAAGGAAACACGGATTTTTGGTCGAGCAGACACGAGTAAATCCGAACTTCCTTCGGACGCCTCTTCCAATTCTTTGAAGGTCACGGTTTGTGTGCCCTTCTGATAGTTGAAGACAAAGTCGATGCGGTCATCGTGCAGGAAAACTGCATTTACGAAATTGTCTATCAGTGAACGCCGGTGCTCCAGCTTTGTGGTATCAAGTTCACGAAGTTTGTGGAAGAAGAATTGAAGCTTCTTTGGTTCGATCAAGGGCTTAAATATTTGCTCTTTCGCTATAGAAATTTCCAAATCTTCTTTCCTTGCTTCGAGTTCCTCTAAACGCTGTTTTGTAGAGGATGTAAAAATTCCGTTTTGAATGGCATCAAGCATATTCTTAATGCTCTTCTCCACATCGCGAAGTTCTTGTTTCAATAATGGCAATGTAGTGTTTTCTTGTTTTTGATACTCGATAACCATCTTTATCATCTTGTCTATGGCTTCATCGTCCATCAAGAATCTTTTGATTTGAGCAATTACAATATCTTCGATCCATTCTTTGCGAACTGCTTTCTTATGGCAACCTTTACGTTTCTTCGCAGTTGCGCATTTATAATAGCGGTAAATCTTATTTGTATTGCTTGTACCGCTTTCGCCAACCATAAAGGATTCACAATGCCCGCAATACAGTTTTGTTGTTAAAAGGTAATCGTCAACTGCCTTGTGGCTTGACGGTGCCTTTTTTGTTTTTGCAATCCGTTTCTGTACTTCGTTAAATAATTCTATCGGTATGAGTGCAGGAACGCCGCCGGGAGTTACAATATCTTTAAATTTATATTCACCTATGTAGTGGCGGTTTTGTAACATTCTTGAAATAGCATCAATAGAAAACTTTCTGCCGATAGTGTTTCGATAACCTTTATTATTAAAATCATCGGCAATTTGCTTCATCGTTTTACCGTCAAGATATGCATTAAATGCTTCGGTAACTATTGGTGCGGTTAATGGATCAACCTCATACAAACGAGTTTCTTTATTGATTTTATATCCCACCGCAAGAGTACCACCATTGTACTTGCATTTGAGAGCGTTCTCGGTCATACCACGATTGATTTTCTGCGCAAGTTCGGCGGAGTAATATTCTGCCATACCCTCAAACAGTGCTTCGATAACAATGCCGTCAGGTCCGTCCGAGATAGGCTCGGTTGCCGAGACAACGCGAACGCCATTCTTTTTGAGCAAGTTTTTATAGTGCGCTGAATCAAAACGGTGGCGGGCAAACCGGTCAAGTTTCCAAACGAGAATGACATCGAACATCTTTTTATGACTGTCTTTAATCATTTCTTGGAAAGCAGGGCGATTGTCGGTTGTAGCTGAGTAAGCACGATCAATGTAATTATGAAGCAAAGTGATTCCATTTTTCTCTGCAAATGCCGTGCATTCACGAATCTGACCTTCAATAGATTCTTCACGCTGATGGTCGCTTGAATAACGAGCGTAAATTACACCTTTCATACTTTTCACCTGCCTTTATTTTGTGGGGTATTAGGGCTCACCCTAACAAGGTGTTTTGTGTACACAAACGCGATGCTTGCGAAGATGATGCCGTACTATTTTTCTTTGTGATTTGATTATAGCATATTGCAATCGGTATGTCTATAAGAAAATCAAAAATATTTTGAGAAATTCAAAACAAATTGTTGTTTCTTGTAGAAGGGTGTGGTATAATTTAAAATGAATTATTGTATTGGAGGATTACAATATGGCACGTTCTTACGATAAATTAAAGAAACTTATGATAGACAAAAAGATTACCAATACCCAACTCAGACAAGCGACCAAAATCACCACCAACGCTATGGCGAAGATTTGGCGTGATGAGTCGGTATCTATCGAAACTCTCGAAAAAATTTGC
>JAZLDA010000086.1:0-99704 GCA_045614505.1 Acutalibacteraceae bacterium | reverse complement strand
TATTATCAACCCCAGCCTGTACAGAAAGAATTAACAAAGGATGATTTACCCCAGAAGTACAGACCTCTTGGTGCTTGGTCCTATTTCGGACTTCAGATTCTTTTTGGTATTCCCGTTATAGGTTTAATTTTCCTTATTATTTTCACTTTCTCCAGCGGTAACATTAACCGCCGCAGCTTTGCAAGGTCATACTGGTGTTGGTGGATTATTGTAGCTGCATTATGGATTCTGTTGCTTGTTTTAGGCTTTGGAATGTCTGATTTAATCAACGAAATTATGTATTATTAATTATCTTAAAAACACCCCGAATGTGTTAACACATTCGGGGTGTTTTATACATTTTTATATATCCAGTTTCCATTTGCCCGAAAGAACTCTCGGCTCGCTGTCGTTCCATTTGGTTTCGGGAGGAAGAACACCGAAAACATACTCGCTTTCCATACCGTCAACGGTTATTTCACCGTCTTCGCTCACTGTAATTATAGCATTTAACGGGTCGGCAGAATACCAGGTGTTTTTGCTCATACGGTCATTATTATAAGAGCGCTCATAGGTTTCCTTTTCTTTGCCGTTTTCGTATTCGGTATAGGTGTAGGTGTGCTCATCGGTATAGTGCACGCTGCCACCCAATTGCCACCAACTATTTCTGGTTGTGTTCATATCAAAATATAAAATGTTGTCAATCAATTGAGCATTATTGGTATGTATATGGCCGCTTATTGCCATAAGCACCGTACCTTTTTTTATGGAATTTGCACATGCAAAAAGGCGTCTTACATGTTCGGCGTCAGGAGAGGAAGTTCTGAATTTGCCCGAAAAACCATCATGGCTTATTACAATACACTTTTTGCCTTCCTTGGCAGATTTCATAAGTACCTTTTCAAGCCAAACAAGTTGCTCGGTTCCAAGACTGTCTGCAAATTTATTACCGTCAGGAGCACCGTAACTATAGGTTCTGTTATGCTCCCAAAAACCATCAGGATTAAATGAATAGTTGGTATCGGTACAAATTATGCGGAAATTTTTAATATCTACATAGTAGTAAGGGATACTGCCGTCTCCGATTTTGCCGTCCTCTGTGCCCCATACTGCATTTTCGGTGTTGGTTAAATATTTTGTAACCACACTCATAGAGTTTTCTTTACCCTCGAGCTCGTGGTTACCGTACACACCGCAAACGGGAACACCTAATTTGTTTTGAAGCAGGGGATTGATTACTTCCAAAGAGCCTGAGTAGTTGTTGCAAAAATCTCCTGCATGCAAAATTAATTCAGCATTTTCTTTTTCTGCTCTTTCTAAAATTTTCTCAAGGTCACTAAGGGTTACTGCGTACATTCCCTTGCAATAATGGAAATCTGAAAAAAGAGAAAATTTTAACTTTTTAGCCATAACGATGCCCTTCTTCTGTATTATTTTTCGCTATAGATGGGGAACTGCTTGCAAAGCTCAATAACTTCTGCCTTTACTGTTTCCTTAGTTGCCTCGAAATCGGTGGCAACAAGCTTTAACCAGTGGGCAATCTTCTTCATTTCTGCTTCTTTAAAACCTCTGCTTGTAACGGCAGGCGTACCGATTCTAAGACCACTTGTAACAAAGGGACTCTGGGGATCGGCAGGAATGGTGTTTTTGTTAGCGGTAATGTGTACCTCGTCAAGCATATGCTCAAATTCCTTGCCGGTGAGATTCATACTGCGAAGGTCAAGAAGCATAAGGTGATTGTCAGTTCCGCCTGAAACTATATTAAAGCCTTCTTCTTTAAGAGCTTCTGCAAGGCAGGCTGCATTTTTAACTATCTGCTTCTGATACTCTTTAAATTCATCGGTAAGAGCTTCGCCGAGAGCAACTGCTTTAGCAGTGATAATGTGCATAAGAGGACCGCCCTGAATTCCGGGGAATATAGCTTTGTCAATCTGCTTTGCATATTCTTCTTTACAAAGGATAAGACCGCCGCGGGGACCTCTTAAGGTTTTGTGGGTAGTGGTGGTAACAACATCGGCATAAGGAACAGGATTCTCGTGAAGTCCTGCGGCAACAAGTCCGGCAATGTGCGCCATATCAACCATAAAGTATGCGCCGACCTTGTCGGCAATTTCCTTAAAGCGGGCAAAATCAATAGCTCTTGCATAAGCGGAAGCGCCTGCAAGAATAAGCTTTGGCTTGTGCTCGATAGCTAACTTCTCAACCAAATCGTAATCAATGGTCTGTGAAGTTTCGTCAACACCGTAGGGAACAATATTAAAATACTTACCCGAAATGTTAACGGGTGAGCCGTGGGATAAGTGGCCGCCCTCCGAAAGATTCATTGAAAGAACGGTATCACCGGGCTGAAGTAAAGCAAAGAATACTGCAAGGTTAGCACTGGCGCCCGAATGAGGCTGAACGTTTGCGTGCTCTGCGCCGAAAAGCTTTTTGGCTCTCTCTCTTGCAATTTCTTCTACCTCGTCAACATAAACACAGCCGCCGTAATAACGCTTGCCGGGGTAACCTTCTGCGTATTTGTTGGTAAGGGGAGTGCCTGCGGCAAGAAGAACTGCCTCGCTTACAATATTTTCACTGGCAATAAGCTCAATGTTGTGATGCTGACGCTGGTCTTCTCTTCTAACCGCGCCGTAAACTTCCTTATCAAACTTTTCTAATTTGTCGTAAAACATTTTTAATTCCTCTTTTTTCTTAATGATTTGCTTTAAATTTTAACATAAAACGCCTTGCTTTGCAACCTTTTATTCCATGAGTTCGAAATCGGATTTGGGGTGCTTACAAAGAGGGCAAACCCAGTTTTCGGGTAATTCCTCAAAGGGTACTTTTTCTTTGGCTTCATCATAGATAAATCCGCATATAGTGCATACCCATTTTTTACCCTCATTCTGCACTGCTTGTGGCTTTGGTTTAATATTCTTATGGTAGTACGCATAGGTGACAGAGGGCTCATCGTTTAATATTACAGTTTCTGTTACATCTGCAACGAAAAGTGTGTGAGTGCCGAGGTCTACTTCGTTTGTAACCTTTGCGCTAATAACGGTATTTGAAACATCGGGTACATAAATTATTCCGTTCTCGGTTCTCGGTGCATCGGCGGGCACTTTTTCGGTGTCTCTGCCGCTTGCAAAGCCGTACTGTGTAAATGTTTCAAAAGTTGACTTTTCACTTAAAACCGAAATGTTAAATTCCTTTGTTTCCTTTATCATTTCGTGGGTGTAGTTGTTTTTATTTACGGTAACGCTTACGCGCAAAGGAGAAGCGGTAACCTGCTGGGCGGTGTTTATAATACATCCGTTGTCTTTGCTTCCTTTTTTGGCGCTGAGCACAAACAGTCCGTATGAAATATTATTCAGAGCTTTTTCATTAATCATAACAGTCATCCTTTCGTATATATTATTTTACCATTAGTGTTGTCAGTTGACAATTATTATTTTTTGATTTATCATAAAAAATATAAAAAGGGGGAGTAAAATGAAGAACAAACCGCTTTATAAAATAAGCCGCAGCGGTCTTTTTGCGGCAATAATCTGCGTTTGCGCTTTTATATGTATTCCCATAGGTCCCGTCCCTGTTACGGCGGCTCTCATTGCAGTAATGCTTTCGGGTGTGGTTTTGTCTCCCCTTGAAGCAGTTGCCGCAACGCTCGTTTATGTGGTCATGGGCGCTCTGGGACTTCCCGTTTTTTCAGGGGGCGGCGGGGGAATAGGAATACTTCTCGGCCCTACAGGGGGATATATCTGGTCGTATCCTCTCCTTGCCCTGGTAGCCTCGCTTTTTACACTCATAAACATAAAGAGTAAGAGGCTAAACTACCTTACGGCTTTTGCCGGCTGTATAGCAGGAACGGCAGTATGTTATCTGTGCGGAACGCTGCAGTATATGGCTGTTTGCAATACTTCTTTCGCCACTGCTCTTATAACCTGTATAATCCCGTTTATACCCTTTGATATAATAAAATCACTAATCGCAATACTTATAGGTATACCGCTCAAAAAAAGAATATAAAAAATAAATCCTGATTTATCAGGATTTATTTTTTATGTATTCATCAATTGCCTTTGCGGCGGTTTTTCCCGCGCCCATAGCGGAAATTACGGTAGCGGCGCCTGTTACGGCATCACCGCCGGCGTAAACACCGTCTTTACTGGTGGCGCCTGTGGTTTCCTCCACAATAATTCCACCGCGCTTATTTACATCTAAACCGACAGTGGTGGATTTAATAAGGGGATTGGGTGAAGTGCCGATGGAAATGATTACGGCGTCGGTATCAAGTATGAACTCGCTGCCCTCAATAGGAATGGGACTTCTTCTCCCTCTCTCATCAGGCTCGCCCAACTCCATTTTAATGCACTTCATTGCTTTTACAAAGCCGTTTTCGTTGCCTGAAATTTCTACAGGGTTATTGAGAAGCAGGAATTTGACGCCCTCTTCTTCGGCGTGTTCGACCTCTTCTTTTCTTGCAGGAAGCTCGTCCATACTTCTTCTGTATACTATATAAACATCATCTGCTCCCAGTCGCAGCGCAGTTCTTGCAGCATCCATAGCAACGTTTCCGCCGCCGACTACCGCAACTTTTCCGCCCTTCATAATGGGGGTAGTGGGGTTTTCGAGATATGACTTCATAAGATTGCTTCTGGTTAAAAATTCATTAGCAGAGTAAACGCCCTTTAAAGACTCGCCGGGAATACCCATAAAGGAGGGAAGTCCAGCGCCCGAGCCGATAAATACAGCCTCATAGCCGTCTTCTAAAAGCTCGTCTATTGTCAGTGTCTTGCCTATAATAATATTAGTCTCAATTTTAACGCCTAAAGCTGAAAGGTTATCGATTTCCTTTTGCACTATGGCTTTAGGCAGTCTGAATTCGGGAATACCGTAAACAAGCACACCGCCTGCAGTATGAAGAGCCTCAAAAACAGTAACCTCATATCCAAGTCGTGCAAGGTCTCCGGCGCAGGTAAGACCTGAAGGTCCGCTTCCTATAACGGCAACCTTGTGCCCGTTTTGCCGGGGCATTGCGGGTGCGGTGTCGCTGTGAGCGTTGTGCCAGTCTGCAACAAAGCGTTCAAGTCTTCCGATACCCACAGGCTCTCCCTTTATTCCTCTGACACATTTTGCCTCGCACTGCTTTTCCTGAGGGCAAACTCTGCCGCAAACGGCAGGCAGGGAAGAGGAATTGCTGATTATTTCATAAGCACCTTCAAAATCACCTTCCTTTATTTTTTCTATAAAGGCGGGGATATGAATGTTAACGGGGCAACCCTGAACACAGGGCATATTTTTACAGTTTAAGCATCTCAGCGCTTCGTCTATCGCGGTGGCTTCGTCATAGCCTAAGGCTACCTCACTGAAATTGTGTGCTCTTATTTCAGGCGATTGAGAAGGCATAGGATTTTTAATATTACTCATATTCGGTTTCATCACTGTGCCTCCTTGTTTAAGAGGTTGCAAGCCTCATCATAAGCGTGCTTTTCGAATTCTTTATACATACTTGCTCTGCTCATAGCTTCATCAAAGTCGACCTTATAACCGTCAAAATCGGGGCCGTCAACACATGCAAACTTAACTACACGCTTGCCGTCTTCAATGAGAGTGAGACGGCATCCGCCGCACATACCTGTGCCATCAATCATAATGGGATTCATTGAAACGGTGCAGGGGATGTTACTTTCACGCACCGCCTCCACCACAAACTTCATCATAATAAGAGGACCTATGGTGATAACCTCGTCAAAGGTTTCACCGTTTAGGAGCATTTCGTTTATTGGCATACAAACGTTGCCCTTTCTGCCGTGAGAACCGTCATCGGTCATAACGAATAAACGGTCGGAATACTCGGAAAATTCTTTTTCTAAAATAACAAGGTCTTTGCTTCTGAAACCTATTATGCTTGTGACATCACAGCCCATATCATGAAGCTTTTGCGCAATGGGCATCGCAATGGCACAGCCCACACCGCCGCCAACCAGCAGAACTTTTTTTAGTCCCTGTGTTTTTGTGGCAACGCCTAAAGGACCTGCAAAGTCTTCGATGTATTCGCCCTTGTTCTTAAGGCTCAATAGCTTTGTAGTAGCACCTACGGTCTGGAAAATTATTTTTACAGTACCTTTGTTTCTGTCAAATCCTGCAACGGTCAGCGGGATACGCTCGCCGTCCTTGTCCACCCTTAAAATAATAAATTGACCGGGCTCGGCTTTTTTTGCAACCAAAGGTGCTTCAATATCCATCATGGTCACTGCTGAGTTTAAAATCTTTTTGTCCGCAATTTTATACATTAATAATTCTCCTGAGAATAAACTTTACATTTATTTTAACATAATATTTTTTATTCGTAAACAACAATTTGTTTATTTATTGAAATATACTGTTATCAAATTCCATAAGGCTTAAGTTTTGTGTATTATGGAGAAGATTTTTTTATCAAATAGAATAATCTTGAAATGAATTCTACGCTATGTTAAAATATTAACAAGAGATATGGAGTTTAGAATGTTAGTCTATATGGAGGAAAACAAAATGAGTGAAAACAAACGCATGGTTGTAGGAACAACCGAGGAGCTGGACGCACTGATGAACAGGGTACGTGCTGCACAGGCAAAATTCAGCACCTACACTCAAGAGCAGGTAGATGAAATATTTAAAGCTGCCGCTCTTGCCGCAAATCACAAAAGACTCCCTCTTGCCAAAATGGCTGTTGAGGAAACAGGTATGGGCATAGTTGAGGACAAGGTTATCAAAAACAACTATGCCGCAGAGTATATCTATAATGCCTATAAGGATACAAAAACCTGTGGTGTTATTGAGGAAAACAAGGCGTACGGAACGAAGCGTATTGCTGAGCCTATTGGACTTATTGCCGCTGTAATTCCTACCACAAACCCCACTTCTACCGCAATCTTTAAGTGTCTTTTAGCACTTAAGACCAGGAATGGTGTTATTATTAGCCCCCACCCCAGAGCAAAAAAGAGCACTATAGAAGCTGCAAAAATCGTTTTGGAAGCGGCAGTAAAGGCGGGTGCACCTGAAGATATTATTGGTTGGATAGATATTCCCTCTCTTGAACTTACCGATATGGTTATGAAAAGCAGCGATACAATTCTTGCTACGGGTGGTCCCGGAATGGTAAAAGCTGCCTACAGTAGCGGAAAGCCCGCTCTCGGTGTTGGTGCAGGTAATGCTCCCGCAGTAATTGATGAGAGCGCAGATATTGTTCTTGCAGTAAGCTCTATAATTCATTCTAAAACCTTTGATAATGGTATGATATGTGCTTCTGAACAGTCGGTTATAGTGCCCGATAGCATATACGAAGCGGTTAAAAAGGAATTTTCTTACAGAGGCTGTTACTTCCTTAATTCGGAAGAACTTAAGAAGGTGAGAAAGACTATTCTGATTAATGGCTCTCTTAATGCTAAAATAGTTGGACAGTCGGCATTTACAATTGCCAAACTTGCAGATGTAAAAGTGCCGGAAAGCACAAAGGTGCTTATTGGAGAAGTAGAGAGCGTTGATATAAGTGAAGAATTTGCTCACGAAAAACTTTCTCCCGTACTTGCTATGTACAAAAGCGAGAGCAAGGATGATGCCTTTAAAAAGGCTGAGCAGCTTGTTTCTGATGGTGGCTTCGGTCATACCGCTTCTATTTATGCAAATACAGTTACGGCAAAAAATGTTCTCGATGAATTCTCAGCGCGTATGAAGGCTTGCCGAATTCTCGTAAACACCCCTTCTGCCTTTGGCGGAATAGGCGATGTTTATAACTTTGACCTTGCACCCTCCCTTACTCTGGGCTGTGGAAGCTGGGGCGGAAACAGTGTTTCCGAAAATGTAGGAGTAAAGCATCTCCTTAATATCAAAACCGTTGCAGAAAGAAGAGAGAATATGTTGTGGTTCCGTGCTCCCGAGAAGATTTACATTAAAAAAGGCTGTCTGCCTGTTGCTCTCAGTGAACTGGGCAGCGTAATGAATAAAAAGAAAGCGTTTATTGTTACTGATACCTTCCTTTACGAAAACGGCTATACTAAGAATATTGAAGACAAACTTCGTGAAATGGGTATTGTTTACACCACCTTTTCTAATGTTGCTCCCGACCCAACTCTTGCCTGCGCAAAAGAGGGCGCAAAGCAGATGAGCAGTTTCAACCCTGATGTTATTATTGCTGTTGGCGGCGGCTCTGCAATGGATGCGGCTAAGATTATGTGGGTACTTTATGAGCATCCTGAGGTAGACTTTGCCGATATGGCAATGCGCTTTATGGATATAAGAAAAAGGGTATATGATTTCCCCAAGATGGGCGAAAAAGCATACTTTATATGTGTGCCTACCTCTGCGGGTACAGGAAGTGAGGTAACCCCCTTTGCCGTTATTACCGATGAAACTACAGGTATTAAATATCCTCTTGCCGACTATGAACTTCTCCCAAATATGGCTATAGTTGATACCGATATGATGATGAACGCTCCTAAGGGTCTTACTGCCGCTTCGGGTATTGATGCTGTTTCCCACGCTCTGGAGGCGTACGCTTCGGTTATGGCTACCGATTACACCGACGGTCTGGCACTTAGAGCGCTTAAAATGATATTCGAGTATTTACCCAGAGCCTATGAAAACGGTGCAGCAGATATAGAAGCAAGAGAAAAAATGGCTAACGCTGCTACTATGGCTGGTATGGCATTTGCTAACGCCTTCCTCGGTGTAATGCACTCTATGGCGCATAAACTCGGCTCATTCCATCATATTCCCCACGGTATAGCTAACGCTCTTATGATGGATGAGGTACTTCGTTTTAACTCTGCAGAGGCTCCTGCAAAAATGGGTACCTTCTCTCAGTACGACCACCCCCACACCCTTACGCGCTACGGCGAAATCGCAGATTATCTGGGTGTTAAAGGTGACACCGATGAAGAAAAACTTGATGGACTCATTAATGCACTTGATGAGCTAAAAGCAAAGGTGGGCATTAAATCTACTATTAAAGATTATGTGGCTGACGAAGCAGATTTCCTTGCTCGTCTTGACGATATGACAGAGCAGGCATTTGATGACCAGTGCACAGGTGCTAATCCCCGTTATCCCTTTATGAGCGAAATAAAGCAGATGTATCTTAATGCTTATTACGGCAAATAATATAAGTGAGGCGAAAAATATGAGTATAGAGACAGATAAAATTATTGCAGTACGTCCTGCAAAAACCGTGTATCGCGACGGAGATACCGTTATAAAGGTGTTTGATAAGGATTATTCTAAGGCAGATGTTTTAAACGAAGCCTTGAATCAAGCGCGTGTTGAGGAAACAGGACTTAGTATTCCCACAATTATTGAGGTAATGAAGGTTGATGGTAACTGGGCTATTGCTTCAGAGTTTATTGAGGGGAAAACCCTTGCTCAAGTTATGGAGGAGGAACCCCATAATATCGATAAGTATCTTGAACTTTTTGTGGATTTGCAAATGCAGGTTCACTCAAAAAGAGCACCTTTGCTTAATAAACTAAAGGATAAGATGAACAGAAAAATCAGCGAGTCGTCTTTTGACGCAACTACCCGCTATGAGCTTCATACCAGACTTGAAAGTATGCCCAAGCATACAAAGGTTTGTCACGGTGACTTTAACCCCTCTAATATAATTATAAGCAACGGGGGAGAGGCTTTTATACTTGACTGGGCGCATGCTACTCAGGGTAATGCTTCTGCAGATGTTGCCCGTTCTTATCTTCTTTTCTGCCTTAACGGACAGACCGAAATTGCAGAGAAGTACTTGAATCTTTTCTGCAAGAAGAGTGATACCGCAAAGCAGTATGTTCAGGAATGGATGCCTATAGTTGCCGCCTCTCAGTCGGTAAAGGGAAAACCCGAGGAAAAGGAATTTTTAAACCGATGGGTAAATGTTGTTGACTACGAATAAGTGTAAACTACCGGATATCGCCTTAAAAATAGGAGATATCCGGTAAATTGTGTATAACTTTTTAAAAAATAAATAAAAATTATAAACAAAACACTTGACAAATGGTTGAATATGCACTATAATAAAGACAGAAAAAAGAAAGGAAACGGAAAGGTGGCTGATACCAATGAAAATGGAAGCCGAACCTGTACAGGTGAACTCAGAAATTTGAAAGAGGTGAGTCCCAAAAAGAATTAACTTCACATCTGATAAGTAGAGAGACAAAGTTAATAATAAAATATCTTTTAAATAAAATTTACTTTTTTGAAATTTACTTTGAAGCAATGACTTCAAAAACTGAATATAATCAATATAAATTTTAAAAAAATCCCTTTCAATAAAAATCAAAAGTTATCTGTAAATCTAAATGGTGAGACCAATGTACAATTTGAGACTTATAAATATTGAATGAATAAGGGTGTTACCAATGTACAAGTAATTTTCCCCGACGTCGTAAGACGTCGGGTTTTCTTATTAAAATGCACCGCTGAAAATTGACAAGAGTATGTGCCTGTGTTATACTTAGAGTGTATAAATAAGTTTTTAAGAGTGTTAAAAAGGGAAGGAAATCTCGATGAAAATTTGCAAGAAAATTGCAGTATATATATTAGTGTTGGCTCTGTCTGTTACCCTGCTTGTGCCCTCTATGCCGCGTGCAAAGGCCTACAGCACCGATTATCCCAACACCTGGAACAATACAGGAAGTTACATTGAAGACCTTATAGGAATTGCTATGACTCAGGTGGGATATTACGGCAACACCACCACCGGTACAAAGTACGGCGCTTGGTATGGCAGTAACTTTACATATTCCCAGTGGTGCGGTATGTTTATTGCCTGGTGCGCCAATGAGGCAGGAATCCCTACTACAATTATTCATAAGACCGCTAAGGCTAATAACTACAGAAACAGCGGTACTTATCACTACAAAGAGGATTACACTCCAAAACGGGGTGACCTTGTGCTTTATAATCCTATGACAAACGGCTACTCGGGAAGCTACTACTGGCCCGAGAAGAATGCAGACGGCACATATTCTGAAAGCTCCCATGTTGCAATAGTTTGCTCTTATGATTCTTCTGCAAAGAAAATCTGGGTTGTTCACGGCAACAGCACAGGGGATAAGGTGTGCTACAACAGTGTTTCGGTTTCTTCCGATGCCATTCAGGCGTTTGTAACACCTGCTTATTCAGGCTCTTCGGGCTCTTCCGGCTCCACCTCGCCCCTTTACGATTATGTTAACGGCGACAGCGTGAATATGCGCTCAGGCCCCGGCACCGATTATTCAAAGGTGGGCTCTTATAACACGGGAACAAGCGTTGAAATACTTGATACCGTTACTAACAGTGCGGGAGAAACCTGGTATCAGGTTGAGATTTTAAGCAGTGGTGCAACAGGTTACATCCGCAGTGATTTTATTACAGTTATAAATAAGGTGGAGGAATCACCTACCACCCATTATATAAACGGCGACAATGTAAGACTGAGAAGCGGCGCAGGCACAAGTTTTAATGAGATAGATAAATTTGACAAGGGTACAAAAATTAAACTTCTGGGAGTTTATGCCAATTCCGATAACGCAGAAGAAAAGTGGTATAATGTTAAAATTATTTCCACAGGGGATGAGGGTTATATACGCAGTGACTTTATAAAAATAGTCACTACCGACCAGACACCTTATATCAATGACGATGATGTTAACCTTAGAAGCAGTGAGACCTCTTCAAGTGACTCTCTGGGAAAATACAACAGCGGCACTAAGGTTGAAATTCTTTCCACTGTCAAAAACAGCAAAGGTGAAGAATGGAATAAGGTTATTATATTCTCAGCTCAGATACAGGGATACATCCGCAGTGATTTTATAACTATTGATGAAGCTCCGGTGGAGCCCCAATACGACTACACAAATGCTTCTTATAATCTCCGTTCCGCTCCCGGCACCTGGAACGATGTGGTAGGTTCTGTTGCGGCTAACACAAGGGTTTATATACTTGAGGCTTCTTATGACACCGACGGGGATAAATGGTTTTATGTGCGTGTGGCAAGCAGTGGAGTTGAAGGATACATTTACTATAAGCGTGTGAATATTAATTCCACCGAAGAAGATACTGTTTCTGCCTCAAGCTCGCCTGTACTTTCCACCCCCGGCGGCTCAACTACCCTTTGCACTGCAAAAAAGGGTGATACTGTAAATGTTATGAGTATCACCTATAACGGTGGTATAAAATGGCTAAAGGTGAAGATAACCAAAAGCGGTAAGTCTTATGAGGGTTACATAAAAGCCGATGATGTTACATTAAACGGCAAAAACAGAAAGAATGTTGCTTTTACTCACGCTCTGGAAGCTCCTGTTTCGGGTGGAGACTATGATATAACCGATACCATAACAGTGCGCGGCTGGGCATTCAGCAATGTGGGTGAAGCACCCTGCTTCTACTCTGTGGACGGAGGCGCGAAAACTCCCTTTACGGTTGAAAAGCGTACCGATGTCAAGTCTAAATATTCAGCTTGCCCATCGAATAATGTGGGCTTTACCGCGTCACTTTCGGCTGAAAATCTTTCCTACGGTGAACATACCCTTGAGATTTTTGCAAGTACTGATGTTACTGTTCAGAGTATATATAAGGTCACCTTTAATATAGCAGACGATGAAGACCCTGTTGGTATGCTTGTTGATATTACAGATATTGACGAGACAGGTTATACATTAATTGTTTCAGCCTATGACAATGTGGGAATAAGCTCTGTTTATACCTCTACCACTGTGGAGAGTGCCACTGTAGAGCATATTGCAAATCTCATTTCCGATGACGTTTATACCGTAAGGGTCAGAACCTCTGATTTTAGCAGTAGTGATGCTGATTATACCACAAAGGTATATATAAGAGATACCTACAGTAATGTTATATTAGTGGATGAAATTAGTCTTAATCCTGCACGCTATGAGCCTGTAGTTGTCAGTTTCAATGCCAACGGTGGAAGCGGTGCACCGAATTCTGCTTCTCTTGCTTTTAACGGCAGGCTGACGATTTCCTCTGAAGTTCCCACAAGGGACGGATATATCTTTATGGGTTGGTCTACAACGAAAGACGGTGAAGTTGAATACAGAGCAGGTAACTTTTATACCTTTGCTTCTTCTGTCAGTCTTTACGCAGTATGGACCGATGCGCTTCCTGGAGACTGCAACGGAGACGGCGAAATTAATACGGTAGACCTGGCAATTATGAAGCTTGCACTCAGCGGAAATGAGAAAGCAGATTTGTACCGCTCGGATTTAAACGGTGACGGCGTTTTCAATACTACCGACCTTGCTGCACTGAAAATCTATCTTGCAAGTTAAATATTTGTCAAATTAAGGGTTTTTATGGCACAAAAATATTGCATATTCTATATTTTGTGATATAATAAATTCATAGCGCCTGTTTTAGGGGTATCTGCCCCGTAGGCGGATTAACCGAAAGGAGTTCTATTATGAAATACTCACATGAAGTAGAAAAGATGTGTCCTCTTGCTAAGGGCGCATACCACGGCCCTGCACCTATTCCGCAGGAAGGCCAGTGGACTCAGGTAAAAGAAGTAAAGGACATTTCCGGTCTTACCCACGGTGTGGGCTGGGGTGCTCCCCAGCAGGGTACCTGTAAGCTTACCCTTAATGTTAAAGAGGGTATCATTGAAGAGGCTCTCGTTGAGACTCTCGGCTGCTCCGGTATGACCCACTCTGCAGCTATGGCTTCTGAAATTTTAGTTGGCAAAACTATTCTTGAAGCATTAAACACCGACCTTGTTTGCGATGCTATTAACACCGCTATGAGAGAGCTGTTCTTACAGATCGTTTACGGTCGTACTCAGACTGCTTTCTCCGAAGACGGTCTTCCCATCGGTGCAGGTCTTGAGGACCTCGGTAAGGGTCTTCGTTCTCAGGTTGGTACTACATACGCTACCAAGACTAAGGCCCCCCGCTACCTTGAACTTGCTGAAGGCTATATCACTAAGATTGCCGTTGACAAGGACGACCAGATTACAGGTTACAAGTTTGTTCATCTCGGTAAGATGATGGATATGATTAAAAAGGGTATGGACGCTAATGAAGCTTTAGAAAAAGCAAGCGGCCAGTACGGACGTGTTGATGATGCTGCAAGACTCATCGACCCCCGTGAAGAATAATTAAGGAGGCAATGACATATGGCATTATTTGAAAGTTATGAGAGACGTATTGACCAAATCAATGCAGAGCTCAATAAACACGGCATTGCTTCTATTGAAGAAGCTAAGAAAATTTGCGATGATGCAGGTGTTGATGCTTACGGTATCGTAAAGGGTATTCAGCCTATCTGCTTCGAAAACGCTGCCTGGGCTTATGTTGTAGGCTGTGCAATCGCTATTAAGGATAAGGCTGCAAGCGCTGCTGAGGCTGCTGAGAAAATCGGTCTCGGTCTTCAGTCCTTCTGTATCCCCGGCTCTGTTGCTGACGACCGTAAGGTTGGTCTCGGCCACGGAAATCTGGGCGCAATGCTCCTCAGAGACGAAACCAAGTGCTTCGCATTTTTGGCAGGCCACGAGTCCTTCGCTGCTGCTGAGGGCGCAATCGGTCTTGCAAGAAGCGCTAACAAAGCAAGAAAAGAACCCCTTCGTGTTATCCTTAACGGTCTCGGTAAGGACGCTGCTAAAATCATTTCCCGTATTAACGGCTTTACCTATGTTCAGACTAAGTTTGACTACTACACCGGTAAGGTAAACGTAGTTGAAGAAATCGCTTACTCTGACGGCGAGCGTTCTAAGGTTCGTTGCTACGGCGCTGATGATGTTCGTGAAGGTGTTGCAATTATGCATCTTGAGGGTGTTGATGTTTCCATCACCGGTAACTCCACTAACCCCACCCGCTTCCAGCACCCAGTGGCTGGTACCTATAAGAAAGAATGCATCGAACAGGGCAGGAAGTACTTCTCCGTTGCAAGCGGCGGCGGTACAGGTAGAACTCTCCATCCCGATAATATGGCTGCAGGCCCCGCTTCCTACGGTATGACCGATACCATGGGCCGTATGCACTCTGATGCTCAGTTCGCAGGATCAAGTTCCGTTCCTGCTCACGTTGAGATGATGGGACTTATCGGTGCAGGTAATAACCCCATGGTTGGTATGACTGTTGCTTGCGCAGTTGCAGTTAACGAAGCACTGAACAAATAAGGTTTTATAAGGGTTTTGACACTCTTGTAAATTAACCCATTCGAAAAAATTGAACAAATAACAGTTGGACACATCATTTTAGGGTTTTGCCCTATGATGTGTCCAAGTTTTATGCGAGGATTTTATAGATTGATAAGGTGGAGTTTAGTCTGCTTTTTAAATTTTAGAAGTCAAAAATTTGTTTACATATATTATAAAATTTAAAAAATAAGCGTATTGAAATATATTTTTGTTGAGATAACTATAAATAAATTACAAAATGAAGTAAAGGATGAAAAATTATGGCTTTCGGACTTTTTCTTTTATTTTTGTTGTTTTTTGCAGTATTTGGTAGAGCTATTTATAGCTTATTTGACCATACCGAATGGGATGAGGATTCCGAACCAGACTTAAATGCAAAAATTACAGATGTTTATTCAGAAAAAGTACAATATGTAAAAAATGGCATGAAATATAAAACTACGGTAACTTTTTCTGATGGCTTTAATTTCATAACACATAAAACCAATCGTGAAGATTATATTTTTACTTATCAGATTTCTATGGATGAAGAACTGAAGAAGGAAATTATCAGTAAAGCTGTTCGTTCACATAAAAAGGCTGTAGAAAAAAGATGTAAAGAAAATCTCTCCCAAAAGGAAAAATGCAATGACTATACAGAAACAAAAAGAAATTATAGCGATTATACAGAAACAAGGAGAAAACTTCTTCAAGAGAGGGATATCCTTTCTGCTTCCCCTATGACAAATCGTTCAAGAATAAGGACCATAGATAATTTGTTGGCTTCCCTTAATGATGAAGAGCAGTATAAACATGACAGAGGCTGTGCGACATATTTGTTCAAAAATAAGAACAAACCATAAGGCTTTCGGGCTGTGTTGGAAAGGGTCAATTCAAACGACCATTTTCGTGCGTTGAGATGATGGGACTTATCGGTGCAGGTAACAACCCACAGGACTATTTTGACAACGGCGGTTACCGTATAATCGTTATGGATCCCAACTATTTCGAGAAAGACGGAAAGTACGTTCATTATAGTATGGGTAACCAATACGAAAACTTAAAAACTTGCGATTGGGTTCCGCGGAGCAGATTGAATGGTTAAAGGAAGCTATTGCTACTGCACCCGGCCCTTGTATTGTTATTGCACACGAAAGTTTTGAACGCGAGTCATACGGAGTGAAAAATATGATGGAAATACGCAAAATTTTCAACGACGCTAACGCTAAAAAGCCTAACAGCGTTCTTATGGTAATTAACGGTCACCATCACCGTGATTTTGTTCGTATTCTTGACGGTATTATTTATTTCGATATGAATTCCACCAACTATGAATGGGTGGCAAAGCCCCATAACTGTTACCCTGCAGAACTTATGGAAAAATATTACGGTCTTAAAAACTGCGTATCCTACGATGCTCCTATTCACGCAGTAATAACTGTAGAAGGCACTACCGTTACCTGTGAAGGTATGGAAACCACAATGTTTATGGGTGTTAAGCGCGAGGACACAGGAAACGACAGATTTGACCAAGCGGGAAGGGAAGTAACCCCCACCGTTCAGTCCTTTAAAATTACATTGTAATCATTCTTAAAGTAAAAATGACTTGGAAGAAATTCCAAGTCATCTTTTTGTTAGTTATACAGTTTTAATCGGTATTCCTTTGGAGATGTGCCCATAACCGATTTAAAGGTGCGGTTAAAGGCGGCAAGGGATACAAAGCCGGAGGATAGTGCGATATCGGTTAAAGACAGCTTTTTATTATTCATAATTGCACAAGCGTAGCCTATTTTTTTAGCGTTTAAATATTCGGTATAGGTGTAGCCGGTGGATTTTTTAAAAAGCGAAGAAAAATAACTGGGATTATAGGAGCCTACCGCCGCCGTTTTTTCTAAAGACGGGTCTTCCCTGAAGTTTAGGTCGAGAAAATTCATTACCTTAAGCATATTATCGTGTAACGGCTTTTCACTTTTCTTAAGGTTGTTTTGAAGGATAAGAAGAAGTGATTCCAGTAAATTGAGAAGCAGAAGCGTATCGTCCTTATAACTTTCCATAGCCGTTATAATTCCCATAACAGCGGTGAAGCTTTTTTCGTCAAGCTGAATAGATTTACTCTGCGCATTTAAAAGAGCTTTAACGTTTTCGGTTATAAGAGAAGGGGAAAAGCGTATTGATACAATATCACAGCCTTCAAGGGAGCCGATATAATGAATATCGCTGGGCATAACAAGGTGCATATAGCCTTTTTTAATTTCCCTATTGCCAAGGGTGGTGTAATGAATGGCGTTGCCGAAAGTAATAACGTCTATGGTGCAGTAATCGTGCCAGTGAAGCGACCAATGGGGCGACGGTTGAATTTTCCACTTTCCAACCGATAACGTTGTTTCTTTTATACCAAGCCCTTTCATAGTAAGCTTTGGAATATCGGCAAACTTCATAGCAGCACCTCCCTCTTTTGTATTATATCACCTTTTTAACTGCCTGTGTTATATTTTTTTAAAATACAAAAAAATAAAATAGAAATTTGCAACTGTTACAAAAAAATGTATGGTTTTACATAGCCTTAAATTTGTACAATATAGGTAGTAAAAGAAAGAGAGTTATAGATGAAAAGCAAATCGTTTTTTCGGAGAATAATTCCAATAGTTTTAACCTGTGTTATTGTTTGCGCCGTTTTCGGTGCGGTAAGAAATAACACATACGCCGAAACCGAATCATATAATTATTTTGCGCCTACCGTTACGCCCGATATTCATTTGGATATGTCGGACAACGGTAATTTTGGCAAGGACGTTTCCGGCAACGGCATTAATGCTACTGTTTACGGCACACTTAACGGGGAAAAAGGCACTAATGATAGTGGCTATGCTGTAGGCGGCTTTAGCGGAAAGGAAAACGGAATGTATATTCCGTCTCCAAATAATATGGACTTTTCCGATGACTTTTCGATTTCTGTAACCTTTAAAACCGATACTGAGCCTACCTATACGGCGTACAAGGATATGATGTTGGTTGAAAAACGCAACATCTCTGAAAGCAAAAGGGAATTTCAACTTTATATTCAGGGCAAGGACCATACCATAACCTTTATTACCCGTGACGGAAAGGATGAATGGGCTTGGTGCTACGGCCCCGAAGTAACCCTTAATAATTGGCATACCGCCATTGCTACGGTAAAAAGCAACGTAATGCAGCTTTATTTTGACGGTGTGCTTGTATCTACAACGGTAATTACCGGCGGAAGAGCCGCTTCTACCGATGCTCCTATCGGTATAGGAAATGACCCCAATGCTGCAACCTCTGCGTTTTCAGGTGTTATTTCCGACGTTAAAATTTCGGACAAAGCGGCAAAATATCCTCAAGTTAAACTGATAAAAGACAATAACGCCGAAGTGAGAACCATGGCGGTTGGTGAAGGTGTTTTCAGTGACCGTGACTATAAATGGGAAGATAAAATGCCCGACTTCTTTAAAGGTATGAAGTTTAATTATGGTTCTATTGCAGGAGGTACTTACGAGGTAGCAGAAGGTGGGCTTATATATGCGCTTACTCCCGATGAAACCGTAAGCGGTGCCGCTCCGCAAGAGGCAACCTTAAGAAACTACGGCTTTACAAGAATAGAAGGACTTGATTTCCAAACCTTTGGAAGCTGGAATGCAAATTTTGTACATATATATTGTAAACAGGCTTTACCCGGAGAAGTTTATAGTATTGGGAAATGGGCGATTATTGTGGGAGATGATTTAAAAATTATGAGTTTGGATTATATTGAAAACTGGGGAAATAATTCGGGTGAGGTGCTTTATAACGGAATAACACTTCCCGAAAGCTGGCCTCCCACTAATATAGATAAATACGGTACCGGCGAAATGCCTGTTCCCTATTTGGACAGTAAGCCGGAGGTTATAAATATTAATACCGGCCGTCAGCTTTTTGTTGATGATTTCTTAATTGAAGAAACCTCCCTTAATAGAAGCTGGCACAAGGCTGAAAAATATGACGGCAACCCTGTTATGAAGCCTGAAACCGCACAGGAACTTGGAAGAAAGAGAAGCAACAGTACAAGCTTTGCTCCTATGGCTGCGCCCTTTAGTGGTGGCGTATGGTACGACGGCACCGATAAGCTCTTTAAAATGTGGTATTGCGCAGGCTGGTTCGACGGTACTGCACTTGCTACCTCTAAAGATGGTATTAACTGGGAACGCGCTGAATATGACGTACAGTCCGGAACAAATTTAGTTATTCCTTTAAGAAACGCACAGCGTGACAGCGCGGCGGTTATAATGGACCCTTATACCAATGACCCCACAAAGAAATATAAAATGTTCCTTTGGAGCAGACCTGTGGGCGGTGAGGTTTATACCTCTGCTGACGGTATTCATTGGGGTGCTCCCACTTCGGTTGCTTCTACCGGTGACAGATCTACTATTTTCTATAATCCCTTTAGAAATAAATGGGTATACAGTATTCGTAGCTTCTGGAGCGGAAGAGCTCGTTCTTACAGCGAATGCGATGACCTTATTAAGGGAGTAAATCTTGAAAATACCGTAAAATGGGCAAGAGCGGATAGCCTTGATATACCCGACCCAACAATAAAAAATACTCCTGTTCTATATAACCTTGATGCTGTTGCATACGAATCGGTTATGCTTGGCGCCTTCACTATCTTTTTAGGCCCCGAAAATGATGTTTGCTCAGAGGGAGGCTACCCCAAAATCACCGAGCTTCATATGGGCTTTTCCCGTGACGGATTCCATTGGTCACGAAGTGAGGACAGAACAGCATTTATAGGCGCTACCCAGCAGAAGGGAAGTTGGGAAAGAGGCTACCTCCATTCCAATGCCGCTATCTGTATGGTAAACGATGATGAACTTTGGTTCTATTATACCGCTTTTGAAGGCGACGAGTCCAAAGCAGGAGCTTCGTACGATTCGGCGTCCAACGGAATGTACTGTAACGCATCCACAGGCCTTGCAACCCTGCGCCGAGACGGATTTGCTTCTATGGGAACCGATACAAAAGGCACACTTACTACCGAAAAAGTTACCTTTGACGGTAAATACCTTTTTGTTAATGCTAACGCAAAAAGCGTTAAAGCCGAAATACTTGACGAAAACGGCAAGGTAATCGACGGCTATTCCATAAACGACTGTGTATCAGTTAAGGGTGATACCACCAAGGCAATGCTCTCCTTTAATAAAGACCTTTCTTCTCTTTCGGGCAAAACGGTTAAAATCCGCTTTACGGTAGAGGAAGGCGAACTATATTCCTTCTGGGTAACAAGTGATGCAGAAAACGGCGCTTCTAACGGTTATCTTGCAGGCGGCAGCGTTGGTCAGAAGGGTCTTGTAGATACTGCCGACAGTTATGAAACCGTAGGTGACGTTAACTGTGACGGTAAGGTTGATACCACCGACCTTGCAATGCTAAAGCTGTTCCTTGCTGGAGTTGGAGAATTGTCAGACACAGGCAAATTAGGTGCAGACCTTAACGGTGACGGCGAGGTTAACACTACTGACCTTGCATCGCTAAAACTAAAACTAGCCGGAATTTAATAGGTATTAATTAAAACCGCCTGAATTTAGAGTGATTCAGGCGGTTTTGTCAATGTAAATGAGATGTTGAAGCACTTAACAAATAATCTGCGATTATCTTTAATTATCTTCATTATTTATAAATTCTGCAATATCTTCTATTTTGCAATTCAATGCGGTACAGATTTTATCAATCGTTTTTGTTTCAATATTTTCATTGGCTTTAAGACGTCTGATTGTTTTACTGTCAATTCCGCATTTTTCTCTTAATTTATAGGTTGTAAAACCTTTTTGCTTCATTGTGAGCCATAATTTATTAAAAACTATCATAAAATAACCCCCTTGACAAATATTATTATGGGGGTTATAATCCTAAATATTAAGGGTATATAATCCCCATATTAAGGATGGTTATTTTGATTAAGAGAGTAGTTATTGCAGGGTGCAGAGATTATTATAATTATGATGAGGCAAAGATTTATATTGATTTTTGTCTGTCTAATATAAGACGGGGAAATGATGTTATTATTGTTTCGGGGTGTGCAAGCGGTGCTGATGCTATTGGAGAGCGGTATGAAAGAGAAAACGGCTTTAAAGTGGAAAAATATCCTGCCAATTGGGGAAAATACGGCAAAGGGGCAGGGCCTATGCGAAACAGAAAAATGGCAGAGGTGTGCGACTATGTAATCTGTTTTTGGGACGGCAAAAGCAGAGGCACAAGGTCAATGATTGAATTCGCAAAAGAATGTAACAAACCTGTCAGAATTAAAAAGATATACAGAGAAGAAAGTTCTTATATTGAAAGGTAACAACCCACATTATTATACAACTGAAAAAATGCGAAAATCACTCTCTTTTATGTGTTGTAAATTTTTCTTTAAAATCATAAGTTCTTGTGGTATTATATACATCGAGGTGTGTTTATGGTAAAGAGAATAGTTGTTGCGGGCTGTAGGGATTTTTGCGATTACAGCTTAGCGAAAGAATATATCGAAGAATGTTTAAGCGAGATAAGTGAAAACAACACATTTATTTTTGTGTCCGGCGCTTGTCGAGGCGCGGATATGCTTGGGGAACAATATGCCAAGGAACACGGCTTTGAAATAGAGCGTTATCCGGCGCAGTGGGATTTATACGGGCGAAGCGCAGGCCCTATAAGAAATAAGAAAATGGCAGAGGTTTCCGATTTGGTTATTTGCTTCTGGGACGGACAGAGCAGGGGAACGCGCGCCATGATAAAGTATGCAGAGCAACTCGGAAAAACAGTTAAGGTTAAAATGATAAATGAATAAGAAAAGCTCCGTGAGAATATCACGGAGCTGATTTTATGTTTGTAACGATTTCAGATTAAAGAATTCGCCTTTTCTTTCCATAAGTTCGTAATAGGTGCCGAATTCTACACATCTGCCATCCTTTATAACAGCAATTTTATCGGCGTTGCGAATGGTGGAAAGTCTGTGCGCAACAATAAAGGTGGTGCGTTCCTTTGTTAAATGTTCAATAGCCTTTTGAATTTCCAATTCCGAAGCACTATCCAATGCACTGGTGGCTTCATCGAAAATTATCACTTTTGGGTCACGGATAATTGCTCTTGCAATTGCGAGTCTTTGCCGTTGTCCGCCTGAGAGCTTGTCACCGTGCTCACCTATGCTTGTATCTAAACCCTTTGGTAATTTCTCAATTACGCTTTTTAACTGGGACGCCTCAATAACCTCGTCAAGGCGCTTCTTGGAAATATTCGGGTTACCGTAGGTTATATTTTCTTTCACTGTTCCTGAAAATAAAATTGTTTTCTGAGGAACAACCGACAAAAATTTTCTGTAGCTGTGTAAATCTATTTCTTCTATATTTTTACCGTCAACAAGAATTTCTCCTGAAGTTGGTTTGTAAAAGCCGGTTACAAGATTAATGATTGTACTTTTGCCTGAGCCCGATTCTCCTACAAGAGCAATGGTTTCACCTTTGTTTATCTTTAAATCGATGCCTTCAAGAACATGAGAATCTTTTTCATAATTAAAGAAAACATTGTTAAACTCAAAGTTACCTTCCAGCTTTTTGAGTTTTTCTTTGCCGGTGTTATCCTCTATATCTCCAGCACAAAGTATTTCTCCAATAGAATTAACTGCTTCCAATCCCTTTGCTAGAATAGGCATTATTGCTATAATTCCGTTTACATGACCTAAAAGGGTAGTGAAGTAGGTCTGATAAAGAGTTATATCGCCTATATTCTGGATATTTCCTCTAATAGCAAGGAGGCTTGTGAAAAAGAGACAGACAACCTGCGCTAAAGACATAAACACCCATATTACCGAGCCAAAAAGACTTTGAATAAAGTCAAGTCTATAACCTTTATGGGCGGCATCTGTGACTTCTTCGGTGATTTTTTTAATTTCGGTTTCTTCCAGAGCGTGAGCGCGTGTCACCGGCACTAATTCTATCATATCAATAACACTGGAAGATGTGTTTTCAATGGTTTTTCTGAATTCCGAATTTCTGCTTTTAAGAGGCTTTTTGAATTTTGATATAAGAAAAGCAAAGAAAGGGATACACACAAGGAACATCAAAAATACGGGAATACTTTTTGTAATAACCACTGTCAGAGTTATTGCCATATTGGAAACGATTCGCATAACTACGGTGAAAATTTGGGAAGACAGTGCCTCAACATTTTCTACATCCCGCATCACTTTGGACTGAATTTTTCCTGTTGGCATTTCTTTGTGAAAACCAATAGATAACTGCTGAAGCTTTCTTACCATAGCTCCTCTCAGCCCTGCTTCCACTCTGCGTTTTGCCTTGCTGAAAAAATGGGAATGCAGCATATGTGTGGGAATATTCTGAAGCAGGATAATTGCAGCAATAATAAAGTCAATTACAAGACGAAAAACAAAATTGTCCGGTTTTTCTATTATCACATTGATTACATCGGCAGTAACAAGAGGTAACACCCACTCAGGAGTAGATTTAATTATAAAAAACAAAGATGAAAAAAACAGGTTTTTGTAGTCGCCCTTATAAAGGCCTAAAAGGATACGAAGACCCTTGCCGTTATGTTTGCGGTAACAATCAATAAACTGTTGTTCTCGTTTAAGAATTTCTGCACTGTTTAAAATTTTCTTCGATTTGTTTGCTTTTTTACTCATACAAATCACGCTCCAATATAGGGGGAAAAGAGGGATGTTGATATTTTAAAACGGACTTTTAAAAGCAGAAAGCACCTGCTTCGAGGTCGTTATAACACAATAAAAAACAAAAGTCAACCTTTTTGACAAAAAAGAAAGAAGAAATTTTATACGCGATAAAAAATTTCTTCTTTTGATTAGTTGTTTACGAATTTTTTAATGGCGTTTATAGTGGAATCACTTATATCGTGCTCCATTTTGCAGGCATCCTCCGACGCAGTTTCTTTGTCAACTCCAAGCTTTATGAGAAAGTCGGTCAGAAGAGTGTGACGCTCATAGATTTTTTCGGCAACCTCTTTTCCTTCATCGGTTAAAGTCAGATAGCCGTCTTTATCCATTATAAGGAAGCCGCCTTTTTTTAAAAGTCCAACCGCGCGGCTGACACTCGGCTTTGAAAATCCCATATATTCAACTACATCAATTGAACGGACGGTATTGCTTTTTTTGGACAGAACATAAATACACTCGAGATACATTTCGCCTGATTCCTGTAAATGCATAATCGCCCTCCGTTTTTTTAATTTTTATATACATTTTACCACATTTTATTTAAAAAAGCAAGAATAGGCAAGCCTTAAAATATAATTTGAGGAAATAATAAAAAATGAGAGCAATACTAAATCTATGAAAAAAGTCGAATTTTGACACAATATATAATATATTCTGTGAGAAATGGGCAAATATAATTTGACAAAGGAGTATTAGAGGTGTATAATGGCTTTATGATTAGAGAGTTCTCATTTGAAGAATAAACGGAGAGAAGCAAGTGGAAAAATATGTGATAGAAGGCGGCAAACCTTTAAACGGTGAAGTACATATCAGCGGTGCGAAAAACGCAGCCGTTGCGATTCTTCCTGCCGTTTTATTGGCTGATGAGCCTTGCCTTATTGAAAATCTCCCCGACATTTCCGATGTCAGTCTGATACTTAAAAGTATGACGAAGCTTGGCGCCGCAGTGGAAATGATAGATGCAAATACTGCAAAAATCGACCCCACAGGAGTTAATTCACATATAGTAACCAAAGATATGAGCAGCGGTATGCGCGCTTCCAGTTATTTTCTGGGCGCACTCCTTGGCAGATTCAGAAAAGCCAAGGTTGCTCCTCCCGGTGGCTGTGACTTCGGTGTGCGACCCATTGACCAGCATATTAAAGGCTTTGAGGCTATGGGTGCAAAGGTCGTTTGCGAAAATGATATGGTTGTCTGCAACGCAAAGGAACTTCAGGGAAATTATATTTACCTTGATATGGTTACTGTGGGAGCAACCATTAATATAATGCTTGCCGCCGTAAAAGCCAAGGGTATGACTGTTATTGAAAATGCCGCAAGAGAACCTCATATAGTTGACCTTGCCAACTTTCTTAATTCCATGGGCGCAAATATTATGGGTGCCGGAACTAATGTTATTAAAATCCGCGGTGTTGAAAAACTCAGAGGTGTAAGCTACAGCATTATCCCAGACCAGATAGAAGCAGGCACGTATCTTGTTGCCGCCGCCGCTACCATGGGGGATGTGACCATTACCAACGTTACCCCCAAGCACCTTGAATCTATTGTTGCAAAGCTTATAGAAGCAGGCGCTAAGGTGGAGCAGTTTGACGAGGCAGTGAGGGTGAAAATGGAGAGAAAGCCCCGCCGCTGTCAGGTTAAAACCATGCCGCACCCCGGTTTCCCCACCGATATGCAGCCGCAGATGGCAACATTGCTTAGCGTTGCAGAGGGTGAGAGCACCGTTATTGAGGGTGTGTGGGACAACCGCTTCCGCTATGTGGACGAGCTTAAAAAGATGGGCGCGGACATTCGTGTGGAGGGCAAGCGCGCAATTATAAACGGTAAGGATTCCCTTGTTCCTGCTGTGGTGAATGCCACGGATTTGAGAGCAGGCGCCGCAATGGTAATTGCGGGACTTATGGCTCCGGGTAAAACTGTGGTGCAGAATATTGAATATATTGACCGCGGCTATGAGGACCTTGTGAAGAAATTTACAGCACTTGGCGGAAATATCCGCAGAGTTTCGGAATAAATTAAAAGGGAGGTTTTTCCTCCCTTTATATTATATATGTAAAGAGGTGAGAAAATGGCAAAAATATGTCCGCTGTTCAGCGGAAGTAAGGCTAACTGTACATACGTCGCTTCAAAGGACAGTGCTCTGCTTATTGATGCAGGTGCTTCTGCCGCAGCTACGCTTAATGCCCTTGCCGAAATCGGCGAGAACCCCGAAAAGATACGCGCAATACTTATAACCCATGAACACGGTGACCATATCAGAGGGCTTAAAGCAATTGTTAAAAAGCTGAAGGTTCCCGTTGTTGCCTCTTCTCTTACATTAAATACATTGACAAATATGAATATACTGCCAGAGGATACTGTGCAGATTGCCTTGGATCAAGGTGTATATGAGAATGATGTCGGCAGGATAATTCGTTTTGAAACAATGCACGACTGTGACGGTTCAAGCGGTTACAGAATAGAACTGGGACAGGACTGTGTTGCCTCTGTCTGTACCGATTTGGGTGTGGTGACCTCTTCGGTGAGAGAAGTAATTTCAGGCAGTAATGCGGTGCTTCTTGAATCAAATCACGACCTTAAAATGCTTCAGAACGGACCTTACCCAGCAGAACTGAAAATTCGTATAGCAGGCGAAAAAGGACATCTTTCAAACGCTGCCGCCGCTTCGGAGCTGACTTCTCTGCTTAAAAGCGGCACTACAAGATTTATTCTGGGGCATCTTAGCGAAAACAACAATCTTCCCACTTTGGCACTGCGCACAAGTGAAGCGGCTCTTATTGATGCAGGGGCGAAAAAGGGGAGCGATTATCTGCTTTTTTGCGCCCTTAAAGAGAACCGTAGTGTAATATATTTCTAAAAAATTATAAATATCGAAAAAAAGGCTTGACCGAGTGTATCTTTTGTGTTATAATCGATGTACCTCTGAAGAGTCTTTTTTTTTGTTTGGACTCTGTTCTGTCAAGGTTTTTATGCTTCGGAGTGCTTTCCTTTCGTATGGCGACATAACGCGGAAGGACCGTGAGTGAAAGACCGAACCGAGGGAGGCGTTTACTGCGAATTCTCGCAGCAAAAAAATATTTCCGTAAAGCGGGAGGTGCCGTTATGAGAGTTAAAATCACACTTGCTTGTACTGAGTGCAAGCAGCGCAACTACAAGACAATGAAAAACAAGAAAAATGATCCGGACAGAGTTGAAATGAACAAGTATTGCAAGTTCTGCAGAAAGCACACCGTTCATAAGGAAACCAAATAAGGAGAGCTGAATATGATTAAAGTTGTCAATAAGGCTTGTCAGATTTTAGCTACACTTTTCGGTGTCGCTGCTTTGGTTTTCTTCTTCTTTAACTTCGCCGTTTTCAACGCTGGAGAGTTTTCTGCCAGCGGTCTTCAAATTGCATTCGGCTCCGAGGTTTTTGAAGGAACAAATATCGCCAAGAGCGCAGATGTTCTTTTCTGCTTCATTCTTGCCGTTCTGGGCGTGGCTATGTCCATATTCACTTTCTTCTCCAAGTCTAAGGTGCTCAAATTCTTAGTTGCAGCCGACTATGCTGCTGTAGCTGTTTATATGCTTGTTATTGCCCTTAGCAATCCTTGGAAGTTTGTTGATACTCGTCCCTTTAATGTTACAGGTCTTGAGTATTCTCCTTTTGTGCTTATAATTTCTTTAGTAATGTTTGCCGCTTTAATCACAAGCGTTGCTTACATTCTTATTAATGACCGTATTGAGGTTCTTGCATCAAAGGGTGCTAAGAAATCCATCATTAAGAAGATTGTTTATTTCTTCAAGGACTATAAGAGCGAGTGCAAAAAGATTGTATGGCCCGGCATTAAAGAGGTTCTTAAAAACACCGGTATAGTACTGGTTATGTTTATTGTAATCGGTGCAATTATCTGGTTGGTTGACTTTGGTCTCGGTAACTTACTTGAAAGTATTTGGAAATAAGGAGAACCAGTATGTCTGAATCTCAAGCAAAATGGTATGTAATACAGACTATGTCCGGCTATGAGAATAAGGTTGCTACTGACCTTGCAACTATGGTTGAAAACCGTAAGATGCAGGACCTTATCGTGGATATTAAAATCCCTACCGAAAAGGTAACAGAGGTAAAGGAAGATAAGACCCGCGAGGTAGAACGCAAAATATTCCCCGGATATGTTCTTATTAAAATGATCGTTACTAACGATTCCTGGTATGTTGTCCGTAATATTCACGGCTGTACCGGTTTTGTAGGTCCCGAATCCAAGCCCGTTCCTCTTACTGATGAGGAGGTTGCTTGCCTCGGCGTTGAAAAGCACAGCGTAGAGGTTGGATACAATGTGGGTGACCGCGTTGTTATTGTCAGCGGACCTCTTAAAGACTTCGCAGGCGTTGTTAAAGAAATTAATGTCGCAGATAACAGCGTTAGCGTAGGTATTGACGCGTTCGGCAGAGAAACACTTGCCGAGCTTGAGCTGGATCAGATTGTTCCGGCTGACTAAAACAGGTAATAATACGGTAAAACCGTTTATTATGCGGCTGTCTCGCCGCCGGCGTCTTACGGCGCCAGAAGTGGGAGGAGCATAAATTCATATAAGGTGCTCCGCCAAGTGTAAAATAACACTGTTACCACAATTTTGGAGGTGCAAACAATGGCTCAAAAAATTATAGGCTACATTAAATTGCAGATCCCCGCAGGTAAAGCAACACCGGCTCCCCCGGTAGGTCCTGCTCTGGGTCAGCACGGTGTAAACATCATGGCTTTCACCAAGGAGTTCAACGAGCGCACAAAGAATGATATGGGTCTTATTATCCCTGTTGTAATCACTGTTTACGCAGACCATTCTTTCAGCTTCATTACAAAAACTCCTCCTGCCGCTGTTCTTATTAAGAAGGCTTGCGGTATTGAATCCGCATCCGGCACACCTAACAAAACCAAGGTTGCCAAGATAACCAGCGAGCAGATTAAGAAAATCGCAGAAACCAAAATGCCCGACCTTAATGCCGCAAGTATTGAATCTGCTATGAGTATGATCGCAGGTACTGCACGCAGCATGGGCGTAGAAGTAGTCGATTGATTCTCTCTCGTGGGAGGAAATTTCCGATTTAACCACTTATTGGGAGGTAAAATAAAGTGAAACACGGTAAAAAATATTTAGCCAGCGCACAGCTTATCGAACCCGGTAAGCTTTATGACGCTGAAGAAGCAGTAGCTGTAGTTGTAAAGACTGCTGCTGCAAAATTTGATGAAACAGTAGAAATCCACGTACGTCTCGGTGTTGACTCTCGTCACGCTGATCAGCAGGTTCGCGGTGCTGTCGTTCTTCCGAACGGTACCGGTAAGACTGTACGCGCTCTTGTTCTTGCTAAGGGCGACAAGGCAGATGCTGCTTTAGCTGCAGGTGCTGACTTTGTTGGTGCAGAAGATATGGTTGCTAAAATCCAGAATGAAAACTGGCTCGATTTCGACGTTGTTATTGCAACACCCGATATGATGGGTCTTGTAGGTCGTCTTGGTAAGGTTCTCGGTCCCCGTGGATTGATGCCTTCTCCTAAGGCAGGTACCGTTACTCCTGACGTAGCTAAGGCTGTAACCGAAGCTAAGGCAGGTAAAATTGAGTACCGTCTTGATAAGACCAACATCATTCACTGCCCCATCGGTAAGGTTTCCTTCGGTGCAGAAAAGCTCCAGGAAAACTTCGATGCTCTTATGGGTGCAATCATTAAGGCTAAGCCTGAGGCTGCTAAAGGTCAGTATGTTAAGTCCTGTGTACTTGCTACTACTATGGGCCCCGGCATAAAGCTCAACGTTGCTAAGTTTGGTAACTGATAACTTTTAAAAAAGTATTGACAAATATACACATAGTGTGTATAATACTTTTGTTGCATTACTTGAGACAGTAGGTTCCGTTTTCGGAGTAAGCATTGCCGCCTACCGAGGTAAGCTGAACATTATTATTTTGTTTTAATGTTTTGGTCTGTTCCTCGTCTCAGGGAACAGACCTTTTTATACTTTTTTTACGGAGGTGAAATTAATGCCTAATGCAAAAGTTTTAGAGGAAAAGAAAGCTATAGTTGCTTCTGTTGCTGAAAAACTTCAGAATTCCGTTGCAGGTGTTGTTGTTGACTACACCGGTACTTCTGTTGCAGATGATACTGCTCTTCGTAAGGAGCTTCGTGAGGCCGGCGTTGATTATTTCGTAGTTAAGAATACTCTTCTCGCTCGTGCTATCGAAGGCACCGACCTTGAGGGTATGAAAGAAGTTCTTGAAGGAACTACCGCTCTTGCAATCTCTAAAGACGACCATGTTTGCGCTGCACGTATCCTTTGCAAGTTCGCAGAGACCCACGAGTCCTTTAAGGTTAAGTCAGGTTATCTCGACGGCAAGGTTATCGACACCGCAATGATTGAAAGCCTTGCAAAACTGCCCAGCAGAGAAGTTCTTCTCGCTACAGTTCTCAGCGCTTTCCAGGCTCCTATGGCTGCATTTGCACGTGCCGTACAGGCTATCGTTGACAAAGACGGCGAAGGTGAAGCCGCTGCTGAATAATTCAGCATACTATATTAAATTTTAAAAAATTAAAACTATATTAAACACAAATTGGAGGAAATTAAAATGGCATCCGAAAAAATTACTGCTATTATTGAAGAATTAAAAGTCCTTACCGTTCTCGAGCTTTCTGAGCTTGTTAAAGCTGTAGAAGAAGAGTTCGGCGTATCTGCTGCTGCAGCTGTTGCTGTTGCTGCTCCTGCTGCCGGCGGCGCTGCTGCTGCTGAAGAGAAGACCGAGTTCGACGTAGTACTCGCTAACGCTGGTGCTAACAAGATTCAGGTTATCAAGGCTGTTCGTGAGATCACCGGTCTCGGACTTGCTGAGGCTAAGGCTCTCGTTGATGGCGCTCCCAAGACCCTCAAAGAGGCTGCTTCTAAGGAAGATGCTGAGGCTATCAAGGCTAAGCTTGAAGAGGCTGGCGCAACTATCGAACTTAAGTAATTTTGAGTTTAATAAAGAGGCAGTATGGCGTATTGCTATACTGCCTTTTTTTATTTCCAGAATAGGCATCTATAATATTATTTTTAAAATTGTTTAGGACTTGTTTGTTAAAAAATAAATTATTACTTTTTCCTTACAGACTATTGAAGAAATCGCCAAATCATGGTATACTATATGTTAATATTGTTATAAGATAATCATAGATTTAAATGGTGTAAAGTTAATACCTTTTCCATAAAAATTGATGGTTTTAAAACAAAATTATAAGGATATGGTTGTTTTGAAAAAGATAGATTCAACTGTTCTAAAAGAAACAAGATTTGTTGCACTGGTTACACTTGTTTTAAGCGTTCTTATGCAATCTGTGTTTCTTATAATTGGTAAATGGAATTATACTGTGTTGCTGGGCAATCTGCTTGGCGGAGTTTGTGCAGTGGGAAATTTCTTTCTTATGGGTCTGACAGTGCAGTCTGCATTAGGTCTTGAGGTAAAGGAAGCAAAAAACCGAATGAAGATTTCTCAGATGCTTCGCACATTGCTTATGTTTGTTATTGCAGTTATTGGGTATATTATTTCCATATTCAATCTTTTAGCAGTTATTATTCCATATTTATTTCCGCGTATTGCGGTTACCTTTAGAGCAATTTCAGTTAAAAAAACAGGGGAGAGTGATATGAATTGAGTAGAGAAACCCTCAAATTTAAAATAGTGGATATTTTCTATATTGCAATGATGATTCTTCCCATAATTTTCGGCTTGATTCTTCAGGTATTAACTAAGCCTGTATCTGAGGGAATTACTGTAACGGGAGCGAGAATTTATTTTATAGTTCCAATGCCTGTTCAGGATTTTCCTGTAACCGAGTCTCAGGTAAACTCAGCGATTGTACTGATGGTAATTACGTTCTTCTGTCTTTTTATAACCCACGGAATGACCGAAAAAATCAATTTAAAGAGACAGCATTTCGCTGAAATGATTGTTGAGAAGGTAGATTCATTGGTAATAGATAATATGGGCGAATATTTCAAGGACTTTTCGTCGTTTATTATCGGAATTCTTGCTCTTTCCGCTCTTTCAAGTCTTTTAAGTCTATTCGGTCTGTTTCCGCCCACATCAGACATTAATATTGTGGGTGGTTGGGCAGTGCTTGTATTCATTCTTATCACTTATTATAAGCTCAAGTGCGGTCCTATAAATTATTTAAAGGGATTTGCCGAGCCGGTTGCACTGCTGGCTCCCATAAATTTCATCAGCGAATTCGCTACTCCCGTTTCTATGGCATTCCGACATTACGGAAATGTGCTTTCGGGAACTGTTATTTCAATTCTTCTGGGTACAGCACTTGGCGGTCTATCATCAAAGTTACTTGGTTGGTTACCCGGATTTCTTGCGGATATGCCCCTTTTCCAAGTGGGAATTCCGGCGATTTTTTCAATCTATTTTGATGTTTTCAGCGGATGCCTACAGGCGTGTATTTTCGCAATGCTGACAATGATGTATGTTGCAGGCGCATTCGATCTGGAAACCTATCAAAAGAAAAAAGCACTTAAACGTGCAAAAAATAAATCATAAAATTCATATAGTGGAGGAAAACAAAATGGAAATCGCATTAGGTATTATTTTAGGTTGCTGCGCTCTCGGCGCAGGTACGGCAATGATCGCAGGTATCGGCCCCGGTATAGGTGAAGGTAACGCAGTTGCAAGCGCTTGTGAAGCTATTGCACGTCAGCCTGAAAGCAAAGGATCAGTAACAACAACAATGCTTATGGGTTGTGCTATTGCGGAAACAACAGGTCTTTACGCTCTTGTTATCGCAATCCTTCTCATCTTTGTTGCACCTAACCTTCTTGTTGATATACTTGTAGAGACAATGCAGGCATTATAATATTGTTTCTTTAAGAGAAACAGTGGAGTGAAACTTATGCAAACATTAGATGTTATTTCAGTCAATTTATGGCAGATGGTTGTTTCTCTTGCAAACCTTGTTCTACTGTTTTTGATTGTTAAAAAGTTTTTATATAAGCCTGTAAAGAAAATGCTTGAGACTCGTCAAAACACCATTCAGGGTGAATATGACGCAGCATCAGAGGCGAAAGAACAGGCGAATTTAGACAAAATTAAATATGAAGAAAAACTGCAGTCTGCAAAGGCTGAAGCGGATGAGGTAATCAAATCGGCGGTCAGCGTTGCAAACCAGCGTGAAAAGGAAATTATTGCCGAAGCAAGAAGCAAGGCGGACGGAATTATCCGTCAAGCCGAAAATGACGCCGTTCTTGAACGCAAGAAGGCAGAGGACGCTGTTAAAAAGGAAATCGTTGAGGTTTCCTCTCTTCTTACCGAAAAGGTACTTGAAAGAGAGGTTTCTGCAGAGGACCATCAGCATTTCATTGATTCATTTATCGAAAGCATAGGTGATGAGAATGATTCAGACTGAGCGTGAATATGCAGAGGCTTTGTTTACCCTTGCGGCAGAGGAAAATGCAATTGATGAATATCTGCTTTCTCTCGGCACTGTAAAGCAGCTTTTTGAGGAAAACCCTGATTATATCGAGTTTCTCGCTTCTCCTGCACTTCCTCTTAACGAAAGGCTTGCATCGGTTGATGAGGCTTTTGAAGGCAGAATGCCCGAATATGTTGTTTCTTTTCTCAAGGTGCTCTGCGAAAACGGCAAGGTAGGCACAGTTTTGGACTGCATCGATGAATTCACAAAGCTTGCAATGGAATTTTCAAACAGAACCTTTGCAAATATTTATTCTGCGGTCTCACTGAGTGAAGAACAGAAAGAAGCAATTTGCAAAAAGCTTGAAAAAATGACCAAGAAGAGCATTGACCCCATTTATATTATTGACGAATCACTGATAGGCGGTATGAAAATAGAGGTTGACGGAAAAACCTTCGACGGAAGTGTTAAGCACCGCCTGGGCGAGATTAAGGATGTGATGAACTCATGAACAGACCCGAAGAAATCAGCAATATAATCAAAAATCAAATTAAAAATTATAAAGCCAAAATAAATATGACCGAAATGGGCAAGGTTATCCTTGTGGGTGACGGAATAGCCCGAGTTTACGGTCTTCGCAACTGTATGGCAAACGAGCTGCTTGAGTTTGACGACGGCAGCTTCGGTGTTGCGCAAAATCTGGAGGAGGACACCGTTTCGGTTGCCGTTCTTTCGGATAAGGATAATATTCGTGAGGGCTCAAGTGTTCACAGAACAGGCAAGGTTTTGTCTGTTCCCGTAGGTGAAAAGCTTCTGGGAAGAGTCGTTAACGCTCTCGGTGAACCCATTGACGGCAAGGGTCCCGTTGAATACAGCGCCACCAGACCCATTGAATCTGAGGCTCCGGGTATTATTGAAAGAGAAAGCGTAAGCGTTCCTCTTCAGACGGGCATCAAAGCTATTGACAGTATGATTCCCATTGGCAGAGGACAAAGAGAGCTTATCATCGGCGACAGACAGACGGGTAAAACCGAAATTGCCATTGACACAATTATAAACCAGAAAAACTCAGACGTTATCTGTATTTATGTTGCAATCGGACAGAAGAGCACCTCGGTTGCTCAGCTTGCAAGCGAGCTTCTTCGCAACGGTGCAATGGAATACACAATAATCGTTTCCGCAAGCGCGGCTGAAAGCGCTCCTCTTCAGTATATTGCCCCCTACAGCGGCTGTGCAATGGCTGAATATTTCCGTGAGCAGGGTAAGGACGTTCTTATTATCTATGATGATTTGAGCAAGCACGCAGTTGCATACCGCGCTCTTTCACTGCTTATACGCCGTCCCCCCGGAAGAGAGGCTTATCCCGGTGACGTTTTCTATCTGCACTCAAGACTTCTTGAGCGTGCCGCTTGCGTCGCTAAAGAATACGGCGGCGGCTCCATAACCGCACTTCCGATTATTGAAACACAGGCGGGCGATGTTTCAGCGTATATTCCCACAAATGTTATTTCTATTACTGACGGACAAATCTTCCTTGAAACCGAGCTTTTCCATTCGGGTATTATGCCTGCAATTAACCCCGGTATTTCGGTTAGCCGTGTAGGCGGTTCAGCTCAGCTCAAGGGTATGAAAAAGGTTTCGGGCGAACTTAAACTTCTTTATTCACAGTACCGTGAATTACAGTCCTTTGCTCAGTTTGGAAGCGACCTCGATGCAGACACCAAGGCAAGACTTGCTTTGGGTGAGAGAATCGTTGAGGTTTTAAAGCAAGGCAGAAACGCCCCTGTGCGTGTAGGCTGTCAGGTTGCCATCGTCTATGCGGTAACCAAAGGTTATCTCAATGATACTCCGGTTTGTGAGGTTCACGAATACGAAAAGAATCTTTTCGCAAAGCTGGAAAATGAGTTTGGAAAGTGGCTTGAAAGAATAGAAGCAGGTTATTTTGAGGAGCAGGATGAAGAAACTCTCAAATCCGTGCTCTCACAGATGCAGAGGTAATCTGCTATGTCACAAAATACAAAAGCTCTCAGAGTGCGCATAAAAAGCGTTAACTCAACAATGCAGCTGACAAACGCAATGGGTCTTGTTGCCTCTTCAAAAATTCGCCGTGCAAACGAAGCGATGATGAAGGGCAGAGACTATGCGGCTGCACTTGAAAACACAATTTCCGTTCTTTCCTCTGACAATGAAAGCTTAAGAAGTCCTTATATGAAGGAAAGAGAAATGCTCCGAACAAAAATAATCGTTATTGCGGGTGACAGAGGACTGGCAGGGGGATATAACGCAAATATTTTCCGACTTGCGGCAGAGTATCCCGATGCCGAGTTTATTCCCATCGGCAAAAAAGCCTGCGAAAAATATGCAAAGCCTCATATTTCATCGGAGCATTTTTCGTTTGATGAGGCCGCAAGGCTTGCAGATGAGCTCTGCACCGATTTTGCAGAAGAAAAGTTTGACAGACTGGGAATAATTGCGACAAGATACCATTCGGTAATGAGTCAGGAAGCCTATATAAAATGGGTATTACCCTTTAAGAAAAGCGAAAAAAACGATGCCACCGGAATCGTTTTTGAGCCTGACCATTTAACGGTGCTTAATAATGTTGCCCGTGAATATGTTGCGGGAATAATCACAGTTTGTGCAAGAGAAAGCTTTGCAAGTGAGGTTTCAGCACGCAGAATGGCAATGGACTCCGCAAGCAAGAATGCTCAGCAGATGATAAACGATTTACAGCTTGAATATAACAGAGCAAGACAGGGTGCAATAACCCAGGAAATCACAGAAATCGTAGCCGGAAGCGGCAATTGATAAGAGGTGGTAAATTTGAATTCACGTATAGGAAAAGTAACTCAGGTAATGGGCCCTGTTGTTGACGTACACTTCAACGAGGGCGAGTTGCCTATGATTCATAACGCGCTCACAATTCCCGTTTCAGACAGAGTGCTTACCGTTGAGGTAGCTCAGCATATAGGCGACAACACCGCAAGATGCATTGCAATGGCGTCAACAGACGGACTTCAGAGAGGCGTTGATGTAAACGATACAGGAGCGCCAATCAGTGTTCCCGTAGGCAGAGAAACTCTGGGAAGAATATTCAATGTTCTAGGGGATGCAGTTGATAATCAGCCTAATCCCAATACTACAGAAAGATGGAATATTCACCGCAGTGCTCCCGATTATGACGAGCTTGCAACAAGCGCAGAGATTTTTGAAACAGGTATTAAGGTTATCGACCTTATCTGCCCCTATTCAAAGGGCGGTAAAATCGGTCTTTTCGGCGGTGCCGGTGTTGGTAAAACAGTTCTTATTATGGAGCTTATCAACAACATTGCAAAACAGCACGGAGGTATTTCGGTTTTCACCGGTGTTGGAGAGCGAACAAGAGAGGGTAATGACCTTTATAACGAAATGAAGCAGTCGGGTGTTCTTAGTAACACTGCTCTTGTTTACGGTCAGATGAATGAGCCTCCCGGAGCAAGAATGAGAGTCGGTCTTTCGGGCCTTACAATGGCGGAGTATTTCCGTGACACTGAGGGACAGGACGTTCTTTTATTCATTGATAATATTTTCCGTTTCACTCAGGCAGGCTCCGAGGTTTCCGCACTTCTTGGCCGTATGCCCTCTGCTGTTGGCTATCAGCCTACCCTTGCAACAGAAATGGGTGCCTTGCAGGAAAGAATTACTTCAACCAAGAAAGGCTCGATAACATCTATACAGGCAGTTTACGTGCCTGCCGATGACCTTACCGACCCTGCCCCTGCAACAACCTTTGCTCATCTTGATGCAACAACGGTTCTTGCCAGAAACATTGCTTCTCAGGGTATTTATCCTGCAGTTGACCCCCTTGAGTCAACAAGCCGTATTCTCTCCCCAGAAATTGTGGGAAAAGAGCACTATGAGGTTGCAAAGGAAGTTCAGCGAATTCTCCAGAGATATAATGAGCTCATGGATATTATTGCAATTATGGGTATGGATGAGCTTTCAGACGAAGACAAAACGCTCGTTCAGCGTGCAAGAAAGATTCAGCGTTTCCTTTCTCAGCCCTTTGATGTTTCAGAGAAGTTCACAGGCTTTAAAGGTAAGTATGTTCCTATTTCAGAAACAATAAGAGGCTTTAAAGAGATTATTGAAGGTAAACATGATGATTTGCCCGAATCTGCATTCCTTTTTGTGGGAACAATTGACGAGGCCGTTGAAAAAGCTAAGAAAGCGTGATTGAATGAATACATTTAAACTGACAGTTGCATCGCCCGACGGAAACAAATTCTGCGGCGAAGCGGTTAAGCTTGATGTCAGAGGAACAGAGGGTGAGCTTGCTATAATGGCAGGGCATATTCCCTTTGTAACCTCTGTTGTCAAAAGTGAGTGTGTAATCTGGCTTGAAGACGGCACAAAGAAAACAGCCACAACAGACGGCGGCTTGCTGAGTGTTAGCTCTGATTCGGTCACCTTGCTTTCGGGTTCTTTCAAATTTGATTCCTAAATAAAAAATGCAGTATAGCAAACGCTATACTGCATTTTTCTATTTTCCGTTTTTGAATACTTTTATAATATTAAACTCTTCATCAGCTACAACAATGTCGGCGGTTTTGCCTACTTCCAGAGAGCCGATTTTACTGTCTGCACCCAGCATTTTAGCAGGATTAAGAGAAACGGCGTTGATTATTTCATTAAGGGGAATACTGCTGTTATTTTTGACATTTGCAATTCCCTTATTTAAATCAAGTACGCTTCCTGCAATAGTACCGTCGTCAAGTCGGCACTCGGCACCATTTTTAGTAACGTGAAGTCCGCCCTGAATATATTCTCCGTCGGGCATACCTGCAGGACGAATTGAGTCGGTAATGAAAATCAGCTTATCGCCTTTAAGTTTATAAACAATATCATAAAGTGCGTTGCTTACATGGAAATTGTCGCAAATAAGCTCGGTATATACTCTGCTGTCAGAGAGTACTGCACCGGGAAGTCCGGGGTCTCTGTGAGAAAGGGGAGAGGTGGCGTTAAAAAGATGGGTAGTGTCGGTTGCGCCGGCGTCGATTGCTTTTTTAGTCTCTGAGTAATCGGCATTGCTGTGACCAACAGCAACCCTTATACCCTCACTTGTTACAGCCTTTATAAATTCCTCTGCGCCGCCGAGCTCGGGAGCACAGATAACAAGGCTTATGATATCCTTGTTTTTTATTACCATATCAGCGTCGGGTGTTCTCAGCCATTCTTCTCTGTGAGCACCTTTTTTTGCTTTGCTTAAGAAAATTCCCTCAAGGTAAAGTCCAATGATTTTTGCGCCCTCACCGTTTTCCTTTGCTTTTCTTGCGGCAGTTAAAGCCTTTTCAAAGGCAGGCATGTCAACGGTGCAAAGAGTGGGGCACCAGGAGGTTACACCTGTAGAGAGAAGGTGATTTGAAATAGTGTTAAGGCTCTCAACACTGCCGTCTTCTACGTCACAGTTCATACAGCCGTGGATGTGGGTGCTGATAAATCCGGGGCAGACAAAACCTCCCTTTGCGTCGATTATCTCGACACCCTCAGGGATATTTTCTTTGCCGCAGATATCTATAATTTTTTTATCAAAAATTATTGCTTTGTTTTCTAATATTTCGTTTGGGGTTATGATTTTTCCGTTTATAATACATTTCATAATTAAGACACCTCACTGTTATATTAAATTATATCATTCCGAAATAAAAAAGTCTATATTTTACTTGAATCTCTTGAAAAATATGGTACAATAGAAGAGTAAAAAATACAAATAAGAAGGAAGTAATAGAATGAAAAAGACAGTTTTAGTTGAAATTTCTGCTCATCACGTTCACGTAAGCGAAAAAGACCTTGAAATCCTTTTCGGTAAGGGTCATAAACTCACCAACAAAAAGGACCTTTCTCAGCCCGGTCAGTTCGCCTGCGAAGAAAGAGTTACCGTTGTAGGTCCCAAGAGAGAAATTAAGGGTGTTTCAATTCTCGGTCCCTGCCGTCCTCAGACTCAGGTTGAAATTTCTTTAACCGAAGCCAGAAGCATCGGTGTTGCCGCACCTATCCGCGAGTCGGGCGACCTTGCAGGAAGCCCCGGATGCAAGCTTGTAGGTCCTTGCGGTGAGGTTGAAATCACTGAGGGTGTTATTGCCGCTAAGCGTCATATACATATGACTCCCGAGGATGCCGAGAAATACGGTATTGTTGATAAGCAGATTGTTTCCGTTAAGATTCCCACCGAGGGCAGAAGCCTTGTTTTCGGTGACGTTGTAGCACGCGTAAGTAAAAGCTATGCTCTTGCTATGCACCTTGATACCGATGAAGCAAATGCTGCAGCTATCCCCGGTTCCTGCGAGGGCGAAATTCTTGACTAAATCAGTCGGAGTTTATATTCATATTCCTTTTTGCCGAAAAAGGTGCGCCTACTGCGATTTTTACACGGCTATGTGTCACAGTGAGGTTATGGAAAAGTACATTTCTCGGCTGAAAGAAGAAATCTATCGGTGGGGTGGGGCTCTGTCTCGCCCTGCCGATACTGTATATTTCGGAGGCGGAACCCCCTCAGTTTTTGGCGCAGATATACTCAGTGATTTGCTTTTCACCGTTAAAGATGCTTTCAAGGTTTCTGCTGATGCGGAAATAACTCTTGAACTTAACCCTGAGGATGCGGAAGATGAATTTTTTCGAAGTGTCAAAAATGCGGGCTTTAACAGACTGTCTATAGGGATTCAGTCACTGAGTAATAATACCCTTAAAACTTTGGGCAGACGCCACAGCGGTGAAGACTGCATAACTGCTTTTAAAAAGGCGAGAGAAGCAGGATTTGATAACATAACCGTTGACCTTATGCTTTCTCTTCCCGAACAAAGCGTAGCGGAAAGTCTGCAGACGGCAAAGGAAATAGTTGACCTGTGTCCTGAACATATTTCCTGCTATATGCTTATTTTAGAGGAGAAAACCGCTTTGTTTGCAAAGCAAGATAAACTCCACTTTCCCGATGAAGAAGCTATCAGCGAGGAATATCTGAAGATTTGTGATATATTCTCAAAAAACGGATACGACCACTACGAAATATCCAATTTCGCAAAGCCCTCAAAAGAGAGCCGTCATAATTTAAAGTATTGGAGAGCGCAGGAGTATATCGGAATAGGCCCCTCAGCATATTCCTTTATTGACGGTAAACGATTTCATTATAAATCCGATTTAAAGGGATTTATAAACTGTCCAGAAACAGAAGAAGACGGCTATGGCGGAGATATGGCTGAATATATAATGCTGGCTCTGCGCCTTAAAGAGGGAATAAGAGAATCAAAGCTTAAGAAAATTTACGGCAAAAAATATTCCCATAGGTTTTATGAAAAAGCAGAGTTATTTAAGGAAAACGGTTTAGCGGTTCTGAGAGGAGATAATTTTTATCTTACTCATAAGGGTATGCTTGTTTCAAATTCTATTATCTGTGAAATGACAGAGGAGGATATGTATGAAGACGTATAAGATATACTTAATCCGTCACGGTGCTACAGACGGAAATGCAAGAGGCGAATATATCGGTGTTACCGATTTGCCCCTTTCTTTAAGCGGAGTTGCCGCCCTGACAAACTTAAAGGATAAAATTCAGTATCCTTTTGTAGAAAAGGTTTATACAAGCCCTCTGCTTAGATGCCGTCAAACTGCAAATGTGCTTTATCCTCATCAGGAGGCGGACAGTGTGGATAATCTTATGGAATACAATTTCGGGGAATTTGAAGGAAAAACCGCTCTTCAGCTTGAAAGTAACCCTGATTTTTACAAATGGACCTCAGGTCAGATTTCCTCACCTCCGGGCGGAGAAGATTCCACCGAGTTTGCAAAAAGAATTTGCCTCGGCTTCCATGAAGTAGTTGAGGATATGATGTCTTGCGGAATCCATAAAGCCGCCGTTATTATGCACGGAGGCGCAATTATGACCCTGCTTTCCTGCTGTGCGCTTCCCAGACGAAGAAGTCTTGAATGGACAAGCGATTTTGGCAGAGGATACGAGGTTGTAGTTACCCCGAGTCTTTATCACAGCAACGGAATAATTGAAGTGCGTGAAGAAATTTAAATGAAACGCAGATGCCGCGGCATCTGCGTTTGTTATTTTAAAAAAGCAAGCCCCGCTGTTGCGGGGCTTGGAAAGGGTTAAGTTTTTTGATCGCGTTCTATATTTCTGTCCTTTTTTGCCAGCCCTTGCGCAATCGCCGGATACAAATTTTCGGTATCGGCTGTAGGCTGGATTTCATAGGTTCCGTATTTATTAAGTAGCTCCGATACGTTTTCGGGCTCACCCATAATAGGAACGGACACAAATGTAGTGGGAAATTCCTCTTTTTTCTTCATCAAACTCACCTTTCACTGTTAGTGTAGGCAGTTTACAGGAATATACTCATTGCAAATTCTGCCAAAACAGTGATAGAAAATAAAATCATTCCTATGTTTATGCAGGAATACAAAAAGGCTTTGTTTCTCGGAATATCGTGAATGTTTTTTATAAAATAAACTTTTTTAATTGATTTTATGAATTTTATAATACCCAGAACGGTTATTACAAGCATACCGATACTTAACAGATAGTATGCTCCGGTACAGAGGTAGTTAATAATTTTCGGCAGTGTATCGTCTTCACTTCCGTTTATAAATGCCTGACCCAGTACAGATACTGTGTTAAAGGCGCAGTGGAGTAAAGCGGGAAAAAGAATGTTTTTTGTTCTGATATAAACAAATGCAAGAACAATTCCTATGGCAGTGGCATAAAAGAACTGATAGAAATTTCCGTGGAACATTCCGAAGGTGATTCCCGAAAACAGCACCGCCAAAACCTCACCGTAGGGGCGTATTCGGTCAATTATAAACTTTCTGAAGATAAGCTCTTCCATAACGGGACCGATAATACCCACAACAAGTAAAAGTATTATAATGTTACTGTCTTTAATAAGGGTGTCCACTGTGTTTTCTATTTCCTTGCCGAGTGCTGTGGAAATGCCGCTGTTCAGCGCGGTGCCTATAAGGTTACCCGCATAGGACAGACCTTGGCATATAATAAAGGCGGCAAACAGCTTAGAAAAGCCCATTTTTTCTTTAATGTATTTATATGTAGGAAGTCCTATGAGTGTAAGGCGTACTACCGGAACACCGATAAGATACTGGCACAACACCATATTTACCCATACAAAATAACTGCTGTTATAAAATTCTGTAATGAATTTGAATGAAAGAAAACTGAAAATATAGCTTGAAAGATATACCACTGTAAAGTAGAGAAAAAGAGCAAGTCCTATTCTTGAAAATACTTTTCTGGGGTGCTTTAATGTGGGGTAGGTGAATTCTGCTGTCATCAATGAGCTCCTTTAAATAATAAATCCGAAAAGCTGTTTTGCAAACCATACTTCTTTAACCGCAAAGGTTTTGCCGTTTAAGTAACTCAGTATACCTGCATCGCTCTCAAAAGTGAATGTGAGTTTATAGGAATAAAGCGCTTGCTTATTAAAGCCCAGCTTTTTGTCTTCTTTAAGTTTTCCGTATTTTCCGTCCCCCAGCAGAGGATGACCGATACTTGCCATATGGGCGCGTATCTGATGAGTTCTTCCTGTTAAAAGCTCGATTTCAAGAAGAGAAAGACCGTTCTTGCTTTTAAGTGTACGATAATAGGTTTTAACCGTGAGGTTACTGTCGGTTTTATTTTTTTGCAGATACACTTTGTTTTTATCGCTGTTTTTCTGAAGATACCCCTCCAGAAGAGTTTCTTTTTCTTTTGGGGTGCCGTGAACAACGGTTAAATATCTTTTATCAATTTCGCGGGACTTTATTTTATCGCACAAAATACGCAGTGCTTCGGCATTTTTTGCGGCAATAACTATTCCGCCGGTATTTCTGTCAATTCGGTTTGCAAGGGATGGCTTGAAGGAATTTTCACGCGCGGGGTCGTACTCGCCTTTGTTATAAAGATATTTCTGAATACGGGTTATAAGGGTATCATTGTATTCATTTTCGTCAGGGTGGGAGAGAAGTCCCTGAGGCTTGTCGGCAAGAAGTATATTTTCATCTTCATAAACAATGTTTATACTGTCGCTTGCCGATAAAAAATCATATTTAGGCTTTACGGGAGCAAAAAATTCATCGGAAATATATGCGGTAATCTTGTCTCCTACATTAAGTTTAGCGCTGATTTCGCCTTTTTTACCGTTTAGCTTAATATGCTTTGTGCGAATGAATTTATACATCAAAGCCTTTGGTAACGCGGGCATTGTTTTTGCTATAAACTTGTCCAGCCTTTGTCCGGCATCGTTTTGAGAAATAATAAATTCTTTCATAAGTAAAATCACCTTGAAATATTGACAAATAAGTAGTAAAATAATCAATAGTATTATTCGAAAGAGGTAAGCAAATGGGCGTTCACGACGGACACAGAGAAAGAGTTTTTAAAAAGTTTGCAAAAAACGGTTTTGCGGGACTTGAGGAACACGAGAAACTTGAAATAATTCTTTTCTTTTCAATTCCGAGACCTGATACCAATGTAACGGCTCACGAACTTCTTCAGAAATATCATAATATAGCTGGCGTTATGGATGCACCGGAATCAGAACTGACAAAATTCAAGCACGTTACTAACCGTACTTTCTATCTTTTTAAAATGATTAAGGAAGCCTCTGTTACCTATCAGATTGAGAAGAGCGGCGATAAGTCGTATATGACCAGTGTTGATGAGTTCGGTACATATTTTCAGCTTTATCTGGCTAATGCCGAGGTGGAAAAACTTGTGGTTATGTGTCTTGACAGCAGAGGCAAGGTGCTGAATGTTGAGGTGGTATGCGAAGGTGACATCAGCAATGTTCCTTTAAACTCCAGAAAGCTTATGGAAATTGCTCTGAATTCAAAGGCTACTGAGGTAGTGGTGGCGCATAATCATCCCGGAAATGTCGCATTTCCATCACGAGAAGATGTAGAATCTACAGAAAGAATCAAAGATGTTCTGCAGAGTATCGGTGTGCGCCTCAAGGATCACTTTATTGTCACCCGTGATGATTTTTGCTCAATGGCAAAATGTGAGGGATATAACCGCATTTTTAAGGTTTAAAGTTCAAAAAATACGGCGTTGTCAAAGTATTCTTTAATAGTCTCCTTTGCGGCTTTGACACTGCCCTGAATCATAGGGCTTTTCCCGCCGCCGCGGCCACTGAGCTTTTCATTTATATCCTTTGCCAAAGCGCATATATCAGAATTTTTGCTGTGGATAATATAGGAATAACCCTCATTATCGTTCCCACTGAAAGCGGCACAAATATTGCCGCTTTTTTCTTTTGCCTTGTTCACAAGCTCTCTGAGTGTTTTGGTGTCACATTTGGCAGTAAAAATAATAATATCCTTGTGAGTGTTTTGGATTTTTTCTATTTTAATCTGAGCTACTTGTGATGAAAGCAGATTTGAATGATACTTTTCTGCTTTAAGGCTGTCTATAAGTCTTTCTACACCTGTGGCACATTCATTGCTTTTTGCCGCTAAGAGGGAGGAAATAGCTTTTATTTGGCTATGCTTTAAAGAATAATCGGTAAAAGCATCAAGTCCGCAGGCTATAAAGAGGCGTACTCCGCCGCGAAGTCTCATTGAAGAAAGGATTTTTATAATGCCGATTTCACCGGTGGTTTTTACATGGGGCGCACAACAGGCACAGCAGTCCACCGATTCAATTGTGACTATTCTAAGGTCTTCCTCTATTTCCTTTTTACTGCGGTAATTTATATCTTTAATTTCCTCTTCGGTGGGGTAGTATGCCGTGACGGATAGATTGTGGTATACGGTTTTATTTGCCTCAAGTTCAACAATTTTTAACTGCTCCTCACTGAGCTCTATATCGTAATCGCAGGTGACCTCAATGTCGCCTAAATGAAAGCCTACATTTTCACCGCCGAACAGGGAGTGAATAATGCCGGATATAATATGCTCGCCTGTGTGGTTTTGCATATTGCGAAAACGCCTGTCAAAGTCAATTTTGCCGAGAACTTCACCGCTCAAAGAATCAGAACAGTAATGAACAAGATTGCCGTTTTCGATTTGCACATCAAAAACAGCTGCATCATTCAAAAATCCCTTGTCGCTGTATTGTCCGCCCTCTTCGGGGAAAAATGCAGTTCTGTTTAGTATTACTTTATATCCCTTTTCACAAGGAGTGCAGGAAATTACGTCTGCCTTAAATTCTGTTAAATAAGCATTGTTGTCATATAACTTTTCAGTCAAAATAATCACCTAAAAAAGTATATCATAATTTGCCTTTATTGGCAATAAAAAACCTCCGAGAATTTCTCGGAGGTTTTTGAAACTTATTTAGAAAGGTCTTCTACAATAAGGGTGCGAACACCGTTTTCATCCACATTTGCGGCAGGAGAAGGTTCTTCCTTTTTGCCGTATTTGGTTTCGAGGAACTTGGAAGCAACCTGAGGGAAGAGAGCGTAGCTTAATACATCTTCCTCACACTTTGCAAGGTCGCCTGCCTCAGCCTTGTACTTTTCAAGCTCAGGCTCAATAAGGTCTGCAGGACGACAGGTTATTACCTCGTCGTCACCGATGCACTTTTTGCGTACATCCTCGTTGACTTCAGCAGGGAGAGTGCCGTATTCACCGCGGAGAAGTCCTTTGGACTCCTTGGGAACCATTTTATAAGGCTCGCCTGCGATAACGTTCATAACAGCCTGTGTTCCGACGATCTGACTGGTCGGAGTTACAAGGGGAGGATAACCAAAGTCTTTTCTTACCTTCGGTACCTCTGCAAGAACGTCGTAATACTTATCCTCTTTGCCTGCCTGCTTTAACTGACCAAGCATATTGGAAAGCATACCGCCGGGGACCTGATATATAAGGGTCTTGGTATCAACACTTAATACCTTGGGGTCAAGTGTACCGTCAGCCTTCATTTTGTCTGCAACGCCGCGGAAATGGGCAGCAACGTCAGCAAGAGCATCAAGGTCGAGTCCGGTATCACGCTCGGTGCCTTTAAGGGTGGCAACGAGAGCCTCGGTAGCAGGGTTAGCTGTACCGTTACCAAAGGGAGAGAGTGCAGTATCAACAATATCAACACCTGCCTGAGCGGCCATAAGGTAGGTCATATCACCGGTGCCGGTGGTGTTGTGGGTGTGAAGATGAATGGGGCACTTAACAGCCGCTTTCAGCTTTTTAACAAGAGAATATGCGTCATAGGGAAGAAGCAAATTCGCCATATCTTTAATACAGATAACATCTGCGCCCATCTTTTCAAGAGTTTTTGCAAGCTCTACGAAATAATCCTCGTTATGAACGGGGCTGATTGTGTAGCTCATTGCGGCTTCACAAATACCGCCGTATTTCTTACAGGACTTCATAGCCTGCTCCATATTACGGGGGTCGTTAAGAGCGTCGAAAATACGGATAACATCAATACCGTTTTCAATGGACTTCTTAACGAAAGCATCAACAACGTCATCAGCATAGTGCTTGTAGCCTAAAATATTCTGACCGCGAAGCAACATCTGAAGTTTGGTGTTTGGCATAGCCTTCTTGATGGTACGCAGTCTTTCCCATGGGTCTTCGTTAAGGAAACGCATACATACGTCAAAAGTAGCACCGCCCCAACACTCAACCGACCAATAGCCGAGTTTATCCAGCTTCTCGAGGGCAGGGAGCATATCCTCAATGCGCATACGGGTTGCTGCCTGAGACTGATGAGCGTCACGGAGTATAGTATCTGTAATATTTAATTTAGTCATAGTTTATACCTCCATTAACCGAACAGTGCAAGGAGAACGCCTGCGGCAATAGCCGAGCCGATAACACCTGCAACATTGGGTCCCATAGCGTGCATTAAAAGGAAATTCTTGGGGTTTTCTTTCTGTCCTACAGTCTGAGAAACTCTGGCTGCCATAGGAACGGCGGAAACACCCGCGGAACCGATAAGAGGGTTGATTTTGTTCTTTCTCAGGAACAAGTTCATAATCTTAGCGAGAATTACGCCGCCTGCAGAACCTACAGCAAATGCTGCAACACCGATCACAATAATCTTTAAGGTGTCGATAGAAAGGAAGGTTTTAGCAGTGGCGGTAGCGCCTACTGTTACGCCGAGGAAAATGGTAACAATATTCATAAGCTCGTTCTGTGCAGTCTTGGAAAGGCGGTCTGCAACACCGCTTTCTTTGAAGAGGTTACCAAGCATAAGGCATCCAACCAGAGGAGCGGCAGAGGGAACGAGAAGTGCAACGAATAGAGTAACAGCGATGGGGAAAATAATCTTTTCCTTCTTAGAAACCTCACGGAGAGGCTTCATAACTATCTGGCGCTCTTTTTTGGTGGTGAGGAGCTTCATAATAGGAGGCTGAATTACCGGAACGAGAGCCATATAGGAATAAGCGGCAACGGCAATAGGTCCTAAAAGGTGAGGAGCTAACTTACTGGTAACAAAGATAGCGGTAGGACCGTCGGCACCGCCGATAATACCGATGGAGCTGGCTTCTCTGGCTGTGAAGCCTAAAAGATCGGTGGTGGCAATTGCGTAGGTAGCAAAAATACCAAGCTGTGCGGCAGCACCTAAAAGAAGACTCTTAGGATTAGCAATAAGGGGACCGAAGTCGGTCATTGCACCAACGCCAAGGAAAATAAGACAGGGATAAACTCCAAGCTTAACACCAAGGTAAAGGAAGTCAAGAATACCACCGTTATTGGCAAGCTCAGGCCAGTTAATGTGACCGCCTGCAAAAATTGCCTCGTGGAACATATTTGCACCGGGAAGATTGGTAAGGAGCATACCGAAGGCAATGGGGAGAAGGAGCAGAGGCTCGAAGCCCTTGGCAATAGCAAGATACAAAAGGATAAAGGAAATGAGAATCATTACCAGATATCCGTAGTTTGCGGTGAATTCAGCAAAGGAGCCGGCTCCCTTGTGAAGGTTGCCGAAAAGGGCTTTGAAGCCTGTTTCACCCAGAAAATTTTTAATTGCTTCCTTGGGATTGATTTCTTCGTCTGACTTTTCGTCTGTTACAAGCATATTGGTAGGCTCGTCTGCACCGCCGATAACAGCAGTAGAAGAAGTGTCGTCTGTATTAGTGCCGTCTACGTTGTCGGCAAATACGTTAAAGCCTGCAATAACAAGGGCGAATGCAAGAACTGCCGCAAGGAAAACCTTTAAATACTTATTTTTCATCAGTCTATCCTCCGAATGAGATTAACCGATTACACAGAGAAGAGCTCCGGTCTCAACGGTAGATCCCTTCTGAACGTTAAGAGAAAGGATTTTTCCGTCAACGCCTGCCATGATTTCATTTTCCATTTTCATAGCCTCTAAAATCATAAGAACCTGTCCGGCCTTAACGGTATCGCCTACATTTACGTTAACTGCAAGTATGTTGCCGGGCATGGGGCTGTTAACCTGTTCGCCTTCAGCAGTGGCGGCAGGAGCGGCAGGAGCGGGAGCAGGAGCTGCGGCAGGTGCAGGAGCAGCAGCGGGAGCGGGAGTAGCTACATCAGCACTGTCAACTACTTCTAAAGTGATTTCATATTCTGTGCCGTTTACATTAACTTTATACTTTTTCATTGTTTTTCACCTTTCTTGGTTTGAATTAAATCTTTTTAAATGATGTGATACGCAGTGCTGAAACATCAGTACCGAGTTCTTCGGCAATGGCTGCCGATACAGCGGCGATAAGGCGCTGTCTGTCGGGAATTTCAGTGTTTAATGCGGCAGGAACAGGAGAAGATGCTGCAGTTTCTTTTGCAGGTGCTTTTTCAGAAAGCCGTATTATGCCGCTGACTATCTTACATACGATTATGATGCAAATCAGACCAACAAATACGGTGCCTACGCCCATTAGACACACGAATAATGTATCGCTCATACTCGATTACCTCCTATATAATATATTGAATTAAAAGTAAATAACTGAAAGTAGATACAAATTAACCCATATTATTATACTAAAAGTTAGTTCAATAAACAATAGTAATTTTTCCATATTTTATAAATTTATCAAAATATTCAAAATTAAATGAAATTATTGGTTATTTTGTTGGCAAAACAACTACTTATATGTAAAAATACCGACTGAAATATCAGCCGGTATATATAACCTTTATTAAATTCAGAAGAAGACAGAGTATTGTGCCGACGGCAGTGGGTATGAATACCGCCAGTGCGGTGTATTTTAGACTGTCGGTTTCTTTTTTTATTGTAAGCAATGTGGTGGTGCAGGGCCAGTGGAAAAGGGAGAAGAATATCACACTAAGCGCTGTAAATCCGTCCCAACCGTTATTAATAAATATTGCCTTCATTTCTTCGTTTCCAATGCCGCTCATACTGCCGGCTCCCATATAAATCATCACTGCTATGGGCAGGACTATTTCATTGGCAGGAGAACCTAATATAAAGGCTATGAGTATAACGGAATCCATACATAAAAGTTTGCCTAAAGGCTCTAAGAATGAAGCGCACCAGGAAAGGAGTGATGCATCTCCTATACGGATATTATTAATTAGCCAAAGAATAGCTCCCGCGGGCGCGGCGACAACTGCCGCTCTGCCTAAAATGTGAAGTGTTTTATTTAGAAAAGAATCAGCAAGAGTTTTGAAAATATCCGGTTTTCGATAAGTGGGCAACTCTATGGTTGGTGAGATGTTTTCTCCTTTTAGAGTGCGTGATAAAAAATAAGTGACCGCAAAGGTGACAACTATGGAAAGAAGTATAAAAAAGGTAAGCAGTGTCGCTCCAAGAAATGAAGAGGCGGTGCCACCCAGTATCACCGATATAAGCAGTATTATAGTGGGAAATCTGCCGTTGCAGGGCATAAAGGAATTAGTGAGTATTGATATAAGCTGTTGCTTTTTTGACGGAATTATTCTGGAGTTCATTACACCTACGGCATTACATCCAAGTCCCATACACATTGTAAGAGCCTGCTTTCCCGTGCCTCCGCATTTTGTTAAATGGGAATCGAGATTATAGGCTATTCTGGGTAAAAATCCACTTTCCTCAAGAAGTGCAAAAAGGGGGAAGAATATAGCCATAGGCGGCAGCATTACCGATACTACCTGAGCCAAAACGTTATACGCACCGTCAACAAAAATGCCTATAAGAAAGGCAGGAGCGCTCAGGGAAAGCATTAATAGTTCTAATTTATCTCCTATATAAAAAAGCAGTTTTGAAAGAAGGTTAGAAGGATAGTTTGCACCGCTTACGGTAAGCCACAGTATAATGAGTAAAAAAAGTATCATTACGGGAATTCGTGTGTACTTGCCGCAGAGGATTTTATCGATTTTTTTGTCTCTCTCATTTATATCCTTTTTATTATATGTTACGTATTTTTTTATAAGCTCATCTCTGTGGGGCAGGTGTGGTGTAGACGTGGGCAGACTGTCTATTAGGCAAAGAGACTCTTTAACCGCGCTCACGTCTTTTTTTGCACTGCAGCCTATTACCGGAACGCCAAGCTCTCGGCTCATTCCGTCTATATTAATGGATATTTCCTTTCTTTGCGCCTCATCAAGCATATTAACACAGACAATTACCCTTGGACAGATACTTATAACTTCAAGAGCAAGCTTTAAATTGCGGTACAAATCGGTTGCATCGCATATTACCAGCACCGCGTCATAGGTTTCATTTAAAAGGTAGTCCTTTGCAATTTTTTCTTCGGGGGAACGCAAAGAAAGGGAGTAAATGCCGGGCAGGTCAATTACCGAATACCGTGTGATTTTGGTCTTGTATGTGCCCACAGCTGTATCTACGGTTTTTCCCGCCCAGTTTCCTGTGTGCTGTTTTTTGCCGGTCAGTTTATTAAAAAGGGTACTTTTACCCACATTTGGGTTGCCCATAAGAATTATTTTTTTATATATCACTTTTTTCACTCTTTTCTTTTAGATGGAATGATTCTTCTACATACTATTCAGAAAAAGAGTGACTGACACAAAATAAAACGGTTCCGAAGAACCGTTTTGAATTATATTGTGTCTATTTTAATGGTGTCGGTATTTCCCGAAGAACCGTTTGTAATACCGCCTGTAATGATGATTTTATCTCCACTTTCAAGTCCTAATACATCCTTTGCGGTGCGGTTTGCATTAAAGAAAAGGACGTCGGTAGAATTGTATAGTTCACATTTGGCAGGTATAACACCCCAGGAAAGGGCGAGCTTTCGGTAGGTTTTTTCGTTTGTGGTAAGTCCCACAATATCCACAGGAGAACGGAAGCGGGATACCATTCGTGCAGTGGCACCCGAAATGGAGCAGGCAACAATAGCCTTAGCGTCAATATCAATAGCCATTGTGCAGGTGGCGTGAGAAACGGCGTCTACGGTGTTTCTTATTTCGAAGGCACTGTTTTTGAAGCGCTTATCATAATGTATATTATTTTCGGTATGCTCTGCAATGTCAGACATCGTTTTGACTGTGAGCACAGGGTATTTGCCTGCGGCGGTTTCGCCCGAGAGCATTATAGCGCTGGTACCGTCGTAAACAGCATTGGCAACGTCTGAAATTTCGGCTCTGGTGGGGCGGGGATTATGAATCATAGATTCCAGCATTTCGGTGGCGGTAATTATTCTCTTGCCAAGCAGTCTGCATTTGGTAATAAGACGTTTTTGCACTGCAGGGAGGGACTCAAAGGGAATTTCTACACCCATATCGCCTCTGCCTATCATAATGCCTTCGCACTCACTGCAGATGTCCTCAATATTGTCAATGCCTGCCTGATTTTCTATTTTTGCGATAATTCCGATATTATCTCCGCCGTTTGCCTTTATAAATTCTTTGACATCAATAAGGTCCTGTTTACGGGATACAAAGGAGCAAGAAATAAAGTCAATATCGTTCTTTATGCCGAAAAGAATATCGCTTTTGTCCTGTTCGCTAAGATATATCTGCTTTAATACCTTTCCGGGGAAACTCATACTCTTGCGGTTAGACAAAACACCGCCTATAAGGGTTTTGCAAATGATGTCGTTGCCCTTTATTTCTGTTACAACAAAAGAAAGAAGACCGTTATTTAAAAGAATTTTATCACCGGTTTTAAGGTCATTTACAAGCCCTTTGTATGTGACACTTACTTTTTTATCGTTTCCTATAATATCTTCTGCCGTAAAGGTAAAGGGATCTCCGTCATTTAAAAAGATTTCACCGTCTTCGAAGGTTTTAATACGGTATTCGGGGCCTTTTGTGTCCAGCATTATTGCTATAGGAAGATTAAGTTCATCCCTTATTTTCTTAATAAGGTCAATTCTTTGCTGATGGTCTGAGTGAGTGCCGTGGGAAAAGTTAAGGCGCGCAACATTCATACCTGCCAGACACATTTCCCTTAGTACATTCTCGTCGGTGCAGGCAGGACCGATTGTGCAAACTATTTTCGTTTTTCTCATAATTTATCTCCTTAATAACAAAGTCGGCGGAAATTTTTTCCGCCGACTTATGCTTATTTTTTCTTATTCATTATATTGTTCATTATTTTATTTAGACCGCCGGTAACGAGAATTATAATTCCTATTACAATTATTATTGCCAGCATACCCTTTCCCATATACGGGAGATATTCAACAAATTTCATCCAATTCATATTATTACCTCCTATCAGGCCATAAAGAAGTTAAGGATAAGCGCGCCTGCAATAACAGAGGCAATCTGACCCGAAACATTTACGCCTATTGAATGCATAAGAAGGAAGTTTTGAGGGTCTTCTTTCAGTCCCATTTTGTGAACGATTCTGCCCGACATAGGGAATGCAGAAATACCTGCCGCACCAATCATAGGATTGATTTTTTCCTTCATAAAGAGATTTAAGAACTTGGCGAAAAGTACACCGCCTGCGGTGTCGAAAATAAATGCAATAAGTCCGAGACCGAGGATAAGAAGGGTTTCTTTCTGCAGGAACTTTTCCGCAACCATCTGAGACGCAACGCTGATACCGAGTAAAATGGTAATAAGGTTTGCAAGTACCTTCTGTGCAGTCTCGGAAAGGGAATCCAGCACTCCGCATTCTCTAATAAGGTTACCGAACATAAGAGAGCCGATAAGAGAAGCGGCAGAAGGAGCAATAATACAAGAAATCAGTGTAACAACAATGGGGAAGAGAATCTTGGTGGCTTTGGAAACGTTTGCAGGCTTATAAGGCATACGAATCATACGCTCTTTTTTAGTGGTAAGCGCCTTTATGACGGGGGGCTGAATAATGGGCACAAGCGCCATATATGAATAAGCGGCAACCATTATAGCACCCTGATAGTTGGAGTTTAATTTCTGAGAAACGACTATAGAGGTAGGACCGTCAGCCGCACCGATAATAGCAATGGAAGCGGCATCGTTTTCTGCGAAGAAAACACTTGCAAGGCAAAGGGTGAAGAAGATACCGAACTGCGCTGCAGCGCCGAATAGCATAAGCTTAGGATTAGTAAGCACGGGACCGAAGTCAATCATAGCACCGATACCGATAAAGAGAAGCAACGGGAAGAGCTCATTAGAGATACCTGCATTAAAGAGGGTTGTAAGGAATCCCGGCTCTGCCGCATCACCTATTGCTGCAGAATGAGGAAAGTTAACAAGAATGGTACCGAATCCCATAGGAAGAAGCAGAGAGGGCTCCATTTCCTTTTTGATTGCAAGGAAAACAAGAGTTCCGCCGATAATCCACATAACAATTTGCTGCCAGGTTATCTGACTTGCGAATTCCCAAAGGAATCCAAACGTGTTTACTAAAAAATCCAACAAAAGTCACTCCTTAAAAATTTTTATAAACTTTACATATTTTAATAAATTAATGGGGTTTTGTCAATCAAAACCCCGTTAATTTTACTTATTTATTTATTTATTTATTTATGTCAGCCTTTATTTTTATCTGCAAAGGCAAACAGCTTTAAGAAAAGGAAGGTCACGGGAGTTCCCAGCACTGCCGCCACAATATAGGCAATTACCTCGGGGACTTCTATAAGGTTAAAGAATATAAAGGTAACAATGTTCTGAATAATAAAGTTGGGTATGTAGGAAACCACAAACTTGCTGTACCGCAAAAAAGAAAGCTTGCGCCTGAAATTAAATATGCTGTTGAATATATATGATATTGTAAGGCTTATCATATAGCCTATGGAAAAGGCAAGGTTTTCCTGAACAAACTGAGCAAAGAGGGTGGAGAAGATAACACAGTTAAAGGTGTTGAATGCTCCGATAAGAGTATATATCATAAATCTCTTGCTGAAGAAAAAGAAGAAAACCTTTTTTGCTATATCTTTAAACTTCGTCATATAACGCTCCATACAAAATAGTGGATACTTACAAAGCTATTATATACTTCTTTTGGTGAAATTTCAACAATAATATATTTTCTCTTTGGTTTTTAAATTAGGTATTGACAAAAGTTACCCTTTTGGATATAATATTATGGCAACGATGGGAGGACTATGTGTGATTCTTGATTTAAAAAAGCTGTTTATTACCGAGAATTATACGCTTCCTATTGAACACTCTGTTGATCTTTCCGATGTTGAGTATATGGGTGAATATCCGCTCAAAAAGCCCGTTACGGTGACAGGAGAGGTAACAAACAGAGCCGGACTGGTAACACTGTCAATCAGTATGGTGTATGTCTTTTCGGCCCCTTGTGACAGGTGCGGGCTACCAACCGAAACCGAGCACGAGGTGACGCTTGAAAAGTCCTTGGCTCCCGAAATCGCCGGAACTGATAACGATGACATTATTTTGGTTGAAGACTTAAAGCTCGATTTGGACGAGCTTGTCTATACCGAGGTTATTGTGTCTTTTCCGATGAAGCACCTTTGCCGAAGTGAGTGTAAGGGCATTTGTCCCTCATGCGGTAAAAATCTGAATGACGGAAAATGTAACTGTGAAACAAAACAGATAGACCCACGTCTGCAGGCTCTGGCGGATTTATTAAAAGAAGAAAATTAACTTTTTATTATTAAGGAGTTGTATTTAAAATGGCAGTACCTAAGAGAAAAACATCTAAAGCGAGAAGAGACAAAAGACGTAATAATTTATGGAAGATTTCTGCTCCTGCACTGGTTAAATGTCCCCGTTGCGGCGAGTATAAGCGTCCTCATCGCCTTTGCAGTGCTTGCGGTTACTATGGTGACCGTCAGGTAGTTAAGGTAGAAGACTAATCTTAAATTTTGAACTAAAGGGGCAGAGGGGAATTTCTTCTCTGCCTTTTTTTCTGTGAAGGGTGGTGGCAAGTATGGCAGTAAAAATAGATGCGGTGGCAGAGCATTCTCCCGCAAGAAAAAAAGGAATAAAAGGCTCAGATAAAATTCTCACCATAAACGGAAATGAAATTATCGACGTGCTTGATTACCGCTTTTATCAGGATGAAAAGCGCCTAAAGATAAAAATTGAGACGGCTGAGGGCAAGGTAAAAACTATTCGTATTAATAAAGGTGAATACGAAGAACTTGGACTGGAATTTGACTCCTATCTTATGGACAAGCAGCATTCCTGCAAAAATAAATGTATATTCTGTTTTATTGACCAGCTTCCCCGCGGTATGCGTGACACCCTTTATTTTAAGGATGACGATTCACGCCTTTCCTTCCTTTTCGGCAACTATATTACTCTGACTAATTTAACAGAGCATGAAATCAGTAGAATAATAAAGATGCATATAAGTCCCGTAAATGTTTCGGTGCATACTACCAATCCTGCTCTTCGCTGTAAAATGATGAACAACCGTTTTGCAGGACAGTGCCTTGAAATTTTAAAGCGCTTTAACGAGGCAGGAATTGCTATGAACTGTCAGCTTGTGCTGTGCCCCGGCTATAACGACGGACAGGAGCTTAAAAGAAGCCTTGCCGATTTAATGGAAATGGAGAGCGTGCAGTCGGTAGCCTGCGTTCCTGTGGGGCTGACAAAATACAGAGAAGGCCTTGCAGAAATTGAGCCCTATAATAAGGAAACTGCAGGAGAAGTGCTGGATATTATTGATGAATATGCACAAAAATGTAAAGAGCGTTTCGCAGTACGAAAGTTCTACGGCTCGGATGAATTCTATTTAAAAGCAGAGCGAGAAATACCTTGCAGTGATTTTTACGGTGATTTTGACCAGCTTGATAACGGTGTTGGTATGTGGGCGCTTTTCAGAAAAGAAGTACAAAAAGCCACAGGAATTACCGACATTCTGTATGACGGTAAAAAAAGAACCGTTGTAACCGGTGTTGCCGCCTTTCCGCTCATAAGCGAGGCAATAGAGCTTGTGAAAGAAAAGTACAGTAATCTTGACTGCACTGTAAAGGCGATAAAAAACAACTTTTTCGGAGAAAAAATAACTGTTGCCGGACTTGTTACGGGTTCTGATATTATTAATCAGCTTCAAGGTGAGGATTTGGGAGAAGAACTGCTTATTCCTTCATCTATGCTACGTCACGAAAACGATATGTTTCTTGATAATGTGACGGTGGAAAAGCTGGAAAAGACTTTAAATGTAAAGGTAGTCATAACCGAAAACGACGGTTATGTATTTGTGGATAAAATTTTAGGAAATGAGGTGGAGTAAATGGCAAAACCTGTTGTTGCCGTAGTAGGCAGACCGAATGTGGGCAAATCCACACTGTTTAATAAGCTTATCGGTCAACGGCTTTCTATTGTTGACGATACTCCGGGTGTAACAAGAGACAGAATTTACGGGGATTGCGAATGGTGTAACCGTAAAATAATGCTTGTGGATACCGGCGGTATTGAGCCTAAAACCGATGATGTGATTTTAAAATCAATGCGCGCTCAGGCAAACCTTGCCATTGAGACCGCAAGTGTAATTATTTTTGTTACAGATTTGACTTCCGGAGTGACTGCCGCCGATAATGATATTGCGGCAATGCTTCAAAAAAGCGGCAAGCCGGTGGTGCTTTGTGTAAACAAATGCGACAGCCTCGGTAAAACTCCCTTGGAGTTTTATGAGTTTTATAATCTGGGTCTGGGGGACCCTATTGCAGTTTCCTCTGTTCACGGTCACGGAACAGGCGACCTTCTTGATGCAGTTTTTGATTTTCTGCCAACGGGAGAAAACGAGGATGAAGACGAAGAAATTATTAATGTTGCCGTTATCGGAAAGCCCAACGCAGGAAAGTCCTCTCTTGTTAACTGTATAGCAGGTGAGGAACGCTCAATCGTTTCGGATATTGCGGGTACCACAAGGGACGCAATCGACACCAGAATAGAAAAGGGAAACACTGTCTATAATTTCATTGACACTGCAGGTCTCAGGCGAAAAAGCAAGGTAGAGGAGCAAATTGAAAAATACAGTGTACTCAGAGCACAAATGGCTATTGAAAGAAGCGACGTTTGTGTTATAATGATAGACGGAGTTGAGGGCTTTACCGAGCAGGACTCTAAGGTTGCGGGACTTGCTATGGAGCAGGGTAAGGCTTGTATAATTGCGGTGAATAAGTGGGACGCCGTCGCAAAGGACAGCACCACAATGGATGCATACAGGAAAAAGCTGATGAATGATTTTTCCTTTATGCCTTACGCGCCCATTATATTTATTTCGGCTAAAACGGGTCAGCGCATTGACAGACTTTTTGAGCTTATACATTTCGTCTATGAGCAGAATAATATGCGTATTTCCACAGGTAAGCTCAATGATATTCTGGCTGATGCCACTGCGCGTGTTCAGCCTCCCACAGATAAAGGCAAACGCCTTAAAATTTACTATATGACACAGGCTTCCACAGCACCGCCTACCTTTGTTTGCTTCTGTAATAATAAGGAACTGTTCCATTTTTCTTATCAGAGATATTTAGAAAACCAAATAAGATCTATTTTCGGTCTTGAGGGCACACCTATTCGTTTTGTTATCAGAGAAAGAGGAGAAGATAAAAAATGATAGCTCTTGCCGTACTGGCACCCATATTTGCATATCTTATCGGAAGTATAAGCTTTGCAGTTATATTTACTAAACTGTTTTCCAAAACCGATGTAAGGGAACACGGAAGCGGAAATGCGGGAACAACCAATGTTTTGCGCGTTGCAGGAAAAACCGCAGGTATTCTTACCTTTCTGTGCGATGCTCTAAAAGGCGTTGCGGCGGCTTTGCTTGGTCTGTTTGTTTATAAATATGTTTTTCCCGACAGCGCGACTGCCGTTATGTACGGAAAATATATTTGCGGCATAACCTGTATGGTAGGCCACGCTTTCCCTGTTTGGTTCGGTTTTAAGGGCGGAAAGTGTGCTGCAACAAGCGTGGGAATTTTCGCTGTTTGCTGTCCTTTCGCAATAGTTGCCGGACTTATAGGCTATGCAGTTAATATGCTGATTACCCGAATAGTGTCACTGAGTACTCTTATTGCAACTGTACTGGTTGTTGGATTTTCTATAGGTATTAACGGCTTTAACGGAATCAGTAATCCTGACTTTGTTATAATAGGACTCAGTCTTCTTGGCGGAATAATAGTCTTCTGGCGACACAAGGATAATATAAAGCGTCTTTTAAGAGGCGAAGAAAAGAAACTGAAAATAAAGAAATAAATCAAAAAACTGTGCAGTCACTTAAAGCGACTGCACAATTTTTATTATTGCTTATTTAGTTTTTTAAGCACTCTGATATCTTTTCCTACAAAACTTTTTACCGAATATTCACCGATAAGCCGTGAGGTTACTCTGGGAGTGTAGCGGCTTTCAAGCTCTTCAAAACATAAATTAGTATTAATAATTGTAGGACGCTTTTTAAGTAGCCTTGAATTGATAATGTCATAGAAAAGGGACTGAACGAAGTTTGTCATAAACTCTGTTCCCAGGTCATCAATAATAAGTAGGTCGGCTTCCATAATTTCGTCCAGCTTTTCGGTGTCGCCAGAATAACTGAAACGCTCTTTTTCGGCGGCGGCGAAAAGACTCTGAGCAGGTCCGTAAACCACGTTAAAGCCTTTCTTTATTACTTCCTTTACAATGGAAAGGGAAAGGTGGGTTTTGCCAAGCCCGCTTTTTCCCATAAATAAAAGATTATCGCTGTCCAGTGAAAAATCCTTTGCATAGGAAATGCAGTAGGAAAGAATTTTCTGCATTTTTTCCTGCGCGTCTTCGGGGTAGTAGCTGATTTGGAACTTGTCAAAGCCTGCTCCATCAAGGGGCATACTGTCGTTTAATTCTTTTACAGCAAGCTCTCTTGCAACGGCTTTTATACATTCGCACAGTTTCCCCGAAATATAACCTGTATCCTCACATGCCTTACAGAAAACCTGCTTTTCTTTTACTCCTGCTTTGCTTAAAAGCTCAGCCTTTTCCTTGGTGAGGGCTTCACTTTTTGCTCTGCAAGTATCAATTGCGGCGGTATCACCACGCATAGCATAACCTAAAAGGGAGGCGCCGATGTTAGCAAGACTAAAATCTATCTCTGCAATTCTCGGGAATTCTTCCTTGGCTTTCTCCAAGGCTTTTTCATATCTATATTCTTCTTTTCTGATGGCCTGCTCCTTTAAATAAAGAGCCTTTTGCACCGTTTCGTGAGAAAGTGCCATAGGTTAATCCTCCAAACTCAGAATTTGGTCGATGAGGTTTTTATCATACGCAGCAAAATCGTTTTTCTTTTGCTTGTTTTCCTTATTGTCCTCTTTTATGTCCTCGACCTTTTTAACACCGCTTTGGTGCCACTTTTCAAGCACCGCTTTTATGTAGGGAATAGAAAATTCTCCTGTTGAGTCAACGCATATTTCATAAGCCTTACTCAGTATTGCGCGGTCATATTTCCATTCATTTACCCAAAGATATGAAAGCTCGCTTTCCTTTTTGCTTGGCTTTCTTTTGTTGATTCCGAAAGCCGTGCAAACCAGCTTCCAGCACTGGTCGTAAAGGAGAGCTTCGCTCATTTTGGCTTCGGCATCGGCAATGGTTTCCACACCGCTGTCTATCCAGTCAATGGCAGTGCTTTCAATAAATCGGACATTTACCTTATCCTGCTTTTTGGCAAGCCTTAAAAGCATAAGTATAACAGAAACGTCCAAACCCTCATCTGTATATAGCCAGGCGAAAAGGGAGGTCTCGTTCTGTTTTAGACCTCTGCCGAAAACACTTTGCGCTTCTCTGTATAAAAACTGCAACTTTTCATCATTTTCGGCAAGGCGGGCAACCTCTTCGCGGGTGGGCTTTTCACTCTGCATACGCGCTTTTTTGCCAGAAGCCTTTTGAGGCTGAACAGCCTTTGTAGGCGCATTTAAAAATCCTGCGCCTGCCCAATACTCTATAGCGTCATTTACCTCTTCTGTGTGAACGGAGAGAGCGTTGGCGATTATTTCAGCGTCCAACTCCTCGTTGCTGTGACGGAAAATGTATAATAACACCTTGAGTTGAATAGCGGAAGCAATTTTAATATGGTTGTCCACAGCACCGCCGGGCAGGGCAAAGGTGTCAGAATATACGCTTGGATTTATAAGACTGTTCATAAAACTCTCCAAAAACTCTTGCTTTTTTATAGCGTTGTAATTATAATAAGTATAACATAGAAATTTGTGTTTGACAATTATTATTTCGGAGATGATTTAAATGGCAGTTTTAGTAACCGGCGGCGCAGGCTACATAGGCTCCCATACCTGCATTGAAATGCTGAGTGCTGGCTATGAGGTAGTTGTAGTTGATAATCTTGATAACAGTAACGAGGAATCCCTTGTTCGCGTTCAGGATATCGCAGGCAAAAGCGTAAAGTTCTATAAAGAGGATGTGCGCAATAAAGAGGCTTTGAGAAATATTTTTAAGGAAAATTCCATTGAAGCCGTTATCCACTTTGCAGGTCTCAAAGCAGTAGGTGAATCTGTTGCAAAGCCCATAGAGTATTATGACAATAACCTTATCAGCACCCTTGTGCTTTTAGAAGTAATGCGTGAGTTTGATGTTAAGAAAATAGTATTTTCTTCCTCTGCTACCGTTTACGGTGTTGCAAAAGAAATGCCTCTTAAAGAGGGTATGCCTCTTGGCGCCATTAACCCTTACGGCAGAACTAAGCTCTTTATTGAGGAAATGCTCCGCGACCTTTATGTAAGTGACAATAGCTGGTGTATTGCACTGCTTCGTTACTTTAACCCCATTGGCGCACACGAGAGCGGCAGAATCGGTGAGGACCCCAAGGGTATACCCAATAACCTTATGCCTTATATTTCTCAGGTTGCTGTAGGCAGACTGGAGAAGCTTAACGTTTTCGGTAACGACTATAATACCGTTGACGGCACAGGTGTGCGTGATTATATCCATGTTGTTGACCTTGCTAAGGGTCACGTTGCCGCAGTAAACTGGGCACTTAAAAATGAGGCTTGCGAAGCCTTCAACCTTGGAACAGGAAACGGTGTTTCTGTTCTTCAGCTTAAAGATGCTTTCGGCAAAGCCGCTGATATGGAAATTCCCTATGTTATTGCTCCACGCCGCCCGGGAGACCCGGACGAGGTTTACGCCGATGCTTCTAAGGCAAAAGAGTTTCTCGGCTGGCAGGCAGAGCTGGATATCGAGAGAATGTGTATTGATACCTGGCGCTGGCAGAAGAATAATCCCAACGGCTACAGAGAATAATAAAAATACCCGTGTGCGCAAGCACACGGGTCATATATGCCCACATAGTTCAACGGATAGAATAAGGTCCTCCTAAGACTTAGATGCAGGTTCGATTCCTACTGTGGGTGCCAAAAAATCCTCGTTCTTCGGAACGAGGATTTTTTTATCCAAGCCAAAAGGCTTGGTATATCATCAGCCCGAAAGGGCTGTATATCATCGACGAAGGCGTATATCATCACGCGAAGCGTGTATTATCTGTCGGTTTGATGATATACAACGCTTCGCATTTTAACCCTCTTTCAAATCCTTTACGGTGTAGCTTAATGTGTCGTTTTCGATATAGTCGAAGAGTTCTTCAAGGTTGTTGGTTATTTTGAAAAGGTCGAGGCAGTTTTCTTTAATGAAATTTTTCTCGATTGCCTGCTTCATAACGGCATAAAGGCTGTCATAGTAGCCCATTACATTATAAATGGCTATGGGCTTTTGGTGGCGGCAAAGCTGTTTTAGGGTGAGGATTTCGAAAAACTCTTCATAAGTGCCGATACCACCCGGGACAACGATAAAGGCGTCGGCGTTATCCTCCATAAGCTGTTTTCTTTCTCTCATTGTTTCAGGCTGCATCATCTCGTCACAGAAGTCGCAAACAGCCTCGATATCTTCTGCGTCAAAAAAGCGGGGGATAACACCCAGTATTTTTCCTCCGGCAGACTTAACACCTCTGGCTGCTGCGCCCATAAGTCCGTTGCCGCCGCCGCCGAAAACAAGGGAATGACCGCGGCTTACCATTTGTTTTCCCATTTCCTCGGTGATTTCTATATATTTTTTGTCAATAGTCGGAGACGCCGCTCCGTAAACACATATTCTCATAAGGCTCTTTCCTTTCTTAATACATAATTATTATACCAAAAAATGGTGATATAATCAATAATATTTGTGCTTTCAAAATGGTTGACACAATATTCCGTTAAGAATATAATATATTGTACGACAAATTTTGAACAGAAGTGAAAAATATGAAAAGAATTTTTAAAATATCCGCAATACTTTTTTGTGCTGTTTTTGTGCTTAGCGGTTGCAAAGGCACGGGAAAAGCTTCCTATTCAGATAATTCTCTGAACATAAATATAGGCAGTGAGGAAAGCATATCTCAAGAACCCTCCGGTGATGAATCGTCCGATGAGAACGTATCAAGCAAAGATGCATCAAGTAAAGATGCATCGAGTAGGGGAACTCAAAGTGAGAACGCTTCGAGTCAGGAAAAGCCCGAAGAAAACACCTCTTCCGACACATTTCCTGCACCTGCCGTAAAAGGAGGAACCGTTATAGGTACTACTTCTAAAGGATATGAAATAAAAGTAAAAAACGGAATTACCTATATAAACGGAGTGCTTATTGTAAATAAAACCTATGCTCTTCCCGGAAACTATAATCCGGGACTTCAGTCACTTTCCAATAAAGCCTTTAACAAAATGAAGGCGGCGGCAAAGAAAGACGGGATTTCTATATGGATTTCTTCAGGTTTCAGAAGCTATAAATCGCAAAAGAGCTTATACGAGTCTTACTGTAACCGTGACGGCGCCGCAGCAGCCGACAGATACTCTGCACGCCCCGGCCACTCGGAACATCAGTCAGGCCTTGCTATTGACGTTAACAGCGGTAGTACTGCGGCTTATGAGACTACGTACAAAAAGGTAGGAGAATGGCTTAAAGAACACTGTTTCGAGTACGGATTTATTATCCGTTACCCAGAGGGCAAAGAGAGCATTACCGGATATAAGAGCGAGCCGTGGCATATAAGATATGTAGGTACGGATCTTGCATTGTTGCTGAAAGAAAGCGGTCAGACATTGGAGGAATATTTCGGTATAACTTCTTACTATACTTCTACCGATGAGGATGAAGAAAATGACTCGTCGGCCGGCAGTGAGGGTGACAGTGGGTCGTCTGACGACAGCGAAGAAAGCAGTTCATCAGAGGATAGCGGGGAAAATAACGAATCATCAAAAGACAGAGAAGAAAATGAATCCTCTTCCGACACATAAAACGGATTATTATAGCTTAAAATCAAAAGAGAGCAGTTCAGAGGAACTGCTCTCTTTTAATATACGCTAATCGCAAATGTTTTTATTGTTTCTTTTTCTTGTCTGTTTTCGGCGAAACCTCAAAGTGCTTTTTGTAGGAACGGTAAAATGTGGCATAATCCTTAAAACCGCTGGATGTACACGCCTCTGTAGGCTTTTCTCCCGCATTGAGTTTGTCTTTTGCCATTATAAGCCTTTTGACCGTGACATAATCCCATAAGGTGGTGCCGGTAGACTCCTTGAAAATTCGGTTCAAGTGATTCTGACTTATAAAGAAGCGGTCGGCAATGGAGGAAAGGGAAAGGTCCTCGGTTATATGCTTATTTATGTAATTTATAACATCGGTGGCACGGTCCCGCGATGGTGCTTCTCCAAAATTGCCTGCTTCAAAAAAGTTGCTGAGCTCGTCTAAAAAGGGGAGGAGATAACAAAGGCGGCGCAGGTCATTATCAGCGTATACCATTTTCTGTAAATAGTACACAAGATGGTTTTCACCGAGTAAATTCGGACGATAGAGGTTTTTTTCTCCCGCATTCCTTTTATTAAAGGCATTGAGCAGTTCGTTATCAAATAAATTCAAGGGGATATCAAAATTCACCACTACTCTTTCGTAGGGTGCATTTGATTTGAGTATTAGATGATGAAATTCGTTTTTTCTCATTATAATAATATCTCCGGGGAGAAGTCTGTATCGGTTGCCCTCCACGGAATAATCTGCGTTACCTGAAAGGAAACAAAGAATTTCATAATTGTTATGTGTATGCAACTTGAAACTTTCTTGATTTGGATTTTTGTCTTTGTATCTTGCTGCAGTGATTTTAATATCCATTGACATCACCCGAAATTAGTATAACATAATATGTTTGTTTTTGCAATGTTTTTGTGTTGCTTTTTGCATATTGAATTTATAATGATAAATGGTATAATAGGTCAAGGAGGCGATGATATGAAGGTTTACGCATTTGCTGATGAAGCAAGTTCTGTTATAGATAATCAGATAGCGGCTATGAAGAGAAATTGCCTTTCGGGAATTGAAATAAGGAATGTTGACGGAACCAATATTTCCGATATAACTGACCAAAAAGCAAAAGAAGTTAAGGAGAAATTTGATGCAAACGGTCTTGTTACCTTTAGCATCGGCTCTCCTATAGGTAAGATTCAACTGGTGGGAGAAGATTTCGCAGAGCACTTAGATAAGCTTCGTCGCACCTGTGAAATTGCCAATATGATGGAATCCGAAAATATCCGTATGTTTTCTTTCTATTATCCTAAGGAAAGTAATCCTGCAGATTTTAAAGATGAGGTAATTGACAGACTGGGTAAAATGCTGGATATAGCCAAGGAATACGGCGTACAGCTCTGCCATGAAAATGAAAAGGGCGTTTACGGCGATGTTGCTGAGAGATGTCTTGAACTTTTTAAAGCACTGCCTGAACTCAAAGGTGTATTTGACCCTGCTAACTTCATTCAGTCGGGGCAGGATACCCTTAAAGCATGGGAAATGCTTAAGGAATATGTTTACTATCTCCATATTAAGGACGCGCTGAGCGACGGTAATGTAGTTCCCGCAGGTGAGGGCGCAGGTAATATTCCCGTAATTCTCAAGGAGTATGCCGCTATGGGCGGAAATTCCATTACTCTTGAGCCTCACTTAAAGGTGTTTGAGGGTCTTGAAAACCTTGAGCAGACAGGAGAAAAAATTCAGGTTGGTATGAGGTCATACGGAAGCGGCGATGAAGCGTTTGATGTCGCCTGCAATGCATTGAGGGGGATTTTATGAGAATAGGTGCACAGCTTTATACAGTAAGAAATTTTTGCAAAACAACAGAGGGGATCAGCGAAACCTTAAAAAAGGTTTCAGACATGGGATATGAGTATGTTCAAATTTCAGGCACCTGTGAATATGAAGCAGAGTGGATGAAGGAAGAACTCAGTAAAAACGGTCTTTCCTGTGTATTAACACATCCCTCTTATGCTAAGATTATGGAACAGCCCGAAAAGGTTGCCGCCGAGCACAGTATATTCGGTTGCGATTGTATTGGACTTGGGTATTTCGTTATTAATATTGAAAAAGGCGAGACTCCCGATTTACTTGCCGAAAAATACTTATCTTCCGCTAAGGTTTTTAAGGAAAGCGGAAAGTACTTTATGTATCATAATCATGACCAGGAATTTGCCCGCTACAACGGCAAGACAATTATAGAGCATTATGCAGAAATGATGCCCGCCGATGTTATGGGTTTTACCATTGATACATATTGGGTACAGACAGCAGGCGGAGACCCTGCTCAGTGGATTGAAAAGCTTTCAGGCAGAGTTCCCTGCATTCACCTTAAAGATCATACCTTTGACCGTAAAATGGCGGTTGTGGGTGAGGGAAACATTAATTTTGACAGAGTTTTCGCCGCAGCGCAAAAGGCAGGAACTGAGTTTTTGCTGGTTGAGCAGGATGATTGCTACGGTGAAGACCCCTTTGATTGTCTTCTGAGAAGCTATAATAATCTAAAAACCTTAGGCTTTAAATAAAACCACAGACAAGGAGTATTAATTATGGATAAAGTAAGACTCGGTATAATTGGTTACGGTAATATGGGTACTACCCATGGCAACAATGTAAGCAGTGAGAAATGTCCTGACATTATTCTTACAGCAATTGCCGATATAAAAGAGGCGCGAATCGAGGCGGCAAAGGAAAAATTCGGTGATTCTGTTTCTTATTATAACAATGCAATAGAAATGCTTGAAAGTGGAAAAATCAATGCTTGCCTTATAGCAGTACCTCACTATGACCATACTACTCTTGCAATAGAGTGTATGAAACGCGGAATTCATGTTATGGTAGAAAAACCTGCAGGTGTTTATACAAAGCAGGTTGAGGAAATGAACGAGGAAGCTAAAAAGCATCCTGAGGTTGTTTTCGGTATGATGTTTAATCAGAGAACAAACAGCCTTTACCAAAAAATGCGGGAGCTTGTCAAATCGGGTAAATACGGTCAAATCAGACGAACAAACTGGCTCATTACCAATTGGTATCGTTCGCAGGCTTATTATGATTCTGGTGATTGGCGTGCTACCTGGGCAGGTGAAGGCGGCGGTGTACTCCTTAATCAGTGCCCCCATCAGTTAGACCTTTGGCAGTGGATTTGCGGTATGCCTGTTAAGGTGCTTGCAAAACTTAAATACGGCAAATGGCACAACATCGAGGTTGAAGATGACGTTACTGCTTTTGTTGAATATGAAAACGGTGCAACAGGTGCTTTCATAACTACTACAGGTGATGGTTGCGGAACCAACCGTTTTGAGGTACAGATGGATAAAGCAAAGCTTGTTGTTGAAAACGGAAAATTGCGGGTTTGGGAATTTGAAATGACTGAACAGGAGTTTTCTGCTATTAATCAGAGACCCTTTGCTTCTATACCTACTAAAGAGATAGATATTGATATTGAAGTAAAAGAAACCTCCCACACAGGCGTTATGAATGCTTTTGCTGATAAGATTCTCGGCAAGGGAGAGCTTGTTGCAGATGGAAGTGAAGGTATAAACGGACTTACTCTTTCCAATGCAATGCATCTGTCTGATTTTCTTGGCAAAGAGGTTAAACTTCCTATTGATGCCGACCTTTATAAAGAAGAACTTATGAAGAGAGTTAAAAATTCTGTGGGCAAAAAAGAAACAGAGGAAGTATTTGAGGATAACACTTCTTCTTTCGGAAATGTATAGTAAATAAGCGTTTCGTTTCTTCAGCTTTTTATTGATTTTTAAATTATATTGTGTTACAATATTCGACAGAAAATCAAAAATAATTTGATTAAGGAGCGAAAAGTTATGAAAAAGTTTTTCCACGATTTCAAAGAATTTGCTATGAAGGGCAACGTTCTTGATATGGCTGTCGGTGTTGTTATCGGTGCCGCTTTCAAAGAAATAATCAATGCACTTGTTAACAATATCATCACTCCCTTTATTGTTCTTCTCACAGGTAAAAACAGTCTTGAGGCATTAAAATGGGTAATAAAGCCTGAGAGTCTCAATGCCGCAGGCGAGGTTGTTGACCCCGGCGTTGCCGTTGAATACGGTATTTTCCTTCAGGCTATAGTTGACTTTATAATTATTGCTTTCTGTATTTTCGTAGTGCTTCGTATTATGATGAATGCGCAGAAGAAACTTGACGCGCTCCGTCATAAGAAAGAGGAAGAAGCAGTAGAAGAGCCTGCCGCACCTGTTGAGGACGAAGTATCTCTTCTTAAAGAAATCCGCGATGCCCTAAAATCCGATAAAAAAGCCGTTTAAGAAGTGTTGACAAAGAAATGTGAATATGTTAAAATAATTTTGCTGAATGAGTAACGGAGACGCAAAAGCTACAGTTAGCTGTGGTTTTTGCGCCTTTTTTATTTTAATATCTTTTTAGGGTGATTTTTATGACTTTAAATCAGTTTAAAGATTCTCTTGACCGTTTTCCACTTATTGCTACTATTCATGCTGACGAGCTTGAAGCGGCACTTGTTTCTCCTGCTGAAACACTTTGCCATATGAAGGCAAATTTACTGACCATTGCTGAAGAAATAAAAAGAGTTCACGAAAAGGGTAAATATATTTTAGTACACATTGACTTGGCGGAAGGTATAGCAAGTGATAAAACCGGCATACAGTATTTAAAAAAAGCAGGTGTTGATGGAATAGTAAGCACCAGAGGAAAGCTTATCCGTCAGGCAAAGGATATGGGGCTTATTACTGTTCAACGCTTTTTTGCACTGGACTCTCAAGGAATTGAAAGTATTGAAGAAATGTTGAGCGTTTCTTCACCTGATTTTGTTGAAATAATTCCCGGGGTTATCGGCAAGGTAATCTCTCGTTTTGCTTCCCGCGGTATCCCCGTAATTGCAGGCGGACTTATTGAAAGTAAGGCTGAAATAACCGAGGCTCTTTCCTGCGGTGCATCGGCTGTATCTACAGGTAAAAAAGAACTTTGGTATCTTTAATTTGGTTGGTGGATTATGATTCCGGAAAATTATTTTGAAATACTTATAAGATTTGCTCTTGCGGTGCTTTTAGGTGGTATTATAGGCGTTGAACGTTCAGGTACAAACCACGATGCAGGCCTCAGGACCCATATTCTTGTGTGTTTGGGAAGTGCCTGTGTAATGATAGTCAGTGAAGCACTGGTTAATGATTATAGTGGAGATATTATGAGAATCGGTGCACAGGTAATAAGCGGAATCGGTTTTCTGGGTGCAGGTTGCATTCTTGTACACGGTAAGCGTATTCGAGGTCTTACAACTGCGGCAGGACTATGGGCAACAGCTTGTCTCGGGCTCGCAATAGGGGCCGGATATTACTTCATTGGTATCAGTATGGCATTGCTTATAATTGCCGCAATGCTTGCACTGAGACCTGTTGCTGCTTTTCTTCAAAAAAGAGGAAGTAAAAAAGTTTGCAGAATCAGAATCTCTCCCCAAGAGCCACAGGATTTCGGTAATGCCTATAAATATATTACTGAAAGTGCATTTCATGTAACATCTATGATAAGAGAATCCGACGGTAGTGTTGTTGTCAGTGTAGCTGATACCGACGAAAATACTGCAGACCTGATAATATCTTCATTGCTTAGTGATGTAAGTATTAAAAAAATTGAAAAACTTCAATAAAAGGGTGATAAAAAGTTTAGGTACAGTGTAAATTTACTGATTTGAAAGAAGCCTGCTTTGTCCGAAAAATCTTCAAGATGTTAATTTCGGATACAGCAGGCATTATTTATATCTATAATTTAACTGTATTTTAATTTGGACTCTTTATATATGTATTGAGATTTTTTAAAAATTGTGATAAAATGAAATGGAAAAGCAAGGGAAGTGAAAGTATGAAAATATCTGTGGCGATGGCTACCTACAACGGAATGAGCTATATTGAAGAACAGCTTGACTCTCTCCGTCTTCAGTTCAGACTGCCTGATGAAGTTATTATCTGTGATGACGCTTCAAGTGACGGCACTGCTGATTTTGTAGATGAATATATAGAAAAGCACTCCCTTTTTGGCTGGAAACTTCATAGAAATACCGAAAATATGGGTTTTAAAAAGAATTTTTTATCAGCCATTTCCAAAACCGACGGAGACATTATTTTTCTTTGCGACCAGGATGATACATGGTATAAAAACAAAACCGAGATAATGAGCCGTATTATGGAGGAAAATCCGCAGATTCTCTCTCTGTCTTCTTCCTTTGATTTTGTTGATGAAGCAGGTGAACATCTTTCGGACGAGAGCGCGGAAAACACATCAAATCACGGACTCGTTTATGGAAAAATAAATGAAAATTGCCTTGCCCCCATAAGCCTTAAAGCCGTTATGCACAGCAACATTTCTCCCGGTTGCACCACTGTAATAAGAAAAGAACTGAAAGACAGCTTTTGCCGAAACAGTAATTCAGTTTTACCTCACGATTGGGAGCTTAATTTAGTTGCCGCTTCTAAAGACGGACTGTATTTTTTAAACCGGAAACTCAGCGGTTATCGTATACATTCTTCTAATACTTTAGGGCTGGATTCTGCTCCAAAGGGAAGAACAGAAGTAGCAAAAGAAAAACTCAGTGCGGCAGAGACCCTTTGCAGATATGCAGATTTTACGAGACTTCTTGCTATGCAGCAAAACCGAGTTACTGCCCTTTGTGACAAAAGTCTGTTTAAAACTATCAAACTGTTTTTTACAAGTATTGAATACGCCCGTTATTATTCCCTTAAAGAGCGGATAGGAGATATTATTTTTACTTTAAGGAATAAGTAAAATATTTGCTCTTGTTTCCAGGTGTGTTTTATGGTAAAATTATTACATATGTTTTGTTAAGGAGTAAAAGTTATGAGTGAAGTAACTTTAGATACTAAGAAAAAAGTACTCAGTTGTATTCAGCCCAGCGGAATTCCTACCTTGGGAAACTATCTCGGCGCGCTGAAAAACTGGGTTAATATGCAGGAAGAGTACGACTGCACCTTTGCGGTTGCCGACCTTCACGCCATTACCGTAAGGCAGGAGCCTGCAAAACTTCGTGCTCAGATATATTCTATGTTTGCATTGTTTTTGGCTCTTGGACTTGACCCTGAAAAGAGCACTCTTTTCATTCAGTCTCATGTGCCCGCACACAGCCAGCTTGCGTGGATACTTTCCTGCTACACTCAGTTTGGGGAGCTATCCCGTATGACTCAGTTTAAAGACAAATCCGCTCGTCACGCCGACAATATCAATGCGGGCCTTTTTGCTTACCCCGCTCTTATGGCTGCCGATATTCTTCTTTATCAGCCTGACTTTGTTCCCGTTGGTCACGACCAGAAGCAGCATCTTGAAATTACCCGTGATATTGCTACACGCTTTAATAACCTTTACGGCAATGTTTTCACCATACCTGAGCCTCTTATTGGTAAGAGCGGTGCCAGAGTAATGTCTCTGCAGGACCCAACTAAAAAGATGTCCAAGTCAGACGAGAATCCCAACGGTTTTATTTCTCTCCTTGATACAAGGGAAGATATTCTAAGGAAATTCAAGCGTGCCGTTACCGACAGCGAGGCTCGTATCTGTATAGCAGAGGGTAAGGACGGAATTAATAATCTTATTGATATTTACAGCGTTGTCACCGGAATCACTGCAGAAGAAACCGTTAAGAAGTTTGACGGTTGCGGCTACGGTGAGTTTAAACTTGCGGTAGGCGAGGCGGTCGCAGACAGTCTTGACCCTGTAAGAGAGCGTTATAATGAGTATATATCCGATAAAAAGAAACTTGAAGAGCTTGCTAAAATGGGTGCTGAAAAGGCTTATTACGCTTCAAGAAAAATCATGAGCAAGGTTATGAAAAAGGTCGGTTTCGTACTATGAGATTCCCTTTAGCCGGAAACGGCGGTGTGAAGAGAGCCTTAGAGCTTGCTGTTTGTGCAGGCAGATTTCCTCACGCTGTGATAATTGAAGGGGAGAGCTCAAGCGGGAAATCAGTTCTTTCGCGGTTTCTTGCCGCCGCGCTTCTTTGCGAGGAGTCTGAGTCTCCTTGCAATAACTGCCGTGCCTGTGCTCTTGTGCGCGCAGGTACTCACCCCGATTTGTTTGTTACCGCTCTTGAGGATAAAAAGAAAAATATATCGGTTGAGCAGATAAGAAAGCTTAAAAATGAGGCATATATCCGCCCCATGATGAGTGACAGAAAAGTGTTTATAATTGAGTCTGCCGATACAATGAATCCTCAGTCTCAGAATGCAATACTAAAGGTTCTGGAAGAGCCGCCGGGAGACACGGTGTTTATACTTAATGTGCGCTCACGCGCAGCCCTTCTTCCCACTATTATATCGAGATGTGTTACCTACACCCTATGCGACCCCGAAATAAACGAAGCCGCGGAGTATATCTCCTCAGAGCACGGTATCAGCAAGGCCGAAGCGGTAGAGCTTTTAAAAGTGAATTCCAATCGCTTGGGCAGAGCCGTTGCGGCGCTGAGCAGTAAAAAAAGCGGTACCTACCAAATGGCGGCGGATTACCTTGACGCGGCAGATAACGGTACACTTTATGAGCTTATTGCCATTACCGCGCCTCTTGAGAAGGACAGGGTCAAAACATCGGAGTTTTTTGCTCAGCTTTCCTTTTTGCTCCTTAACCGCATTAAGACTGCGGCTCTCACTCCAAAAAGCACAAAAAAGGATTTTAGAATGTATAACGCCTGCAAGCAGGCCGAAGCGGCTTTGCAGAGTAACGTGAATTTGCCACTGCTGTTTTGCATAACGGCTCACAAATTCAAATCTAAGTAAGGAGACGGCTATGACCGAGGTTATATCTATTAAATTTAAATCTGACGGCGCAGCATATTATTTCGACCCAGACGGTAAAAATTATACTGTAGGCAGTCTTGCCGTGGTTGAAACCGCTCAGGGAATAGAGTGCGGTACTGTCAGTGAAGCTAATCACAGTGTTGAGGATGACAAAATCGTTCAGCCTTTAAAAAAGGCACTGCGTCCTGCAAATGAGAAGGACATTAAAAAGATGGAGGAAAACAAGTTAAAGGCTAAAGACGCATTTAAAATATGCGAAGAAAAGGTACTCCTTCATAAGCTCGATATGAAGCTTATAGAGGCACAGTATTCCTTTGACGGCAGTAAAATAATCTTTTTCTTCACCTCCGACGGAAGAGTTGATTTTAGAGAGCTTGTAAAGGACCTTGCTGCTGCTCTCCATACAAGAATCGAGCTTCGTCAGATAGGTGTCAGAGATGAAGCAAGAATGTTGGGCGGAATAGGTATTTGCGGTCAGCCCTTCTGCTGTACAAGATTTTTAAACGGCTTCCAGCCGGTTTCCATTAAAATGGCTAAGGAACAGGGACTTTCCCTTAATCCCACTAAGATTTCCGGAAGCTGCGGCAGACTTATGTGCTGTCTCAAATACGAGCAGGACGCCTATGAATATCTGCTGAAAAAGACCCCGTCTATTGGCGCTACCGTTAAAACTGAGGCAGGTGTAGGTGTTGTTACTGACGTAAATGTTATTACCGGAAACCTAACGGTAAAAATTAATGAATCCGAAGGACTCCCCCATAAAACCCACCGAGACAAGGTTACTATACTGTCCAGAGGCAAGGGAAAAAAGCCTGCCGAGAACAGTAAAAATGCCGATACGGCAGACGAATAATAAAAATTACTTGCATTTTTTGTAATTTGTAGTACAATGTTATCATGGTACATACCGAAAGGCTGTGCCTTAAGCTGACTTAAGTCAGTCTAAAGAAACTTACAGGAGGTGTACTGGAATGGCTTACAAAATTTCTGATGAATGCATCGGTTGCGGAAGCTGCGCTGCCGGTTGTCCCGTTGACGCTATCGCTGAGGCTGATGACAAATATGCAATTGATGCTGACAAGTGCATTGATTGCGGTGCTTGCGCTTCTACCTGCCCCGTTGAGGCAATTGCTGAGGCATAATTTGTTAGGAGCATTCCGGTTACACTTTTACCGGGAATATTCGCACAGAGGATTTTTGTCCTCTGTGCTTTTATTTTTTAGTTGATAACAAAAAGAGATGTGAATGTCACATCTCTTTTTCTATTTCTTTTTCGTTTCTGATTTTTTTAATCCATTTTCCGCTGCGAAGCCTGATCACACACCAAAAGGCTTTCAGCACCTGGTCGATTTTAAGTGCGAAATAAATCCAGAATGCGGGAAGGCTCAGCACGAAGCCTGCAAGTATTCCGAGTGGTATGGAAGCAACCCAAAGGAAGATATTATCTGCCAGCATAAGCACCTTGGTGTCTCCGCCGCCTCGCAGTACTCCCTTTGTCATAATACTGTTGGTTGCCTGGAAGAAGATGATTATACTGATAGACAGCATCAGCTCTCTTGCAAGACTTTGTGTTTCCTCTGAGAGGTTGTACGCCGAAATGAGAGGAGCGCTTATCACGGTAATAATCAGTGCCGCAATGACGCCGAATATCATACCGATAACGAGGAAGGAATAACCTTGCTTGTGCGCTTTTTCTCTGTCGCCTTCTCCAAGAGTGTAGCCTGTGATAATAGAGCCTGCCTGTGAAAAGCCCTGTATCATAACCGAGCTTAACTGCTGTGCAACGGCGGTCACGGCATTAGCCGCAACAAAACTTTCTCCAAGTCTTCCTATAACCATAGCAACCGAATTGTTACCGAGGGCTAAAATTCCGTCGCTGATAAGAACAGGGATACTGATACGGATGTATTCTTTCCAGAGGTTTCCGACAGGACGGAATATATCTTTGATTTTAAAAGCGATTGCTTTATCTTTAAAGAACAGATAACCGCAAATAACGGCAAATTCGAAAATTCTTGCAATGAGTGTGCCTACTGCTGCTCCGGCGACCTCCATTCTCGGCGCGCCCAGTTTTCCAAAAATAAATATGTAGTTAGCACCTACATTAACAAAAAACGCACCGATTGAGGTGTATAGGGGGATTTTCACCTGTCCTACATTTCTCAGCACTATGGTGCAGGTAAGAGACAGACCTAAAAGAAAGTACGTAAAAACCGAGTACCTGAGATATTCTATACCAAGTGTAATAATATCCTCTTCTACGGTGTATATATTCATTATCAGCCGTGGCAACAGCGCTGTCGCAATGCAAAAGAGCAGGGAAAGAAAGAGACATAAACGCAGCATTATTGAAACCGTCTTTTTCAGTGAGGATTTGTCGTTCATACCGTAATAACGGGAAACCAGCACCGAAGCACCCATACCTATTCCCATACAGAAAATCTGGAAAATGGTAATAAACTGATTAGCCAGTGAAACTGCGGAAAGCTGGGTTTCGCCTACAGCGCCTATCATAACGGTGTCCATCATATTTACACCGGTAGTTATAAGACCCTGTAGTGCAATGGGAATTGAAATGGCGGCAACTTTTTTATAAAACGCCTTGTCCTTAACTAATAAATTTCGCATTAATAATCACCTGAATGACATTATAACACATTTTCTGCATTTTTCTACAGTAAAATGCCCTAAAAAAATATATGTGTTGACAGTTTTTTTGGTAACTGATATAATTAAATTAATCTAATAAAAAGGAGATAAGTATTATGAAAATTTGTCCGAAATGCAATCAACAGTTAGATGATAATGCTGCTTTTTGCACAGGCTGCGGCCTTCCCTTTGCAGCGCCTCAACCTGTAACTGCAGCTCCTGCCTATGACCCCTATGACCGCACAAGCGAGTTTGATGCCAAGGATATTTCAGATAACAAGGTAATTGCAATGCTTGTTTATCTTATGGGTCCTATCGGTATTATTATTGCTCTTCTTGCAGGCAACACTTCTGCTTATGCAGGCTTCCATGTAAGACAGGCGCTGAAATTTACCGTAGTTGAAATTCTTGCAACGATAGCTCTGGCGCTTTGTGCACTTATCGTTGTTATTCCTTTTTTAGGTGTTGTTGTGTACGGTCTTGTTGCTCTTGCTTACATAGCATTGCTCGGTACCCTTACAGTGCTTAAGTTCATCTGCTTCTTCCAGATATGCGCCGGTAAGGCTAAAGAGGCTGCAATCATCAGAAGTCTTAAATTCTTGCGCTGATTATATTGCAGAATACAGTTAAAATGAAATAAATGAGGATAGACGCCAAAAATCGTGTCTATCCTCATTTTGTTTTAGCCTATAGGACTGTTTTATTTTTGTATATCCTTGCGGAACTTAAGAGGTGTAATGCCTTCTTCTCTTTTGAAGCACTCAATAAAATAGCTTGTGGAAGTAAAACCTATACTCTTTCCGATTTCCGCCACCGAAAGGTGTGGCTTTGTCTCTAAAAAGTGCTTTGCCCAGTCTATTCTTACGGTGTTTATAAATGAAACGGGAGTGGTGTTTGCAAGGCTTTGGAACTGCTTATAAAGAAGTGATTCGGAAATACCTGAATGTTCTGCAATTTCCATTATCGGTAAATCCTTATAGTAGTTGCTTCTTATATATGATATGGCTTTTTCAAAGCTTTTAGGAAGTTTATCGGAGTTTATAAGTATGCCGATATCACTTATAAGAGTATAAAGATGGCTTGACAGTATTTCCTCTCTTGTGCCGTTGTCTGCGGCGTGGCAAATTTTTGTAAGATTGGCTGAAATGACATCATCTCTGAAAACAAAATATTCAGGGAAATTATAAAAATCTAATAAAGAAGTGCTTGCAATACCGTTAAAGGTTAAAAAACAAGTGTAAAACTCCTCGTTCGTTCCGTAATATTTTATCGGCAAATCAGCTCGGTAAAAGAGAATATCTTCACGGTTAAGCTTTTTACTGTCTTCCCCAACCTCTACTACACCTTGTCCATCTAATACCAGTATTAAATGATGGACAAATATTCCGTTTTTATATATAGTCAGCGGTTGCTTATAATTAGAACAATATGAATGAATAAATACAGGAAGATAAGTTCTTATTCGTTGGTCTTTTCCTATTATATTGTATGAATGCATAGATATCACCTATGATTAAATATACAATATAATGATAATATTTTCAAGGTTAAATTGCAAAATTGTTATATTTTAGCAGATATTTTATATTGAATAATACTGTTAAAAAAGCTAAAATAAATACATGAATCTAAAAGGGAGAAGTATTATGAAAAAAATGTTAGCTTTTATTCTTACTTTTGCTTTGCTTATAACAGCTTTTGCCGTACTCGGCACAATTGGCGTAAGCGCTGAAGTTAATCCCGGACAGGCTACCTTGAAGCTTCGTGAAACCTTCAAGAATGACCTTGTGGATACCTTCGAAATGGAAAACGATGGGCATCTCGGTATCCCTGTGGTACTTACAACCTTTGTAAGAAATTCGGTTACCGCAAATGGCGCATCAATTCTTTATGTTGTAGGACATAAAGAAGAAAGAATGGGTACCGATACCGATGAAGAGATTATTGAGGATATGCTGGCTGAAGGCTATTCTGTTACCGTACTTGATTACCTTGATAATCCCAAAGCTGTGGGTAACGAGTTTGCCTGGAGCGCCCATAAGATATTCTGCGGTGATTTCAAAGCAGGCTCTTATACAAAAGGGTACGAGAGAAAGAAATACAATAATATTTATTTTGTTCCTGCAGGTTGCCGTGTGGCAAGAGAAATTTATTATTATTCTCTTGATACAATGGCTCGTAACGGTACAAATGAGTTTATACTCTGGATGTGGAATGAATATTACGCAGGTCCCGATGGTATGAAGAAGAAGAGTAACGGTGAAGACCTTCCCTATGCAGAAACGATTGATGACTTGATAAAGCCCGACGGCAGTAAAATGGACTTTGATTTGCGTATGGATATTGTATATCCTGCGAACCCCAAAGACACAGTTCCCGTATTTACCCTTGCTTCTTCATCTGAAACAAGAAACAGTTCTTTTGCTAATGCAAACAGACCTTATTTTTCCATTGCGCTTTTGCAGGGTTATGCTGCTGTAATTTATGACCACGAGTATATTCCTATGTCAAGAGATGACCACTATGGATATTATGGAAACTACACCATTAAACCCTCTTCTTTTAATTTATCCTATACAAGTGCTAATGCAGTGCATTCTGCAGCAATAAGAAGAGTAAGATATTTAAGCGAGCAGTTCGGATATGATGCTGATTATATTTGCGCTTTTGGATTTTCCAAGAGTAATGAGGGTGTTGTCACTCTTGCAAATAAAAATCACGAACAAATGGGAGAAGTTGGCGACTTTGCGGAACAATTTACCGAAGGCAAAGACCCCGATGGCTATCAGGGAGAACAGCCTTGGCTAACCTATGAAGGCACAAATGAACCTATTTCCAGCAATATAACCGTTGCTTATTCGGGCGCCGGTGCGGGAATAGGCGATTATCACGAAAAACTTATTAACGAGAACAGCGTTCCAATAATCGGCTCTGCAGGTACTGAAGATACTATGGGAAGTGTTAAAGCAAATATTCCCAAAGTTATAAAGTTCTTTGAATCTCACCCTGAGATTGAGTCGGATTTCCTTGTAGCCCAAGGACTCGGTCACAATCCTGCATTTGGATATGACAGTGAGAAACAAATTGAAATGTTCAATGAAATATGGACATACATAGATAATCACACTAAAGCCGCGTATAGTGAAGTTGCTCCCGAAGTTCTCTGGGCAACACCTCAAAGCAATATCGTTCACGATTCATTTAATGGTCCCGTTACCATTAAATTCTCACGCGCAATGGATGTAGATAGCGTAAAAGAAAATGTTAAGGTTATACGCGTTACCGACGGCAAGGTTATGAGCGGTGAGTGGGAGGTTCTTCACGGAGGAACAACCTTTAAATTTAACTCTTCCATGATAATCAATGGCGCTTCTTACCGTATAGATGTATCTGCCGAAACCAAGGCAAAGGACGGCGTGGCTTTCGGAGTGCCTTACCAAAAGACCTTTACAATAAGCGGTGACAGTCTTCTCGCAGCTTCTAAAGATACCTATGTTTCTTCTGCTAATCCGGATAAAAACTTCGGTGCAGAGGAGTTAGTTAAGGTTAAAAACAATGATACCGAAAAAGCAAATGCACTGGTTTCATTTAAAAATGAGAACGGATTTAGTAATGTTACCAAAGCGCTTCTTCTCTTAGACCGCAACGGATATAAGGCAAGCAGGGTGCAAATTTACGGCACTGATAACTTTGACGAAAATACTGTTACATACAATACTGCACCCGAAAACGGCCAGCTGATAACTGAAGCAGATGTTTTATCTCAGCTGACTTATGTTGATGTTACCGATTACATAAAGAACGTTCAGGGCGATACAGTAAACCTTGCTTTTGAAACCGAAAAAGAAGAAGTTTATTCTTATTATGATTTCAAAGGCAGTAATTCAAACAATTTTGCTTATGACACAGATTACCGTTTCGGAGGTCCCGGAGGTAAACTGGTATACTCTACCGAAGGAATGAACGATAACGGAAGTCTTTTAATTACAAACCGTGCTGAACCTGATGTTCGTATAAAAATGCTTAAATCCTTTGGCACAACTACCCTTACACAGGAGCATTTAGGAAAGACTCTTAAAGCCAGTTTCTGGATTAAACCTACAGGAGACGCCTCTCTGGCTGTTGTCGGCATGTATGCAAAATCTCTTGTAAGCGGTGTTAAACAGGAAAACTTCGAGGTAGTGCCGGGAGAATGGAATTATCTTGAGTATTTTGTTACTGTTGACCAGAATATGATTGACAATAACTATTGCGCTGTTACCATTCGTACCGATACAAGAAATGATTTCTATCTTGATGATTTCAGTAGTGAGCTTTTAGCAGGTGATTTAGAGTTTGTTTCAAAGGAATATAGCGGAGATGAACCCAAGTTCTCTGCAACACTCATTCTCAATGTTGACAAGGTTGATACCTTAAATGCCGACACAGCAGTTATAGGAAACGGTACTGATGCAGACAGTGTTTTAGATGAGGATGCAAATATTGCAGGTATTTCTAAGGAAAACATTGATAACACAGTAAAGGGTTACATTAAATTCCCCATAACTGAATTTGATTTATCTTCGGATACATTGAGTCTTGATTTAAGCGTTAAATCTGACAAAACAGCAGACTTTTCTGTTTACGGCGTGCTTGATGACGACAGCCGCTTTGCAGAAAACTTTACTTCGGGCATAACCTGGAACAATGCTTATGCAAATGAAATTGACGGGAACTCTGTTGATGAGAGCAAAACCGTTCTCATAGGCACTAAGTCTGTTACAGGAACACAAAGTATAAGTCTTAATGTAACCGATTATGTTAAAACTATGGCGGATAAGGGATATGGAGCCGTTACATTCATTATTGTGAAAAATAACGGCGGTACGGAAAAAATTGTTACATTTGAGAAAATGGACAGCTTTGATTCCTATTCCGCATCCAGCCAAATGGCAGGTAATTTTGTCGGAATTGCGGCAGACCCTGTAAATCCCAACAACTCAGTTCTCTATATTGAGAAAAGCGGTTCTGATAGTAACCGTTACAACCAGAGAATATCTATTGAAGGAGTTATTAAAAGTGATAATAACTTCACAGAGGCAGATTTAGGAAAGACATATACCGTATCCTTTGATTTCTATGCAGTGGCACCTGAGGGCACTGCAAGCGTTGGAAACTACTGTAGAATATCTCACCCCGGAGATAATACAATTAATGGTGCCGCCAGCGCTGTTACTGTTTATCCAAGACCTAATTTGGTAAATGAGTGGTATACACTTACTTTCAGTTTCGAAATAACTGAGAAGCGTCTCGGAAATACAGTAACCGCCATAGGTATCGGAAGCGGTGCGGGTGCAACCGGAATCTATATTGATAATATAGTAGTTAAAGAGGTTGCCGGTAATATGACCGTTGACAGCACTACCTTGAAACTTGGCAACGGAACAAAGACTGTTTCTCCTGCCTTGATTACAGCTGTTTCAGCTGAGCAAAAGGATAAGGCGATGGGTGCGCTTAGCGGAAATATCAATATTGTCAAGACTGCCGATAAGGGCGGTAATGCTCTGAGAAAAACCTATGCACAGTTTGATAAATCCGAACATTTGCATATAAACAGTGCTGAACTCAGCTTTAATGTAGCAGAGCCGATAGCGGGCAAAAAGGTAAATCTCTACCTTCTTAATAATGATATTACCATAGGCGAGCTTACATGGAACGGCGCTTACGCTAACGATACTATGTCCAACGGAATGCTTAACAACTTGGCTATAGGCGGCGGTGCAGTTGCTACCGTAGAGCTTACCGAAGAAACTGAGTATACAGTAGATATCAGCAAGTATATATCGGATTTTGAAGGCAGCAAGACATTAACCGCCGTTTTTACTTCTGCTGATAATCAAGAAAAAATCCAGCTTTCAAATATTGAATTAGACCTTTTATTCAATATGTATGACAACAGTGTGGAAAATCCTGAAATGCTTTCTCCCATTGTTAACGAAAATGGTGTTATTCTGGCTGTAGATAGTAAATACCGTGTTGACCACGCAATTGAAAAGGTTGAGTTTTATGTTGATTCACAGGCGGTCGGCGGAGAAATAATCAACGGTGAGGTTACAAAAACCACCGTTAAGACTCTTGATGAAGGTGAATACACTGCTTATGCAGTTGTTACCTATGTAGACGGAACTATCGTTACCTCTGATGCTGTAGATTTTGTTGTTGAAAAACAAGAGCCGGAGGTTGTTTACGGTGACCTTGATGAAAACGGTAAAGTTGACACAGGTGACCTTGCCGCACTGAAACTTTTCCTTGCAGGCGCAAGTTCCGAAGATGAGGTAAATATTGCAAACGCCGATGCCGACGGAAACGGTAAAGTTGACACAGGCGACCTTGCCGCACTGAAACTTTTCCTTGCAGGCGCAAGTGACAAATTAGGCCCCCAGTAAAATGTAAAAAAATAATGTGGTCATTCGACCACATTATTTTTTTCTGAAAAGTCTGTACTTTCTCATTGATTTGTAGTAAACTGAAATAAATACTGATAATGAGGTGTAGGGGTATCTATGGATAAAATTTTCGAAACAATTGACTCGCTAAAGGAAGAGTATGTTTCCTTTTGGGAGGAATTCTGTAATATTGAAAGCCCTACAGATTATAAAGAGGGTGTTGACAGGGCAGGACAGTATGTAATAGACAGGGCAAAGGAACTGGGCTTTGATATAGAAATTTCAGAGCAGAAAGTTTCGGGTAATGCTGTTTGTATTACTATGAATAAGGATATAAACGCTAAACCCGTTTGTCTTTCAGGTCATCTTGATACAGTTCATCCTGTAGGCTCCTTTGGAACACCTGCTGTTAAAAAGGATGAAAAATATATTTATGGACCCGGAGTTACCGACTGTAAGGGCGGGATAGTTTCTTCTCTCCTTGCAATGCACGCCATTTCTTTAAACGGCTTTAAAGGCAGACCGATAAAACTGATTCTTCAAAGTGATGAGGAAACCAGCAGTAAGGGCAGTAATAAAGAAACCGTTAAATTTATGGCAGAAAAGGCAAAGGACTGCGTTGCTTTCCTTAACTGCGAGGGCGAAAGGGACGGCGGAATAGTTGTTAAAAGAAAAGGAATTATTCGTTATGAATTTACCGTAACGGGAAAAGCTTGTCATTCTTCTGCTGCTCATAAAGGAGTCAATGCTATAGCCGAAGCGGCTTATAAAATTGCCGAGCTTGAGAAATTCAAGGACGCAGAGGGTATTACCTCTAACTGCGGTGTTATAAAGGGCGGAACAAAGGCAAATACTGTAGCAGAGAATTGCTTCTTTGTTTTTGATTTTCGTTTCCAGAATGAACAGCAATATAATACTATAAAGAATAAAGTTAAAGAAGTTGCAGAAAAATCCTATATTGAAGGAACATCTTGTAAAGTTGTTATTTCCAGTGAGCGTGTTGCAATGGATGAAAATGAAAGAAATCTTGCTCTTTATGAAAAAATTGAGGATATTCTCCAAAGTAGTGGATTGGGAAGAATGGGAAAGACCCTTGCTGCAGGGGGAAGTGATGCCGCTGATATGACAAGCTATGGCATACCAAGTGTGGACTCCCTTGGGGTCTATGGGTCTGATATTCATTCTTTGAATGAAAGAGCAGAAATAACTTCTCTCGGCTTGTCGGCAAAGAGGCTTGCCGCGATAGCGGTGAAAATAAAGTGATTTTATAAAGTGATTTTATTATGCCTGCCTCTTGATTTTTGGGCAGAGATATTTTATACTTTAAGTTGGCTTTAAATTATTAAATGTTAGGGATGTAATTAATGGGTAAAAAAGTCAAAAAATTCGGTCACCTTTATTTTATGTTGCTTTTTCCCGTAATAATGATTTATTACGAGTTGCTGTTTCGAATTGCAACAGTAGGCGGCGTTTTTAAGGTTAGTATTATTTATATGCTTCTGTTCAGTATTGCTTATGGCGGAATAGGATATCTTTTATCCTCTATTTCCAGAAACCGCAAGACCAACAGAATCATTGCCGCGTCTCTGATAGGTGTCACTGCAATTCCTTATATTGTTGAATTTCTGGTTTATAAATTCTTCAAGGTGTTCTATGATATAAATACCGTTACCGGCGCAGCGGGGGATGCCGCAACTACATATACTACCGAAATATTCCAGCTTATTCTTGGCAGTATACCGGTTATTCTTCTGTTTTTCGTTCCAATTGCTTTATATCTTATTTTCGGTCAGAAGTTTGTTCCTGCCTATAGGTCAAATGCTTCGGTGCGAATTGTTTCTGGCGCTCTTTCGGTTCTTACTTATGTTCTGGCGGCTCTGATTATAGCTGCAAGCAGTATTTACGGCCCTATTTACAAGACCCAGTATAACTTCCAGTCGGCTGTAGGTGAATTCGGTCTTGTTACAGGAATGCGACTTGATGTCAAATATATGATTTTAGGCAGAGAAAGCTCCTTTGAAGCAACTGATACTCCCGATGATTCCGGTGATGAGCCTGATGATACCCCCATTGATTACGGCTATAACAAGCTTGACCTTGATTTTGAGGCTTTGGATCAGGGAGCTTCTTCTAAGATTAAAGGACTTAACGCTTATGTAAGCACGCTGACTCCCTCTAAGAAAAATGAGTACACAGGACTTTTTAAGGGTAAAAATCTTATTATGATTTCGGCAGAGGCATTTACCGCTGAGGTAATTGATCCCACCCTTACACCTACCCTTTATAGGCTTGCCAATAAGGGAATTCAGTTTACCGATTACTATCAGCCGTCAAGTGCAGGTACTACAGGCGGCGAATATCAGAATATATTCGGTATGTTACCCATGGCAGGCGGCCGTTCCTTTAAGAACACTGCTGATAACCTCAATTACTATACTATGGGCAATCAGCTTAACCGTTTAGGCTATTACGGAAAGGCTTTCCATAACAACTCCTATACCTACTATGACCGTAACAAGACCCACGTAAATCTCGGCTATTCCGACGGCTTTATGGGACAGGGTAACGGTATGGAAGCCTATGTTAAAAACGCCTGGCCGCAAAGTGACCTTGAAATGTTCCAGGGAACACTGCCCGAATATATAGGAAAACAACCCTTTAATGTTTATTATATGTCGGTAAGCGGTCACAGCGGATACAGCAGAAGCGGCAATTCTATGACCAATAAGAACTGGGATATGGTGAAGGATTTGCCTTACTCCAACACGGTAAAAGGCTATCTTGCCGCAAATCTCGAGCTAGAAAATGCCCTTACCTATATGGTGGGTGAGCTTGAAGCCAAGGGAATTGCAGACGATACCGTAATTGTTATCTCCACCGACCATTTCCCATACGGACTTGATGAGGCGGGAACGCTTGGTAATATGCCATATCTTTCCGAGCTTTACGGATATAATGTTAAGGATTATTTCCAGAGAGACCATAACCGTCTTATAATTTGGAGCGGATGCCTTGAAAAGATGGCACCCATAGTTGTGGATACCCCCACATTCAGTCTTGACATACTTCCCACTCTTTCTAATCTTTTTGGCACAGAGTTTGATTCAAGACTTATGCCGGGCAGAGATGTTTTTTCCGATGCAACACCTCTTGTATATAACACAAACTACGATTGGAAAACAGACCTTGGTACCTATTATGCTTCCAACGGTAAATTTGTTCCGGTCAATGCCACTGTGAGTGTGCCTGAAGGATATGTGGATAATATGAAGAAGATAGTGCGCAATAAGATAAATTACAGCACTGTAGCGCCTGATGTAGATTACTATAGACATATATTCGGTTAGAATAACAGCCTTCCCAGCTTCCGTTGGGAAGGCTTATTTTTTATTACACTTTTTACTTGAAAAAGTGATTTATATGTAGTATAATTTTATGGATATAGAATGGAGGAAAGTATTTTCTATGAGCAGTTATCTTAGTTTGTCGCGTGAAGAATTAGCGGCAGAATTCAGTAAAGTAAAAAAGGAATATTCATATCTCACCACACTGGGACTTCACCTTGATATGTCCAGAGGAAAACCCGGAATTGACCAAATAGATTTAAGCAAGCGTATGTTTGATTTGGTTGGTAATGATTTAGGATTTAAAAATAAGGACGGTGTAGATTGCCGCAATTACGGCGGTCTTGACGGAATAAGTGAGCTTAAGGAGCTTTTTGGAGAGATTCTCCAGCTTTCTCCCTCTCAGATTATTGTGGGTGGAAATTCTTCTCTTAATCTCATGTATGATATTGTAGCTCAGGCTATGACCCATGGATTGGGCGGAGAGCCTTGGATGAAGCAGGGAGAGATTAAGTTTATTTGTCCCGTGCCCGGCTATGACCGTCATTTTGCCATTACAGAGCATTTTGGAATCAAAATGATTCCTGTGCAGAACATTGAAGACGGACCTGATATGGATAAAATAGAGGAGCTTATTAAAGACCCTGCCGTTAAGGGTATGTGGTGTGTTCCTAAATATTCAAATCCTGAGGGAATTACCTATAGCGACCAGGTTGTCCGTCGCCTTGCAACTATGAAGCCTGCGGCAAAGGATTTCCGTATTTTCTGGGATAACGCTTATGTTATTCACGATTTGTATGATGAGGGCGATAATCTTTTAAATATTTATGATGAGTGTGTAAAAGCGGGTAATCCCGATTTGGCAATTATATTCACCTCTACCTCAAAAATAACCTATCCCGGTGCAGGCGTTGCTGTTTTGGCTGGCAGTCCCAATAATATAGAGATTATAAAAAGCAGATTAAAATATCAGACTATCGGTCCCGATAAGCTCAGTCAGTTAAGACATGCAAGAATGTTTAAAAATGTTAATGCTGTTAAATCTCATATGAAAAAGCATGCAGAAATCCTTCGTCCTAAGTTTGAAAGTGTGCTTAGTGAGATGGAAAAGGAACTGAGCAGTTTGGGAATTGCTTCTTGGAACAGTCCAAAAGGCGGATACTTTATCAGCCTTAATGTAATGAACGGCTGTGCCAAGAGGGTAGAGGAGCTTTGCGCAGGCGCAGGTATGATACTCACAAAGGTGGGCGCAACATATCCTTACGGTTATGATGAGAATGACCGCAATATCCGTATTGCTCCATCATTCCCCCCTGTTGATGAAATCAAAAAGGCTGCCTCGGTGTTATGCGTTTCGGTTAAATACGCAGCGTTGGAAAAGCTTTTAGAAGAAAACTAAACTTAAATAGATTGACTTTTTAGTAGTAGAACTGTATAATTAAAGTATTAATTTAGTAAAAAGTGGAGGACTTGTAATGAAGAACAAAAGACCAAGTAAAATTACGTTTTTTGTAGTTTTTTTACTGATTCTTGTTCTGACCTACACCGCATTTTTCGGAATTGAGAGCTGGCACGGTGACACCCGTAATGTTTATGTTAAGGGTGCATCGGATATTCGCTGGGGTATCGATATCCGCGGCGGTGTTGAAGCGGTGTTTACTCCCAATATCCCCGAAAATCAGATTAGTGATGAGGATATGGAAGCCGCTAAAACCATCATTGATACACGTATGGTGAACCAGAACATAACCGACTACGAAATTTATGCCGACAAGGAGAATCATCAAATCGTTGTTCGCTTCCCCTGGGCAGCAGACGACAGTGATATGGACCCTGCGGCAGCAGTAGCATCTTTGGGCGAAACCGCAGAGCTTACCTTCTGCAAGGCGGCTGAGTATGATCCGAACAACGTGATATTCACAGGTGAACACGTTGAAAAGGCAGAAGCAAGCTATACCGAGCAAGAAGGCTGGGTAGTTGCACTTGACCTTGATTCTACCGCTACTTCGCTTTTTGCCACCGCTACTGCCGAGCTGGTTAATAAAGGACAGATAGCAATTTGTATGGACGGTGTTACCATTACCGCTCCCTCCGTTAATGCTGCTATTACCGACGGTAATGCGATTATTACCGGTATGGCAGACGCAGATGAAGCTATTGACCTTGCTAACAAAATTAATGCCGGTGCGCTTCCTTTTGCCTTGAGCGTTGATGACAGCAAGCTGTCTATCGTTTCTGCAACCCTTGGTGCAAATGCACTTAATGTTATGCTTATTGCAGGTGCAATTGCTTTCGGCGTTATCTGTATCCTTATGATTGTGCGTTACAGACTTAACGGTGTAATTGCTTCTATTGCTCTTCTCGGACAACTCGCCGGCTCTATTGCCGCTATTTCCGGTTACTTCCCCGGTGTTAACAGCTTTACTCTCACCATTCCCGGTATTGCAGGTATCATTCTTTCTGTAGGTGTAGGTGTTGACTGTAATGTTATTGCCGCCGAAAGAATCCGTCAGGAATTCAAAACAGGCAGAACAATAGACGGCGCTATTAACAACGGCTTTAAGAACTCACTGAGCGCTATTATTGACGGTAACGTAACCATTCTTATAGTTGCCTTCGTGCTTATGGGTGCTTTCGGTACTTCGGGCGTTATATTCTATCCCTTATTCTCCTGGATTTTCGGCGCTTCTATTGCAGGTTCTATCTATTCCTTCGGTTACACACTTCTTGTAGGTGTTATATTCAACCTCATAATGGGCGTTCTTTGCTCCAAGTGGATGCTTAAGAGTGTGTCTCAGCTTAAGTTCCTGCGCAAACCCTGGCTTTACGGAGGTAAGAGAAATGTTTAAGAAAATAGATTTCAATAAACCTCTTAAATGGGTGCTTATAGGCTATGCTGCTATTATTCTCGTGGGTGTTATTATCGCTGTTTTATTTGGTGTTAAAATGGACATCAACTTTAAGGGCGGTACTGTAATTACCTATAACTACACCTTCGAAGAAGGCAAAATTGCTGATATTAATACTGATGAAGTTAAGGCTTTGGTTACCGAAAACTTAAAGGCAGACTCCACCGTTACCAAGGGCGCATCAATTGCCGGTAACACATATACCATTACTGTTTCCCTTGTTGAAAATTCTGCAGTTTCCACCGATGCTCAAGAAGCATTAACTAAGGCGCTTCAGGAAAAATACAAGGATAACAATATCGAGATTTACGGTGCTACCTCTGTCAGCCCCACTCTGGCAACTCCTTTCTTCTTAAAGGCTCTTGCGGCAGTTCTTGTGGTTGCTATACTTGTGGTAGTTTATGTAGGTTTTAGATTCCGCAAAATAGGTGGTGTTACTGCAGCGCTTACTGCATTGGTTGCTTTGGTGCTTGACGTAGCTGTTTCCTTTATCGCCTGCGTTGTTTTCCGCTTACAGGTTGATATGAACTACATTGCAGTTGTTCTTACTATTCTCGGTTATTCTCTTAACGACACCATAGTTGTTTACGACTCTGTTCGTGAAAACAAGAAATCCACTGAGGGTCTTACCCTTGCAGAAATGGTTAATAAGAGCCTTCACAGTGTACTTGCAAGAAATATAATTACAACTACCACCACCGTTCTTGCAGTTCTTACCATTATAGTGGTTTCTGAGATTTACGGTCTCACAACCCTTCGCACCTTTGCCATTCCCATGGTATTCGGTCTTGTTTCCGGCTGTTTTTCTTCAATCTTTGTTTCAACTCCCTTGTGGGTTGTTTGGAGAAACAAGCTGGACGCTAAGAAATAATAAATTATTTAATTAAATTATAAAAAACGGCATATACTCTTTTTAGAAAGAGGGTGCCGTTTTTTGTTTAAGAAGGGTAATGTTATTTTAGGGATACTGTTTTCGGTGGGTCTTGGTGTACTGCTTCATTTCACATACCAGTGGAGCGGATATAACAGAATCGTGGGGTATTTTTCTAATGTAAATGAAAGTACCTGGGAGCATCTTAAATTGCTTTTTGTACCCGTAACGCTGTTTTCTGTAACACAGTGGTTTTTTGAAAGAAAAAAGCATCCAGAATTTTTGCTTTCAAGAACTATATCTCTTCTTGCAGGTATGCTGTGGATAATTTCAGCCTTTTATACCGTTTCGGGAATTATAGGTAAAACCGATATATCTGCCGCTAATATTGCAATTTTTGTAATAGGAGTAATTATTACCTTTGTTCTCACCGAAATAATAATGAAAAGCATTTTCAATGCGCCGCGGTATTCGGATGTTATAGCCTTTATTCTGCTTATAATATTTGCTTTGCTTTTTGCGGTGTGGACCTACGACCCGCCTTCAATAGGATTGTTTGCCGAACCATAATAAAAACCTCTGAAATTTTAAAATTTCAGAGGTTTTTGTGTTTTAGAACAGGCCGCTGATTACTCCGTTTTCGTCAACGTGAATCTTTTCTGCGGCAGGAACTTTTGGAAGGCCCGGCATAGTCATAATGTCACCGGTAAGGGCAACTATGAAGCCTGCGCCTGCGCTTACTTTAATGTTGCGAACGGTTATGTCAAAGCCTGTGGGAGCACCCAGCTTTGTCATATCATCAGAGAAGCTGTACTGGGTCTTTGCCATACAAACCGGCATATTTGAGAAACCAAGTTCGGTAAGCTTTGCTATTTCCTTTTTAGCGGCAGGGGTGAAAATAACATTGTCACCGCCGTAAATTTTAGTAACAATAGCGCGAATTTTATCCTCAATGGAAAGGTCGTCTTCATAGCAGAAGGTGAAATCGTTCTCTTGCTCACAAAGACGGGCAACTTCATTTGCAAGCTCAATACCGCCCTTAGATCCTTCTGCGCAAACGGTAGAGCAAATAGCCTTAATTCCGAGCTTTGCACAGTGGTCAATAACAAGCTGAACTTCGGCATCGGTATCGGTGGGGAAGCGGTTTACCGCAACAACACAGGGAAGCTTATATACATTCTTAATGTTGCTTGCGTGACGCATAAGGTTAGGCATACCCTTTTCGAGAGCCTCGAGGTTTTCTTGCTTTAGGTCAGTCTTTGCAACGCCGCCGTTCATCTTTAATGCGCGGATAGTAGCAACAAGAACAACTGCGCTGGGGCGAAGACCGCCGAAACGGCACTTAATGTCAAGGAACTTTTCAGCGCCAAGGTCAGCACCGAAGCCTGCCTCGGTAATTGCGTAATCGCCCAGCTTCATAGCCATCTTTGTAGCAATTATGGAATTACAGCCGTGAGCAATGTTAGCGAAAGGTCCGCCGTGAACAAGAGCGGGAGTTCCTCCGAGGGTCTGTACAAGGTTGGGCTTTAATGCGTCTTTGAGAAGCGCGGTCATAGCGCCCTGAGCATTAAGCTGACCTGCAGTAACAGGCTTGTCGTCATAAGTGTAGCCTACTATAATTTTTGAGAGGCGTTCTTTCAAATCGGTAATGGAATTGGAAAGACAGAGCACTGCCATAATTTCGCTGGCAACGGTTATGTCAAAGCCGTCCTCTCTGGGAACGCCGTTGACCTTGCCGCCCAGACCGTCGGTTACAAAACGAAGCTGACGGTCGTTCATATCAACACATCTTTTCCAGGTAATGCGTCTTACGTCAATTCCCAGAGCATTGCCTTGATGGATGTGGTTGTCAAGCAAAGCGGCAAGCAGGTTGTTGGCAGCACCTATAGCATGAAAGTCTCCTGTGAAATGGAGGTTGATGTCCTCCATGGGAACCACCTGAGCATATCCGCCGCCTGCGGCACCGCCCTTAATTCCGAATACGGGACCTAAAGAGGGCTCGCGCAGAGCAACCATAACGTTTCTGCCGGTGGCGCGCATAGCGTCTGCAAGACCAATGGTAGTGGTGGTTTTTCCTTCACCTGCAGGTGTGGGGTTAATAGCAGTTACGAGAACGAGTTTGCCGTTCTGTCTGCTTTCGTCTTTTAAAAGGGATAAATCAATTTTTGCTTTGTATTTGCCGTACTGCTCCAGCTTTTCATCGGGGATTCCTGCAGTCTCTGCAATTTTCGTTATAGGGCGAAGTTCTACTTCCTGAGCAATTTCAATATCACTTTTCATATTTACACCTCTTATTTAAAGTACTTAACGGCACTGCGGAACATACCCATATCGTAGTTGCCGTCAACGTTTTTATAAAGACCGTTTCCTATACGCTCGCTGTGACCCATTTTACCAAGCACTCTGCCGTCAGGACTGGTGATACCTTCAATAGCAAAGCAGGAGTTGTTGGGGTTAAAGCGGATATCAGCAGTGGGGTTGCCGGAGAGGTCAACATACTGTGTAGCAATCTGTCCGTTTTCGGCAAGCTTCTTTGCAAGCTCATCGCTTACAAGGAAGCGACCCTCGCCGTGGGAAATCGGCACTGTGTAAATATCATCAACATTGGTTTCCATAAGCCAAGGAGACTTATTTGAAGCGATACGCGTCTGCACAAGACGGGACTGATGTCTGCCGATGGTGTTGTAGGTAAGGGTGGGGCAGGTTTCATCGGTGTCAATGATTTTGCCGAAAGGCACAAGACCTAACTTAACCAAAGCCTGGAAACCATTGCAGATACCTGCCATAAGACCGTCACGGTTATAAAGAAGCTCATTAACCTCTTCCATAATAGCAGGGTTTCTGAAGAATGCGGTAATAAACTTGCCTGAGCCGTCGGGCTCGTCACCGCCTGAGAAACCGCCGGGGATAAATACTATCTGAGACTGTCTCATCTTCTTTGCAAAGGTATCAACCGACTGAGCAACGCTCTGGGCAGAAAGATTGTTGATTACAAAAATCTCGGGGTCTGCTCCTGCAGTGAGAAGTGCCTTTGCTGTATCGTATTCACAGTTTGTGCCGGGGAAAACGGGAATAAGCACCTTGGGACGAGCAACGGTAAATTTGGGTTTAGCATATTCTTTAGCGCTGAATGAGAATTTCTCGGGAGCGCTTGTTTTGTGGTCAATGTTGCAGGGATAAACACTTTCAAGTACGCTCTCGTATACTTCCTGTAATTTAACAAGGTCGATTTTTTCGTCCTTTAAAATGATTGTGGGCTCTTCGGTAGTGTAGCCAAGCAGTGTGCCTATTTCGGTATCATCACTAAGCTCCACTATAAATGAAGCATAGCTATAAGCGAAGATATCCTCAACACTCATATAATCACAGAACTTAAAGCCGATTCTGTTGCCTATTGCCATCTTCATAACTGCTTCGCCGATACCGCCCATACCGGGGGTGTAAATAGCTTTAGCTTTACCGCTGTCAACCAGTGAACGCACCGTTGCGAAAAGTTCAATAAGAGAAGCGGTGTCGGGAAGATTATTTTCGTTATACTTGCAGGTGAGAAGAACTACCTTGTTGCCTGCTTTTTTGAATTCGGGAGAAACGATGCAGTCAGTCTGCTCGGTGGTAACTGCAAAAGAAACCAAGGTGGGAGGAACATCGATGTGCTCAAATGTACCGCTCATCGAGTCCTTACCGCCGATAGCGGCAATTCCCAGTTCTTTTTGCGCCTTAAATGCGCCGAGAAGCGCGGCAAGAGGCTTGCCCCAACGCTTAGCATCCTTTCCGGGACGCTCAAAGTATTCCTGGAAGGTGAGATATACTTCATTAAAGGAAGCACCTGTAGCAATCAGCTTACAAACGGATTCCACAACTGCCATATAAGCGCCGTGGTAGGGGCTCTTTTCGGTAATAAAGGGATTGTATCCCCAAGCCATTAAAGAACAGGTATCTGTGTGACGCTTTTCAACAGAAACCTTATTAACCATAGCCTGAATGGGGGTTTGCTGATATTTCCCGCCAAAGGGCATAAGTACTGTTCCTGCACCGATGGTAGAGTCAAAACGCTCGCTGAGTCCGCGTCTTGAACATATATTAAGGTCACTTGCAATTTTTTCGTAGTTTTCGGTGAAAGAGCCTTCAATTTTCTTATCAAAGCTCTGGATTTTAGCTGGGGCGATGCTAATATGCTTTTCGGCGCCGTTGGAATTAAGGAATTCACGGCTGATATTAACAATGTCTTTGCCGTTCCAGTACATAATCAGTCTTGGCTCAGCCTTAACTGTTGCAACAACTGTTGCTTCAAGGTTTTCTTCATTTGCAAGGGAAATGAACTTTTCTACGTTTTCCTTTTCAACTACAACAGCCATTCTTTCCTGAGACTCACTGATAGCAAGCTCGGTACCGTCAAGTCCGTCATACTTCTTGGGAACGGCGTTGAGGTTTATTTCAATACCGTCTGCAAGCTCGCCTATAGCAACAGATACACCGCCTGCGCCGAAGTCGTTACAACGCTTAATAAGTCTTGTGGCATCTTTTCTGCGGAAAAGTCTCTGCAGCTTTCTTTCCTCGGGAGCATTACCTTTTTGTACCTCTGCTCCACAGCTCTCAAGAGATTCAACAGTATGAGATTTGGAAGAGCCTGTAGCACCGCCGCAACCGTCTCTACCTGTTCTTCCGCCAAGAAGAATGATAATATCTCCGTCTGCGGGAACTTCGCGTCTTACATTTTCTTCGGGAGCGGCACCTACAACAGCACCGATTTCCATACGCTTAGCAGTATAGCCATCGTGGTAGATTTCATCAACCTGACCGGTGGCAAGTCCTATCTGATTACCGTAGGAGCTGTAGCCTGCGGCGGCAGTAGTAACGATTTTTCTCTGAGGCAGTTTGCCTTCTAATGTTTCGTTTCTGCCTTTAAGAGGATTGCCGGCACCTGTAACTCGCATTGCGGCATATACATAGCTTCTGCCTGAGAGCGGGTCACGGATAGCACCGCCGATACAGGTAGCGGCACCGCCGAAGGGCTCGATTTCTGTGGGGTGGTTGTGGGTCTCGTTTTTAAAGAGAAGCAACCAAGGCTCTTTCTTGCCGTCAATGGTGACATCAATTTTAACAGTACAAGCATTGATTTCTTCGGATTCATCAAGTCTGTCAAGCTTGCCCTGTTTCTTTAAGTACTTGGCGGCAATAGTGCCTATATCCATGAGATTTACCGGCTTTGTTCTGCCAAGCTCTTTTCTCACCTCAAGATACTCTTCAAAGGTTTTCTGTAAAAGCTCGTCCTCGAATTGTGCGTCATCAATGGTGGTGAGGAAGGTGGTGTGACGGCAGTGGTCAGACCAGTAGGTATCTATCATTTTTATTTCGGTAATGGTGGGGTCTCTGTCCTCACTTTTAAAATAGCTCTGACAGAATTTAAGGTCGTCAAGGTCCATTGCAAGACCCTGCTCCTTTAGAAACTCTTTAAGACCGTCTTCTTGGAGGGCGTTGAAGCCATCAAGGGTGCGAACGGTGGTGGGAATTTCATATTCACGCTTTAAAGTTGCAACGGTATCAAGAGTTGCCTCTCTGCTTTCCACAGGGTTAATAAGGTGCTTTTTTATAGCCGCCTTTTCCTCATCGGTGAGCTCACCCTCAATGATATATACCTTAGCGGTGCGTACATCGGGGCGGTCTGTTTTGGAAATAATCTGAATACACTGTGCGGCAGAGTCTGCGCGCTGGTCAAACTGACCTGGGAGATACTCAACAGCGAAAACAAAAGCATTTTCACTGTAACTAAGCTCACTGTAGGTGTTATCCAGCTGAGGCTCAGAGAAAACAGTATTGATGCACTGTTTAAACAGCTCTTCTTCAATGTTCTCAACATCATAGCGGTTGAGAACTCTTACACTTTCGGCATTTGCTATGCCTAAAAATGAGCAAATATCACCAAGCAGTGACTCGGCTTCTCCGGCAAGACCTGCCTTTTTTTCTACATAAATGCGGTAAACCATAATCTATCCATCCTATGCTTTTTAGTCTAATGCTTTAAGTGCTCTTGCACCAATATCGTTGCGCTTATAGGCGTTTTCAAAATGAACCTTTTCGGTTTCTTTATACGCCTTTGCAATAGCCGATTTAAGGTCGTTTGCTACTGCGCTGACACCCAGCACTCGGCCGCCTGCAGAAAGAACGGTGTCGCCGTCCCTTTTAGCGCCTGCGTAAATAACTGTGGCATCAATATCGCTGTCAACGGTAATGGGGAAGCCGCTTTCATATTTTTGAGGATAGCCCTCACTTGCCATAACCACGCAACAAGCGGCGCCGTCCTTGAATTTAACTTCACATTGGTGGAGGGTGCCGTTGGTGCAGGCCTGCATAATCTCGAAAAGGTCGCTTTCAAGTAAGGGAAGAACAACCTGTGTTTCGGGGTCACCGAAGCGACAGTTATATTCAATTACCTTTGGACCTACAGGAGTTATCATAAGTCCGAAGAAGAGACAACCCTTAAAGGGACGACCCTCTTTTTCCATAGCGCGGATGGTGGGAATGTAAATTTCATCCATACAAATCTTTGCTACATCAGGGGTGTAATAAGGATTCGGGGCAATAGTACCCATACCGCCGGTATTAAGACCCTTATCATTGTCCTTTGCGCGCTTGTGATCCATAGCTGACACCATGGGAACAAGAGTTTTACCGTCGGAAAAGGCAAGCACCGAAACCTCGGGACCGGTCAGAAATTCTTCAATAACAATTTTGTTGCCCGAAGCGCCGAACACTTTATCGCCCATAATGGAGCGTACAGCATCAATTGCCTGTTCCCTTGTTTCGGCAATAATAACACCTTTGCCAAGAGCCAGTCCGTCGGCTTTAACAACGGTGGGCAGGGGAGCGGTCTCAACATACTTCAGAGCCTCTTCCATATTGTCATATACACCGTAAGCGGCGGTGGGAATACCGTATTTTTTCATAAGGTCTTTTGAGAACACCTTACTGCCTTCGATAATTGCCGCTTTCTTATCGGGTCCGAAGCAGGGAACGCCTATCTTATTTAATGCATCAACCATACCTGCAACCAACGGGTCGTCGGGAGCAACTACGGCATAATCAATTTTGTTTTCTTTAGCAAAACTGCAGATTTTTTCAATATCTGTAACGGGGATTGATACAAGCTCAGCATCCTCTGCCATACCGCCGTTTCCGGGAATAGCATAGAGCTTTGTGATTTTAGAACTTTCTTTGAGCTTTTTTATAATGGTGTGCTCTCTACCGCCGCTACCAATAACAGCAACTTTCATATTTTTATCTCCTATTAGTGATGGAATAGTCTCATACCGGTAAATGCCATAGCAATACCGTATTTATTACAGCAATCAATAACAACATCGTCTCTGATAGAGCCGCCGGGCTCAGCAATATAGGAAACGCCACTCTTTTTTGCACGCTCAATATTGTCGTCAAAGGGGAAGAATGCGTCGCTGCCCAGAGCAACACCGCTTATGGTGTCAAGATACGCTCTCTGCTCGGCAAGAGTGAAAGGCTCAGGTCTTTCGGTAAAATACTTTTGCCAATTTCCGTCTGCACAGACATCTTCTTCGTTTTGATTGATATAACCGTCTATAACATTGTCTCTGTCGGGTCTGCCTAAAGTATCCTTAAAGGGCAGGTTTAAAACCTTATCGTGCTGTCTTAAAAACCAGGTATCAGCCTTGCCGCCTGCAAGACGGGTACAGTGAACACGGGACTGCTGACCTGCGCCTACACCGATAGCCTGTCCGTCTACTGCAAAGCAAACCGAGTTGGACTGGGTGTATTTAAGGGTGATAAGAGAAATAATAAGGTCTCTAACAGCACTCTCGGGCATATCTTTTTTGTCGGTAACAATGTTAGAAAGGAGTTCTTTATTGATTTTAAACTCGTTTCTGCCCTGTTCGAAGGTTATTCCGTAAACCTGCTTATGCTCAATAGGAGCGGGTACAAAGTTAGGGTCGATTTTAACGATATTGTATGTGCCTTTTCTTTTGGATTTTAAAATTTCAAGTGCTTCAGGCTCAAAACCGGGAGCAATAATTCCGTCGCTTACCTCTCTTTTTATCATAAGAGCGGTGGTGACGTCGCAAACATCACTAAGAGCAACCCAGTCACCGAAAGAACACATTCTGTCGGTACCTCTTGCTCTTGCATAGGCGCAGGCAAGGGGGGAGTCGTCAAGACCTTCTATATCATCAACAAAGCAAGCCTTTTTGAGTTTATCGGACAAAGGGAGACCGATAGCCGCAGAGGTAGGGCTTACATGCTTAAAGGAGGTAACTGCCGGCATACCCAGAGCCTCTTTAAGCTCCTTTACAAGCTGCCAAGAGTTAAAAGCGTCAAGGAAGTTAATGTATCCGGGACGACCGTTTAAAATTTCAATAGGAAGCTCGCTGCCGTCATGCATAAAAATTTTGGCAGGCTTCTGATTGGGGTTACAACCGTATTTGAGTTCAAACTCTTTCATAATATGCCTCCTGATTATTTGTTTTTGTTGATTATAATATTGGTGGGCTGACTTCCGTCAAGAGGAATCTGACGGACAAACAGAGAAACCTTATTATCTTCATTAAGACTGCTCCAAATCATATCCGCAAGGTCCTTTGCGCTGTTTGGAAGAACAACAGCCTCGGGCTCTCCGTAGAAGGAGGGAATGGGGTCGCCGTCACACTTGTAGGTGTGGATAAAGTGACCTTTGCCCGAAAGAGGAGCGTAGGAATAGGTATATCTCTGACAAACATCGGGATTTCCGTCTGCGCTCTTTAATATGGACATTTTATAAGTGAAATCACCTTTGTCAAAGGCATAGTAACAAATACCCGAAATTCTGGGGGTGAAGTTAGGAGCATCAGGCTCAAACTCACGGGTGTTAAGAGCGGCTTCAAATGCAAAGGGGTCAGAAGCGTCATTAACAACAAAGTCGTAAATGGTATTGGTCTGGTCGCCGTTGGTGATGATATCAATGTCACCGTAGGCAAGATAGGGATTATAAATAATGAGGCTTGGGTCCACGAGTTTGCTTTCATCAAAAGCCTTGGTACGCATACCGTTTTCAAATTCTTCAAAAATACGGTTACGGCTGTTCTCGCTTCTGCCCATAATAAAATATGCTATCACTGCGCTTTTGCCGTCGGCAGACTTACCTATAACAATACCTCTGCCGGGATAAGTGTTATTTTTAAGTAATGATTCTAAACTAAAAATGTTGCTCATTGTTTTACTCCTTAATGTAGTTCTTGCTGACTATTTCAACAGCCTGTGGAAGAATTATCCATTCAGCCTGTTCCATAACACGCTTCTGTAAAATTTCGGGGGTGTCGTTTTCTTCAACGCTCACTGCCTTTTGAAGAATGATTTTGCCGCCGTCGGGAATTTCGTTTACAAAATGTACAGTTGCACCCGTAACCTTTACTCCGTAGCTCAGCGCTGCTTCGTGGACTTTAAGTCCGTAAAAGCCTTCTCCGCAGAAGGAGGGGATAAGAGAAGGGTGAACATTCAGTATTCTGTTCTCGTATTCTTTCGTAAAGTTTTCGCTTAAAATACACATAAAGCCCGCAAGGACGATTATATCAATTTTATCTTCTTTTAAAACTTTGATTATGTCGTCTTCAAAATTCGGGTTGCCTTTTTTTTCGATAACGGCAGTTTTTATCCCTGCATTTTTTGCGCGGGTGAGTGCATAAGCGTCCTTTTTGTTAGAGACAACAAGGACGATTTCGCCGCTTTTTATAACTCCGCTTTTTTGGGAATCAATAAGCGCTTGAAGATTTGTGCCGCCACCTGAAACAAGAACAGATATACGGGCCTTTACCATAACTCTACCTCTGTTTCGCTTTTGACAATTTCGCCTATTACATAAGCGTCTTCGCCGTTTGCTTTAAGGATTTCTACTGCCTTTTCGGCATCTGCTTTATTTACTACAGCAATCATACCTACGCCCATATTGAAGGTGTTGAACATATCTCTCTCGGGAATGTTGCCAACCTTTTCAATGTATTTGAAAATTGGAAGGATTTTAACATCGCTCTTTTTGATTTTTGCGCCAAAACCTTCGGGAAGACTTCTGGGAATGTTCTCATAGAAGCCGCCGCCTGTGATGTGAGAAACCGATTTAACGGTAACCTCTTTCATAAGAGCAAGCATACTCTTTACATACATTTTCGTTGGTGTGAGCAGGGTCTCGCCAAGGCTCTTTCCACCCAGTTCTTCTATTGGAGCTTTTAAATCAGCATTTTCAATATCAAACACTTTTCTTACAAGAGAGAAACCGTTTGAATGAACACCGGTGGAAGCAAGAGCAATAATAACATCACCCTCGCCTACAGTATTTTTATCAAGTATCTTAGACTTGTCCACAACACCTGTGCAATATCCTGCAAGGTCGTAATCGTCATCGGGCATAAGTCCGGGATGCTCAGCAGTTTCACCGCCGATAAGAGCACAGCCTGCCTGAACGCAACCCTCTGCAACACCGCCTACTATATCGGCGATTTTTTCGGGGTGGTTCTTACCACAGGCAATATAGTCAAGGAAGAAAAGTGGCTTTGCGCCGCAGCAGATAATATCGTTAGCGCACATTGCAACACAGTCAATACCGATTGTGTCGTGCTTATCAAGAAGCATAGCAAGCTTGATTTTTGTGCCGACACCGTCAGTGCCGCTGACTAAAACAGGCTCGCTTATTCCTGTAAGGTCTAATCCGAAGCAACCGCCAAATCCCCCTACATCATCAAGACAACCTTCGTTTTTTGTGCGGTTGATATGCTTTTTCATAAGCTCTACCGACTTGTAACCTGCAGTGATATCAACACCTGCTGCCTTGTAACTTTCGCTGAAACTACTATTCATTTTTATTGCTCCTTATCTGCTGTCAAAAAGAAAATGACAGCGGTATTTTATTAGATTTATTAACTTTTAAAAACAACGAATTCTCCGGAG
>JAZLDA010000085.1:0-3560 GCA_045614505.1 Acutalibacteraceae bacterium | reverse complement strand
TAGATACATCTGAGACGGCTTATAACACTTACCAGATTATCTCTATTGAGATTTGGCAGAAAGTAGTTGTTTCTTATGAAGAAGGCGGTGCTGCTTCTATCAAATCAGGTGCAATAGATGGTCACACCTACAAGGTTGACTTCTCTTACACTGCCAAGAAGCCGCTTACTGATGATGCAGAATATAACTTCGGAACAGCTAACCCGAATAACGCCTTTGATACCACTTCTTATGTAAACGCTACGCCTTTCAAAATCAGCAAGAATATAGAAGTTGGCAAAAAGTATAAAGCAACCCGTTATATCACCGTTGACTTAGCAGGTGATGCTACAAGCAGTGTAAAGGGTCATGATTACGATGTAAAAACAGATAATAATGAACTGTTTATATACTTTGGTGACGGAGAATCCGGAAGTGTTCTCTTTGAGGATATTGAAGTTACAGACCTTAACGCAGTTATTGGAACAGGCTCTGCATCTAAGCTTAATGCAGACGGCTTAGCTCAGTCGAAGGGTAAACAGGCAATTCGTTGCTATTTCAATTATGAAACTACCAACGGTTCTGTGCTCAAGATGGACAGTCAAGATTTCACTGTTGCAGCTCGTGGCTTTATTTTCAAGAACGGCGAACTCAGCGACGGCAAGTATACTGCCGGACTTACCTTAGGTAATGTTGATGGAAAGAATATTAAGAGGCGTGAGAAGACTGCTAATTTCGACTCCTGTTGGTGGTATGATGGAACTAAAATGACCTACTCTGTCTACTTCACAGGCTTTGAAGCTGATGATGAAAGAGAGGTAGTTGTTAGAGGCTATATCACCCTTATTGACCCTGAAACCAACGAAAAGTTCACAATTTACTCTGATGCCATAAACCGCAGTGTAATAGGTGTAACTGAAACGAGATTTGATAGCAGGGAGTTAGTATGGTCTGAGGAATTTGGCAGCAAAGCTTCACTGCCAAGTTCAAATGCTAGTGCTAAATTTTCTCAGATTCATAGAATAAGTAGTCATGAAACAGAAGGTACTATAAAGCATAATATATCTTTAAATGAAGGTGCTAGTAAAGGCAACCTTGCAATTGTTGCGGATGAAAGCGCAGAATCTGAACAAACTGATGGTAGTGTTCTTAATATAAAATCCTATAAAGATAAAGACGGTACAACACATGTTGCTAAGACTATTCATACCTTTGAAAAAATGACCTTCCGTTACGGATATCTTGAAATGCGCGCAAAGGTTCCTAGTGTTCAAGGTGCATGGGCTTCATTCTGGTTGCGTAGCGGTAATGCTTATACGGGTGCTACGCCCTTTGGTGAAATTGATATTTTTGAGGTTTATGGTACACATTTTAAAGATAAACAAAATCCTACCTACGGATTAGCAAAGGTTGCTTTCCATAAATGGCTTGGTAAGAATTTCAATAATATTGCTGATGATAACGGTCACTGTAATGGTGGTGATGCTTTTCCCGATGGTTTTGTATTATCCGGTGCAAGTAGCAAAGCGTTTAACCCAAATGTATACCATAAATTTGCTATTGATTGGACCCCCGAAGCCATGACATTTTATGTTGACGATGAGGTTTATTATAAGGTTGATATGACTGTCGATATGTGCGGACATGATGCAGACGGCGACGGCACTCCGGACCATAATGATGGTATGGCTTGCTTTAATGATAGCGAGCAACAGTATTTCATCCTTCTTGATAATAAAGTGTTTAATTCAACTGATCACGACTGGGCACCGAAACAATGTGTAAGTGAAATCGACAACTTTGAAGCAAATTATTATATTGATTATGTGCGCCTGTATCAGAATAAAACAGCCGGAGAAACAATTAAATTTTATGATGGTTGTGTGCATCCGCAATAATTCGAAACCATTAAACAATAAAGAAGAGAAAGCTCGTTGTATTTTGAGCCTTCTCTTTCTTTTTGTCTGTAAATGATATGCAATCTTTCAGTTTCGATGTCCTTGTGAGGAGTCACACAAGTACGCTGTTTTTATATTATTTTTAGAATTTGTTTGGCTGTCAAATTTCTATATCGCACCACATTGGAAAATGGTCGGAAAGACACATATAGTAGTCTTCGTAAAATCGGTCGAAACGCTTGACAGTTAAGTCTTCGGCTCCTTTTATAATGAACTGGTCGATTGATTCCTTGAAGGTTTTTGGATTTTCGTAGTGGTCGTAGCCCTCGGCATAGCAGAAATGGTGACCGTTCTTTTCGTCTCTATACTCGGTTGCAATATCGTGACCGTGTACCCAGCCTCGGCTAAACGCCGACTGAACAGCAAGGGAATGGTATTTAGCATTAAAATCACCAACAATTATGGCAGGGCAGTTATATTTTTCGCGGAGCTCCTCAACCCTGTCTATAAGCAAATTTATCTGGTATTCTCTTGCTTCGTCGGAATGTGGCTGATAATCGGTGGGAAGTCTTGCTTCATCTTTATTAGAGATTTTCCACCAAAGATGAGTGGAAGCGAAAATAAACATTTTACCGTCTTCTTTTGTTTTAAAAACAGCTATGCAGTAGGACTTTGTTTTTTCGTTATTAAATTCGCCCTCAAAACCCGGAACAGCTTCGGGGTAAATAATATAGTCGGAATCAATAAGCTCTAATCTGTCCGAGCGGTAAATAATTGGAGTATCTCTGCCCCAAAGAAGTGCAAAGGGCAGGGTGCCGTCCTCTTTAAATAACTGCATAAGATTATCTGCAAGGCGTGCGGTACATTCCTGAAGACCTATTACGTCGGGAAGGGTTTCTTTATAAACCCTTAAGAAGCCTTTTGCTCTGTGCTCGGCAGAACAGTCCTCACCCTTTTCAGCCCAACGGGGGTCGTTGCACTCTGCACACCAAATGTTATTGCTCATAAGTCTTAATTTGCTCATGGTTTCACCTCGTCAAAAAGATTCTATGATGATTATATCAAAAGTTAAAAAAATAGTCTATATTTTTCTTTCTTATTTATAGCTATTATTTTTGGTTGAATGTTATTTTTTTATGTGATATACTGTATTTAGAATAATTATAAGAAAGGTTGCACAACAATGGAAAAGGTGCTTGAGCCAGCAAAGGAATTACAGTGTGTCGGTGAGTACGATGTTGTTGTTTGCGGTGGCGGCATTGCGGGAATTTCAGCAGCCTTGGCTTCATCAAGGCAGGGCGCAAAAACCTTACTTATTGAAAGAGAATTTATGCTTGGCGGACTTGCTACCGCCGGTCTTATTGCAATTTATCTTCCCATTTGTGACGGAATGGGAAGACAGATATCCTTCGGTATTGCCGAGGAACTTCTTAAACTTTCCATAGAGATGGGAAGCGAGGGACAAAAGCTGGCTGAATGTTGGAAAGAAGAGGCTACGGTTGAAGAACGGGCAAAAAAGCGTTATGAGGTGCAGTACAACCCTAATGTATTTGCCGTTCTTGCTGAAAAACTTCTTTTAAAAGAAAATGTGCGGCTTCTATATGGAACAAGTGTATGTGCCGCTGTTTGCGATAACAATAAAATCACCCATATTATTATAGAAAATAAATCAGGAAGACAGGC
>JAZLDA010000084.1:0-10162 GCA_045614505.1 Acutalibacteraceae bacterium | reverse complement strand
ACCTTGAAGAAAAAGGGCTGTTATGGTATAATATATATGTCAGCAGCTCCGCTTCTTTTTGCGAAGAAGGGAGTAAAAATTGAATCTTTTTGACGCAATTTATGCAAGACAATCGGTTGACAGGATAGACAGCATATCCGTTGAAAGTCAAATCGAGTTTTGTAAAAAGGAAGTGACAGGAGAAAGTTATAAAGTTTATACCGACAAGGGTTATAGTGGCAAAAACATAGACCGCCCTGCGTTTCAAGACCTGTTGCGTGATATTGAGGCAGGTAAAGTAAACCGTGTGATTGTTTACCGACTTGACCGTATCAGCCGTTCGGTGCTCGATTTTGCTAATTTAATTGAAGTGTTTCAAAAGAACAAGGTTGACTTTGTCAGTACAATGGAAAAATTCGACACTTCAACACCAATTGGCAAGGCTATGCTGATGATCGTAATGATTTTTGCACAGCTTGAGCGTGAGACCATCCAACAGCGTGTTATTGATGCTTATTCATCCCGTAGCAAACGCGGCTTTTATATGGGTGGCAGAGTACCGTTTGGATTTGAACTGGTTGAAACAATCATAGATGGAATACGAACCAAAATGTATAAGCCAATCGAGGAAGAGGCAGAGGTCATTCGTTTGATTTTTTCAATGTATGCAAAGCCTCAAACCTCATTCGGCGATATTATGCGCTACTTGGAAGAACACGGCATAAGAAAGCGTGACGGAAAACTCTTCAATAGAAGCCGTTTGCGTGATGTGATAATCAACCCCGCGTATGTAAAAGCCGATTATCAGCTTTACGAGTTCTTTAAAGCGCAAGGCACAAACGTTGTCAACAACCCAAATGATTTTATCGGTATAAACGGAGCGTATCTTTATTCGGGCGACAATCTTAAACGAAAAACCATATCCTTAGTAGGTCACACATTGGTTTTGGCACCGCATGAGGGACTTGTTGATTCTGCAACGTGGATTAAATGCCGTTCTAAGTGCTTAAATAACCAAAGCGTTGCACGGCCTATCAAGGCAAAAGCAACTTGGCTTGCAGGTAAAATTAAATGTGCCAACTGTGGATATGCTTTAACCGCTAAGATTTATAAATGTAAAACCAAGTCCGATAACCGCTATTATCTCTGCACAAACAAATATCACGCCGGTGGATGTCATTTTGGCTCACTGGACGCTGATGTTGTAGATGATATTGTATTTAAGGAAATGCAGAAAAAATTAGCGGAGTTTCAGACACTGTCAAAGAAAAAGCAGGACGGCTGTAACCTGCAAGTAGTAAAACTTAAAACACGTATAGAAGAGATTGACAAAGAAATATCCTCTTTGCTCGAAAAAATCTCTGCGGCAAATGACACGGTAATGCAGTACATAAATAACCGCATTTCCGAGCTTGATGCCGAAAAGAAAGAGCTTGGTGCCGAGATTGTTTCATTAGAGAGTAACCGCACAAATGATGTGGGTGAAATCGGCGGATACTTTGAGCATTGGGATGAACTGTCGGTTAGCGACAAAATCACGGTGGTTGACTGCCTGATAGAGCGCATAACCGCCTCAAAAGAAAGCATTGAAATCAAGTGGAAAATATAAAATAGAAGACGTCGCAAAAGCATTTCACCATTGTTGTTCAGGTGAAGCGCTTCGCTTGACTGCTGATAAATTGAATTCCAAGAATTTCTATGCCTGCAATCCCAGTTTTGACAAAAATTGCGGTAAGAAGTAATATAAACAGAAAGTTAAGTTATAATTTAAGTGAATATTACGGTATAAATTTACGGGAGGAACATGTTTCCTTCCGTAAATTTGTTATGGCTATTGACTTTTGAAAAGTACATTGGTATAATTGTATACATAAATACCGAAAGTGAGTGATAATAGTGCTTGAAATATCGCCTAAAAGTAATTTGCTTGAGCAGAAGAGCTACAAATATTCTTTGCAGGATGTAGCAGAGCCTAATCTATACAGAAACATTTATAATTATGAGGACGTACCTAAAATACCCTTCAATCACAGAAGGGTTCCTATGAGTATGCCCGAGGAAATATGGATTACCGATACCTCTTTGCGAGATGGACAGCAGTCAGTTGAGCCCTATACTGTTCAGCAGATAGTTGACCTTTATAAATTAATGTCTAAACTGGGCGGCCCTTACGGCATTATTCGTCAGACGGAATTCTTCGTTTACAGCAAAAAGGACAGAGAGGCACTGGAGAAGTGCCGGGACCTGGGGCTTAAATTCCCCGAAATAACCACCTGGATAAGAGCAAACAAGGAAGATTTCAAGCTAGTTCGGGATTTAGGTATAAGAGAAACGGGAATTCTTGTTTCCTGTTCTGATTACCACATTTTCAAAAAGATGAAAATGACCAGAAAGCAGGTAATGGAGCATTATCTTTCTGCAGTTGCCCTTGCGTTTGAGGCAGGCGTAATGCCGAGATGCCACCTGGAGGATATCACCCGCGCTGATTTTTACGGCTTTGTTGTTCCTTTCGTTAATGAACTTATGAAGATGAGTAAGGATGCAGGAATTCCTGTTAAAATTCGAGCCTGCGATACTATGGGCTACGGTGTTCCCTTTAGTGAAGTGGCACTGCCCAGAAGTGTTCCGGGAATTATCTACGGACTTCAGCACTATTCCGATGTTCCCAGTGAGATGCTTGAGTGGCACGGACACAATGACTTTTACAAGGCGGTTACCAATGCCAGCACAGCATGGCTGTACGGTGCCTGTGCCGTTAACTGCTCATTGCTGGGTATTGGAGAGAGAACAGGTAATGTTCCTCTTGAGGCAATGGTAATTGAATATGCGTCCCTCAGGGGAAGTCTTGATGGTATGGATACCACTGCCATTACCGAAATCGGAGAGTATTTTAAGCATAATATTGGTTATGAAATTCCCTCCATGACTCCGTTTGTGGGCAGAAACTTTAATGTTACCAGAGCAGGTATTCACGCTGACGGACTGTTAAAGGATGAGGAAATTTACAATATTTTCAACACCGAGAAAATTCTCGGCAAACGCCCCGCAGTACTGCTTAGCAAAACCTCGGGTCTTGCAGGTATTGCTTACTGGATAAACGAAAATTACGGTCTTTCGGCAAGTGAACAGGTTGACAAACGCGATGACCTTGTGGTAAAACTTAAAGAGTGGATTGACAAGGAATATGAGGACGGCAGACAAACCACTCTTTCCAATAGTGAAATCGAAGAAAAAATAGAAGAATTTTCTGAGGGAAAATTAAAAAGACTTTAATTTTGGGGGCAAAGTTTTATGATAGACCACAAAACAGTTTCTCTTGCAGACCAGGTTTACGAACAACTGGAGACCGATATTTTAAGCGGTAAATATACGCGCGGTGAGGTACTTACCGAGCTCAAAATAAGTGAGGCTCTCGGAGTAAGCCGTACCCCTGTGCGTGAGGCGCTTCGACGTCTTGCTGATGAGCATATTATTGAAGAAACCGCAAGAGGCTCGGTGGTACTGGGTATTAATAATGATGACCTGTGTGATATTTACGAAATAAGAAGTCTCATTGAGGGTATAGCGGCAGAAAAGGCAGCTCTGCGCATAACCGACGATGAGCTTAAAAAACTTTCCGAGCTTGTGGATTTGCAGGAATTCTATGCTCTGAAAAAGGATGCTGACCATATAAAAAGCGTTGATAACGACTTCCATGAGCTTGTATACCGTTTTTCCGGAAGTAATGTTGTCTACACTACACTTATGCCACTGCATAAGAAAATACAGAAATACCGCAAGGCTTCGGTTGAAAATCAAATTCGAGCCGTACGGTCCCATGCAGAGCACAGGGCGATACTTGAGGCGCTTTCTAAAAGAGATGCTGCTCTTGCAAAGGAAAAGATGACAGAGCATGTAAAAAATGCATATAAACATATTATCAAAAAAGGAAATTAATTTAAATGGGATTAACGTTAGCACAAAAAATCATTAAAGAACACCTGCGTAGCGGTGATATGACCGTTGGCAGTGAGATTTCATTAAAAATTGACCAGACACTGACTCAGGATGCTACAGGCACTATGGCTTATCTTGAGTTTGAAACAATGGGAATTGACAGGGTTAAAACGGAGAAAAGTGTTGCCTACATAGACCACAACACACTTCAGTCAGGCTTTGAAAATGCTGATGACCACCGCTATATTCAGTCGGTTGCTAAAAAACACGGTATTTATTTTTCACGTCCCGGTAACGGTATCTGCCATCAGGTACATCTTGAGCGTTTCGGCAAGCCCGGTAAAACCCTTATCGGCTCCGACAGCCACACCCCTACAGGCGGCGGTATAGGTATGCTCGCCTTCGGTGCAGGCGGTTTGGATGTAGCAGTGGCAATGGGCGGCGGCGCATACTTTATCACTATGCCCAAAATGTATAAGGTAAACCTTACAGGTAAATTAAATCCTTACGTTACTGCTAAGGATGTAAGCCTTGAAATACTGCGCATACTTTCTGTAAAGGGCGGAGTAGGCGCTATTATCGAATGGGGCGGTGAGGGTGTTAAGACCCTTTCTGTTCCCGAGCGTGCAACCATTACCAATATGGGCACCGAGCTTGGCGCAACCACCTCAATATTTCCTTCAGATGAAATTACCAGAGATTTTCTTAAAAAGCAGGGAAGAGAAGAAGATTATATTCCGCTTGAGAGCGACGCTGATGCTGTTTATGACAGAATCATTGATATAAACCTCAGCGAACTTGAGCCTCTTATTGCTTGTCCTCACAGTCCTGATAATATCGTGACAGTGTCTTCATTAAAGGGCACCAAGGTTGACCAGGTTTGTATCGGCTCTTGTACCAATTCTTCACTTTTTGATATGTTAAAGGTTGCCGCCATGCTAAAGGGAAAGACTATAAAAGAGAGCGTAAGCCTTTCTGTTTCCCCGGGAAGCAAGCAGGTACTCACTATGCTTGCTGATTGCGGCGCTCTTTCTGATATTATTGCAAGCGGCGCCAGAGTGCTGGAATGTGCCTGCGGACCTTGTATCGGCATGGGCTTTTCACCGAATTCGGGGGGAGTATCTCTGCGTACCTTTAACCGTAACTTTGAAGGACGAAGCGGCACTGCCGATGGTCAGGTTTATCTCGTTTCTCCCGAAACTGCCGTTGCTGTAGCCCTTACGGGAGAAATTACCGACCCGAGACTTATGGGTGAGGAATTAAAGGTAACTATGCCCGAAAACTTCCTTATTAACGATTCGGCAGTGGTTGAGCCTGCAACGGAAGAAGAAAGCAAAAATGTTGAAGTGCTTCGCGGACCTAATATCAAGAAATTCCCCGATGCGCGTCCTCAGAGAGATGAGCTTACTGCGCCCCTTGTGCTTAAAGTGGGTGACAATATCACAACCGACCACATTATGCCTGCAGGCGCAAAAATTCTGCCTTACCGTTCCAATATTCCGTATCTTAGTCAGTTCTGCTTCGGTGTTTGCGATACCTCATTTTCGGAGCGCGCAAAAGCGGCGGGAGAAAGCTTTATACTGGGCGGCTCAAACTACGGTCAGGGCTCTTCCCGTGAGCACGCCGCACTTGTGCCTATGTATCTGGGAGTCAGAGTGGTAATTGCAAAAAGCTTTGCAAGAATTCATATTGCAAATCTTATTAATGCGGGTATTATGCCTGTTACCCTTGAAAAGGTTGACGATTACGAAAAACTCAGTCAAGGCGATGTGCTTGAGCTCAAAAATGTTTATGCCGGTATGGATGAGGGAAAGCTGGTTCTTCACAACAAGACAAGCGGCGAAGACATAAACCTTGTCTGCTCCTTTACAGACAGACAAAAGGCTATTCTTAAAGCAGGCGGACTTCTTGCTTACGTAGCAAAAGAGTCTTAAAAATTGTATAGTTTTACTGTATCCTGCGTGAAAAAGGCTTTCGCGCAGGATATTTTTACAGAAAAATTTTTATTCGGTTGACTTATTCTTTAAGTAGGAATAAAATATATAATAGTATTTAAAGAAAATGTGTTTTTGAGGGTGAATGTTTTGAAAAAGATTGTAAGTGTTTTACTTTGCTTTGTTTTAATATTTGGAATTTTCTCCTTTTCTGCGTCAGCTTACGTTTCGACAAACCAGCTAAACTGCGAGACGGCTATTGTAAACGCAATATGGAATATGAAAGAAAGCGTAGACCTTTCAAAATATAATTTGAAATATACTCTTACAAGTCAGGGCTACGTTAACTGTCCTGTTCTGACGGATATAATGAGAAAGATTTATTATAATTATCCCGAAATAAATTATTACGTTCAGACCAATAACTACTATATGAATTATGACGGTAAAAAAATAACAAAGCTTACCCTCTATTATACAATGACTAAAAATCAGATGCTGGAAAAGCGTGAGTTTATCAGTGATATTGCCACCCATGTGTATTATCAGATAGACGAGGATTGGACTGACACTCAGAAAACTCTTTTTATTCACGACTGGCTTTGCGCAAACTACTGTTACGATACTCGTCTTTATACTGCAGATGGTACAGAAAACCACGGAATGATTGATATGTTCGAGGACGGTACCGGAGTTTGTCAGGCGTATGCTTATGCAATGACCTTCCTTTTGCGTCAATGCGGTATTAAAAGCTATATGGCTATAAGTGATGAGGATAACCACGGTTGGAACGTGGTGCAAATTGACGGTAAATGGTATCACGTAGACGCTACTCATGATGACCCTGTCTTTAATAAATATAGTAAGTATGACAGCTTCGGCAGAGTGCTTCACAATAAATTTCTTCTATCCGACTCAGAAATAGACGACGGTCACCACGACAATTGGTATATTCCATTCAGTATTGAAGAAACCATTTACTGTTATAAGTATTATGGAGCTGATATCTACAAGCAGGCTGTTACCTCTATGGTACCTATGGACGACGGTTATTGGTATTATCTTGATTATGAAGAGAGCGGCGGTGGACTTAAAAGAACTAAAAATTTTACTACCAGTGAGCACATTTACACTATAGACAGAATATGGTCAATAAGAGATGACGGCTACGGATATTTAAGTTATTATACAGGTCTTTTTGAACATAACGGAAATTTGTTCTTCACCGATGAAACCAATCTTTATACATACGATGCCGAAACAGGCGACGTTGTAGGTGTTTTTGGTCTTAATGAGAGCGGTAAAGAAGATTACGGCAGATTTTTCGGTTTTCAGATGATAGGAGAGGATTGTTATATCATAGGAGCCAGCGACGTATATTTCGATGACGCTCAGCTTCTGTACATCGGAGTATGCGACATGGGTCATCCTATCGAAAAATGGCTTACTATAGAAGAGGCTACAATGTTCAAAAACGGTAAAAAGCTACTTTATTGTGATGTTTGCACAGATATTTTAGATGAAGAAGTCATACCCAGTCTTCCCATTCCCGAAGGCGCAGGTGACGTAGACGGAGACGGAAAAGTTTCTACAACCGACCTTGCGACTATAAAGCTTTTCTTAGCCGGAAGCTATTCAGAAAAGGTCTACAGCGGAGCAGATTTTGATAAAGATGGATATATAAATACCTCCGACCTTGCATTACTTAAGCTGTATCTCGCCAACAAATGATAAATGTATTTATACCGACTTATTATAGATTTAAATATACAATTTAAAATTGATGTGGATAGGTTTCCTTTAAAAAAATGTTAAGGGTGAATGTTTTGAAAAAAATAATTTCATTTATATTAAGCATTGTTATTCTGATTGGCGCTTTTTCCATAACTTCATTTGCTGTAGCAGAGCAGCCTGAGACCTTTAAAGAGGCCATGTATAATGCTGTATTTAACATGGAAGAAGAAGTTGATATAACTGAATTCCATGTGGGATTGTCTGAAGTTCAGGAATATTATAATTTAATGAAGACTCAGCATCCCGAACTTTATTATTTTGAGTATATCAGCAAAGCAACGGCAACTCAGGCAGGAATCATTAAGACCTTAACTTTCGTTTATAAAATAGATAAAGAGAAGATGCTTAGTGAGAGAAAGTTTATGGAGCAAGAAACCGATAAGGTTATAAATAAAATAGGAAAAGACTGGAGTGAGCTGGAAAAGGCTCTCTATGTTCACGACTGGCTCGACGTTAACTTTATGTACGACTACCGCCTTTTTGAAGGCCTTGGTAGTGAAAACCACGATATATTAGGCTTTTTAAGGGATAAAATAGGTGTTTGTCAGAGCTATGCTTATACTTATATGTATATTCTGCACCGCTTAGGAATGAATTGCTATTACGTTATAAGTGAAGTAGATAATCACGGCTGGAATGTTGTAGAAATTGACGGCAAATGGTATCACGTTGACGCCACCTACGACGACCCGATTTTAGGCCCTACCTATGATTACGATTACGTAGGTGAGGTTAGGCATAATAAATTCCTCCTTTCCGACAGCGAAATTATTGCAGACGGCGATCATGATGATTTTTATATTCCTGAGGTAGAGGGAATAGTATGCGAAAGTTTCACCGGTAACGATTCCTGGAGAACAGCTACTACCGCAGTACATAAAATAGGCGAATATTGGTATTACATTGATAATAGTAAAAATGCCGGCGGTTTTATGCGTACAAAGGATTTTAAAAATACCGAAAAGCTTATGGATATCGGTATTTACAATGAAAAGTATGATGTCTACGGCTGGGAAGTCGGCGGCGGTGTATATAACTGTTATTTTGCAGGTCTTTTTGAGTATAACGGACACATTTTCTTCAATACCGAAAAGGAAATTTATGTATATGACAGCCATCACAATGTGTTCAAAGCTATTCCTATAGACAGACCCGAAGGCAAAACCTATTACGGACTTAATATGGATGGTAAAACCATTACCTATTTAGCAAGTGCAGACAGCCTTTTAGAAAACGTGGTAGAGGGCTCATATACTTTAGGCCTGGAAATTGTTCACCTTCCAACCGATTGGGAGATTATCGAAGAACCGACTCAAACCGAGGACGGATTAAGGGTTAAATATTGTTTCTTCTGTGCCGATGTTGTAGAGACTCAGACTATATCCGCTCTTGGAGACAGTGCTCTTATGGGAGATGCAGACGGCAATGGAAATGTAAATACTACAGATTTAGCTGTTCTTAAAATTTTCCTTGCAAACGGTAATGGGGAAATGAATATGCGTGCCGACTTTAATAAAGACGGAATTATTAATACTACAGACCTTGCAAGTTTAAAGCTTAAACTCGCAGGCGTAAACTGATAAACAAACGGGACAGTACACTGTCCCGTTTTAATGCTGAAAGGAAGTATTTTTGTGACTAAGTCCAAAACACTGGATATGACCACGGGCCCGTTTTTAAAGAAAATAATTCTGTTCGCTGTTCCCATTATTATTTCCGGGCTTTTGCAGATTTTCTTTAATGCTGCCGATACCGTAGTTGTTGGACAGTTTTCGTCTGACGGTGACTTCGCCGTTTCTGCAGTTGGCTCAACAGGCTCTCTTATAAATGCCATTGTTGCCCTTGCTATGGGACTGAGTAACGGAGCCGGTGTTGTTGTTGCGCAGAATGTAGGAGCAAAAAACAGTGAAGCCGTGAAAAAGACGGTGCATACTGCTATGCTTTTATCGGTTATATTAGGTGTTGTTGTAGGGGCAATAGGCTTTTTCCTTTCAGGTGAGATTCTTAAAGTTATTGATACCCCTGATGAGGTGCTCCCCCTTGCATCTCTTTATCTTAAAATATATTTTGCAGGACTTCCCGTACAGCTTATTTATAATTTCGGCTCATCCATTCTCCGTGCAATCGGTGACACTACCCGTCCTCTCATTTTTCTCGGCGTTTCGGGTGTCATAAATGTCGGACTTAATATACTGCTTGTGGCAGGCTTTGATTTGAGTGTTGCCGGTGTGGGCATTGCAACAGTTACTTCTCAGGCTGTTTCGGCTGTACTGGTTGTCATTTATATGAAAAAGCAGAATAACGACTGCAGACTTTATTTTAAAAAGCTTTCCATTGACAAAAAGGCGCTTATGCAAACCCTTTATATCGGTGTGCCTGCAGGACTTCAAGGTATGATATTCTCGGTTTCCAATGTTATTATGCAGTCCACCATAAATTCCTTCGGCGCTCTTGCTATGTCGGGCAGCGCCGCCGCAACAAGTGTGGCAAGCTTTATATTTATTCCTATGAACTCAATA
>JAZLDA010000083.1:0-11840 GCA_045614505.1 Acutalibacteraceae bacterium | reverse complement strand
GATTTAAAATCTCCGAGTTTTGTTTTACTATTTAACAAAAACTCCCGAAACGGTAAGATAATCCGAGGCTTCTTCATATTGTATTATAGGACGGCTGGAAGCCGTAATTGCAGTGCCGTCAAAAACAAGAGTAATTTCAACAGTGTTATTAAGACTGTCAGTACCTGTGGCAATAAGGGTGCTGTCAACCGTTTGTCCCGAGAATTCCATTGTTATTCCACCGCAGTTTATGTTTCCCTCAACAAAACCCGCTTCCCCGGAGGTGATGACAATGCTATCTGTACCCAAAGTATAAATTCCGGTTTCAATGTCGGGCTTTATTTCCTCGGGCAGGCTTTCTTCATCAGACGAGACTTCTTCACTTGACGAGCTTTCTTCACTGCTTACAGAAGAGCTTTGCTGATTATTGCTTTCCTGTGATGAGTTGTCATTAGCAGAATAATTACTGTCGGGGAGGTCAATTGATAAATTCTTACTATTAATATCAGCAAGCACAGCGGCGCCTATAAGGGTACCTATGGCAACCAGCAGTGATAAAACGCCCATAACAGCAATTTTGCCGCTGTCCTTTTTCATACGACCCCTCCGTTTTTTAATTCCTTTTTATATTATATTAAATAGAACTAAATGTCAATTATTAAAAAGACTCTCAGTAAAGTTTCGGCAAAATTCATTAAGGCCTTCAAAGTCCATAGCCTTAATATAATGATACTCCAGCTTATCGTGTACTTCTTTCGCCTCTTTAAGTGTGTTCGCAGCGCCGCTAAGCAGTTCCTTTGTAAGGCGTCTGCCAAAAAGAATTCTGCTTCTTGACTCTCTTAAAACATCTCTGTTCATAAATCGTGTAGCATGAATTTTACGGACAGCCTCGTCATATATTTCCATTTCACTCCTGCTGCTGCAAAAAGCGAGAGAAAGAGAAGGAATAAGTATATGGTCAATTTGTTCGCCGGGGAGAATATTGTTTTTCACGGTTATTATTTGAGCACCGTTTTTTAATGCATAATCCCGTATAACAGAAAAAATCATATTAGATACCGTGCTGTACTCATCAAGGATAATTACTTTTTCACTGCAGAGCTTATCAATGGTGTCTCGGTAAAATATATTGCCCTTTGGGGTTACAGCAGAAAGATAAATCACCCTTTCGCTCGCCTGTCCTTTTTGAGGCTTAATGAAGCGTGAAGCGAGTTTCACGGCATAATCAAAGGTTTTATCAATATCGGTAGCCAGTAATGATATCTTCATTTCGTTGCGCTTTAACTGACCTATAGCCGAAAGAATCCGTGAAGCCCGTCGGTGAAGCGCCTTGTTATTATCGGTCAAAGCAATTATTTCTTCCCTGTTGCTCTCAATAAGAGAAGTGTCCCAAAACTGCCCGAAATCAAGTATTTCCTCGCATACACCGGGATAAATCGGGTCCATTACGTGTGGCGCGGTAGCATCAAGAATAATTATCTTTTTTTCCGGCAGTACCACCGCATCCAGTGAATCAGGGTCACTGCTGCAAGGCACTATTTCCACAGCCTCTCCCCTGTCTGCAAAATATGTAGCCACCTTTTTCATAAAAGAGGATTTCCCCGTACCCGGACCGCCTTTAATCAGATAGGCTTTCCACCCATTTTTAGGGTCATAAGCATTAGAAAAACCGTTTATAAATCCGTCAGCAGAGTTGCTCGCCAAAAAATATATAGGTAAACCTTCAAGTGCCATAAAGTCTTCTCCTTACAGTAAAATATAGAAATAATTCTATTCTTTACTATATATGCGTGGCAAAAAGACTTTGACACAAGTCGTATAATGTGATAAAATACCCTTGCGAGTTTGCCGGACGGCTGCGTACGGTTTTGCCGTATGAGGAAAGTCCGAGCCCCACAGAGCAGGATAGCGGCTAACGGCCGCCGAGGGTGACCTTAGAGATAGTGCAACAGAGATATGCCGCCGTTAATACGGTAAGGGTGGAAAGGCGAGGTAAGAGCTCACCGGCGATATGGAGACATATCGGCCCTGTAAACCTTATCCGGAGCAACGCTGACTACGGCTTTACATTTGCTCGATGTGCCGTGAAAAGCGGCTTGAGGAGGTTGGCAACAGCCTCTCGAGATAGATAGTCGTCGATAACAGAACTCGGCTTATAGGCTTACTCGTGTGGCACTCGCCTTTGGGCGGGTGCCACTTTTTATATAAAAACTGAACGGAATTTCCGTTCAGTTTTTTTTACAGAAAAGCTCGCATTTGTACAGTAAGCTTTTCCTCAAGCTTTATAAGTCTTTTGCAAATGTCCTTAGACACTTCATCAGCTGCTTTGTACTGGTTCAGATATTTGTTCAGCGATTTAACTCCCATATTACAGCCGTCGGTTATCAGGTCAGCTATTGTATGGTCCGATTCGTGCATAGACAGCTTCATATTGGTCTTAATCCAGGACATTCCTTTTGCAATTGGATTCGGGTCCTTGCCCTCGTCCTTGTATTTTTCCAAAAGCTCCTGCAATTCACAGTCCAGCTTGTTGTGCTCATCCTTGCAGGCATTGAGACATTTCATTAGCTCCTCTGACTTAACATACTGAAATACTTCATCAATGGCAGATACACCCATTTTTATACCTGCATCACACTCTCTAAGCAGTTTTATTGTATCCTGTTCTATCATAATTCTTGCCTCCTTTTGAAAATAGTATCGGCATTTTAGGAAGAATTATAAGACGAAATTGATTTATCTGTTCAATAAATAAATCATCAATGTCAGATATGCTGCAAAGGTCACCCATAGAAAATACGGTATTTGCAAAAGCGCGGCGGTTTTGTCAATTTTATAAAATCTTATAATCATTACTCCAATAAGCGCCCACAAAATTAAAATTAAAATGAATGCGGGTAAAAACGCTCTTAAATTAAAGAAAACAATGCTCCAAAAGAAATTTATTATAAGCTGCAGAGCATACACCGCCAAAGCATTATTTCTCTCCGCCGCTGTACCCGAACTGCTGTTATAAATCATCGCACTGCCAATACCCATTAGGGTGTACAGAATTGTCCAGACAATAGGAAAAACTATACCCGGCGGAGACAGCGACGGTTTTTCTATTGTTTCATAAAAACCCATACTACCGCCGGTCAACAACGCCGACAACCCACCCACTGCAAGGGGTATAATTATTGCAATGATATACGAACGCAATTTTTTGTTCATAATAAAACACCTCTACTAATTTTATGCAGAGGTGTTTTAAATCTATTACAAACAATAATTAAAACTATTTTAATTTAACATCGGGGTTATTTTCAAGAATCACTGATTTACATTCTTCCCAAGTACAATCAACAAATTTTGAAGCGTACAATACAACATACATTCTGCTTTTAAACTTAATGTATATTCTTTCATTCCGCTCTTCTATTTCTATAATATCTGCATAATAAAAATGAGATTTATTTTTTTCCTCTTCAACAACAATCCCGTTATCTTCAAACCGAATAGTTCTTATCCAAGATTCTTTGCCATAGGCAAGAACAAGTCTCTTGTACCATTGTTTAAATTTTATTTTATTATAAAAGAACGCTTTATAAATGCAAAAAACAGAAGTCCAGAACCAGAAGAAAGTATATATATGTACTCCGCGAAAAGCATTGATAATTCCTAAAGGTATACAGGCTATCAGCGTAACACACCACAGAATAAATAATACCAAATTTGCACCTTTATACAGCTGGTCCTTGTGCCATTCTCTTAAAACCGTTAAATCTACAGTATATTCATTACGCACAACATCATCTCCTGTGGTTTATTATAATGGTATACCATTGCTTTCGCAATGGATAAAAAACACCCGTTCTCTTGAACGAGTTTTTTGGTACCGACACTCAAAATGGAACCGATCTAAAACTCTTGATTTTACCGAGTTGTCCCGGATTTCCTTTGCAAATATATTATAACATAAAAAGTGCTCTCTGCAATACAAAAAAATGTAGAAAGCTACCTTGAAATTTATATTGATAACGCGAAACATATGAAAATATGCCGTTTTGACATTTTAAAATCTCCTATTGCTTTTTGGAAATTAGTTATTTTTGATTATTCTTCATAAAAAATGCCGTCAAAACACTGAGTTTCAACCGCTTTTGGATTTTCTTAAATCTTCAATAGTGCAAGTTGGCAACGTACGCGTTTTGTTGCCAACTTGCTTGTATGTTTTATTGAATTTCCTTGTCTTATCAAGAACCTTGACATTATGGACACATTATCAGTTACTATCCATGGCAGCGTTACAACGCACTGTTACACGGTTGCCACCACCTAAGGTGCAAGTATATAACGAAAGATCAAATCCGCTTGTAATCATTTCTTTTGTTGCGTTTTTGGGCAGGGTTTCCAAAATCACTACTTCGTAGTAGTGCGCTGTTCCACTTACGTCGGTAAACACAACAACATCACCCGCTTGTAATTCCGATAATCTGCCAAAATGTGATTTATAATTATGAGCGGCGATCACAAAATCGTTTTCGTAATAGGACCCGTAATAATGACACGGCGATTTCTTTAACTTTACATAGCTCCAATCTGTTAAAACAGGCAATTCTAAATCTAAAACAGGAATCGAAAGAATGCCGATACACTCATAGCCATCTACTTTAACAGTAGACATCTTTGGCCCAGAATCATTTTGTTCGGCATTTTTCTCATCGATTACACTTTGAACATCTTCCAGCAAAGACTCGGTAACCTTTGCGGCATTTTCTGATTCCCAGCGGTTATACACCACAAAGCCAACAGAACAGAGCAGGCAAACCACGCCAAGTAAAACGCAGACAGCACCTATCCATTTACGCATTTGTTTTCCTCTTTTTCTGCAATAGCACAATCCCTGCCGCAATTAAAAGCATACCGCTGACTGCCAATACAGGAATCGGCCACATTAGCTGACCGGTTTGTATTAAGGTTGAGGTGTTAGTAACTGTGAAAACGTAACCGTTTTGCTTATAGGTCGCAGTAAAACCTTTTGGCACATCCACCTCTTTTACACTATACGCATCGCTTTCAGGCATATTGGCATAAGTCACTTGCCAGTTGTTTTGCGCGTTAAGTGTTGCTGTTTTGACCACATTACCATTTCGCAAAAGTTGTACTGTAACGCTTTCCGTTGCCTCGGTAGACTTATCGGTATTCCACACTTTCTTGATGGTAATATCAGTGAGCCTTGCTACCTCTGTTTTGGGTGAAGCGTTTACCTCGTACACATATTTGCCATTCTTTTCATTTGGGACTGTTACAAGGAATGGTGTGCAAGGTGCAAAGCCTTCTACCGCACCCGTCTGCTTAACAAAATACAGTCCTAAAGGAAGCTCGTCACACAGAGCCGTCCCCTCAGCATTAGTTGTCATTTTAGTAGAAGGTACGCTATACTGTGATACAAATGCATCAAGCTTTGTAGCAAGCGTCGTATCATCGATTGCGGTATCAAACTGTTTGAAATCTTCCGTGTAGTCATAAATCAAATTTCCGTCTGAATCCAACAGGGCGGTTGCAACATAATACACGCTAAGCTCTGCGCCGACAATCGGTTCGTTTCGTTTTTGCTCGATAAGTGTAACAGATATAGAACCGGTTTTGCTTTGGTCAAATTCTTCGGCAAAAACCGTATAAGAACATGTTAAAAGCAGTAATATTGTTACACAAAAGGTTATGATTTTACGGCTCACTTTCCGCACCTCCTTCCTCTTTTTTCTTCTGCTGCACGATTTTAGGCGGCTCTCTGTATTTAACAAGCAGGTGGATCAGCAGTACCAAGAGCATGGGTGCGGCAACTGCCGGTGTCACCAGCAACGGCTCTATGCGAAATGCCTCATTGGAGACATAAATAACGGGCTTTTCCTTAATCGTTTCAATTCTTACACCCCGTACCAAAAGTCGATGTGTATTGATGCCATAAGGTGTGCAGGTAAACAGCGTGCAATAGTCACCGCCTTCAATGATCTGCAGATCAGAACTATCCGCCGGTTCGATTACTTTTATAAAGTCGACCTGATAGGTCAGCACCTTATTCAATACAATGATTTGGAAAGTATCTCCAATTTCCATTCTATCAAGGTCGGTAAACAACTTAGCACTTGGAAGACCTCTATGAGCAGACATAATACTATGGGTGTTTTCGCCGCCTACAGGCAAACTACTTCCTTCCAAATGACCTACACCTCTGTTCAGCACATCGTCAGATGTACCGTGGTAAATTGGAAGTTCAACGCCAATGCGGTCGATTTTAAGATAGCCAATCATATCATTATCGGTTATGCGTAGAGTATCGTAGTAACCAGGCACATTTTTATAATCTATCAACGGATAATTTGTTTCATATAACGCCTTGTTGTAAGTATGGGCACGTTCAAAAATAGCATTGTAGTCATTTTCATCAAGGTTATCCAAAACAGATTCATAGTCAGTAATTGCACGGCTTTGAGTCTTGCTATTCCAGAAATCACTGAATGCAGGATATAACAGAATGCAGATACCTACCAAAAAACCAAGGGTTAAAAAGATCACTGTTTTATGCTTTTTCATAGGCATCTCCTTTCTGTTATACTTTTAATGGGAGGAGAGAAGATTCTCTCCTCCCACTTAGTATCTTTTCGTAAGTTTAAGAATTAGTCAGTATAAACAGACATCTTCTTGTGGGTGATCAGGAACACAGCAAAGCCGATAGCCAGTAAGGTGCCGATAGTAATCAGCCAGAAAGTTCCCATGCCGCCGGTGGAAGGCAGCACAACACCCTTGCTGTTGTGAACAACAGTGTGGGTCAGGTCGTAGCGGTTCTCGGTATGGATGCCATCTTCTTCCTGAACATCTGCAACATTGCCGTCCTCGTCAGCGAAGATGCTGAAGGGGCGTATGTCCTTACCGGCCTCGAACTTAACGGGCTGAGTCAGCGCGTTATAGCCGTCGGGAGCTTCTACTTCCTTCAGGAAGTAAGTGCCTTCCTTCAGACCTAAGATTGCCAACTTACCGTTGGTCTGAGAGACAACAAGGTTATTCTGAGTAATCGTGTTACCTTTATCATCCTTCAAATATTCCTCAAGATACTCCTCATACAGCTTACGAGTGGTTTCTTGCATAATACCGCTAATGTTTTCCGCAACGGTACCCAAGCTATCCACGATGTAAACACCATCAATCTTGGTGGGGATAACATAGACGGGCTCAGTGCATGCCTCATCCTTGTAGATTTTGAACTTCGCACCGGCCAGATTCTCACGGGTGGCAATGTCATCCTTCAGCAAGCCGATACCGTAAACATAGGTCACGACCTCTTCAGGCTTGGTAGAACCGGTCTCGTGCTCACTGGTCCAGGAAGCGTAAGCCTTGTTGTAGCGGTTGCCATGGGTGGTGTCACCGATGGCAGCATTAGCTTCAACTACCGCTTTGTAGATAATCTCTACCTGAACGGGAGAACCGAACTTAGAAGCGGCATCCTCGTCGAAGTTCAGAGAATAAGAGGTGTTTCCGCCGTTGGTGACATTGGTAAGCGTGTGGTTTTCGAGCCACGGAATGGTGATACGGAACTTGTCATAGTCCAGATGCACCAGGTACCACTGTGCGTTGTTACGATTTTTCTCAGTGTCGGTCCAGTCACCAAAATATTCCCAGTTATCGGTGTTATTACCACCCTGAGACAGATAGTAACCTCTCTCCAGTTTCACACCGCCAACATAGACTTCAAAGCTGTTAAATTCAGCCCAGATTGCGTCGCCCTTTTCATCGTGAATCTGGTAGTACTTGATCTTATTTTCGCCATCGTAGTTTGTTGCTTCAAAGGAAATCTTGTAAGTGATCTCGTCACCGATATTGGCGGAGTTAGCTTCAGCCCAAATGGGATCGCCATTCTCATCCACGCCGTTCTGAATTAGTTTGTCAAATCCGTTACCGGGCTTCTGGTTCTTATCGATCACCTTAACATCAGGGGTATTAGAGTTGATGGTTACGGTAGCACCCAGAGAACTGGTGATGAGGTAATAACCGTAGGGTAGGTTATCAAACTTTACTTCGTCGCTGGTAGCCTTAACGGGTGTAGAAGCGGTGGTGTAAGTGCCATCTTCAACCAATTCGGTCAGGTACTTGATCAACTCAGCATCGTTGACACCCTCTTTCTTGGTAACAGAGCCAGTGTTGGCGTTGTATACAAAGTAGCTATTCTCGGTCTTGCCGTCAGCACCAAACAGTGCAGTAAAGAACTGGTTATCGGTAGCAATACTATAGGAAACCGCATTGGTTTCGCCCGCAGCATCCTTGCTGATACTTGCATCGAAGATCTTAAAGATTTCATAGGTTTCATCGATGGTTGCGTTAGTGATGGTAATGGAGCCTTTGTTCTCTGCCGCAAAAGCGGTAATGCTCAGAGAAAGAATCATTGCCAGCACCATAATGATGGATAAAAACTTTTTCATAATGATTTTCCTTTCTAAAAATAATTATTAATTTAATTGGAATCAGTCAGGCGCATAAGATAGGTTTTTACGCCGTTTAGGGAGGCTTTATTTATTCAACCTCCTTCCATATCTGCGCCTCAAGCTGAATCCGTATACAAGCGGGCCAAACACAAGCGTTAGTCCACATAGTATATAAATAGGGGTTCCGATGCCTCCGGTAGCAGGCAGTTCTATATTAGCAGGATAATTGGAAATATCAATAAGACCAATCTCCTCAAATGGAATACGGACAGCCTCCGCATCTATCATAAGCTTGTTGCATTTGATGCAAGTATCGCCTGTATCACTGCAGAAACAGAACCAATACTTTGTATCATCCAACTGATAGGCCGATGGCGGTTGAATCTCCTGCAAATAGTACAGAACATGTTCTTGCAAAACGATGCCTTCGATGATATTGGTCTGGAATGTCAGCTTACCATTGGCATCTGTTACACCGGTGGTGATTAGACCACCTTGCGCATTGTAAAGACCAAATTTTGCTCCCGGGAGTGGTTTACCGGTCAGTGCGCATGTCTTAAACATATCCACTGTAAAGTTTTTTGAAGCAATATTGATGTCTGCATAGACCTTTTCTACACCGGTATCTTTCACCTCTCCACCCCACAGGGAGATGGATGCAGAGTTACTGTAACGGATACCTCCAGTGATCTGTTCCGGCAGAATTAGAGTAGTATCGTAATCCAAAATGTACATAACCGGTTGCGGTTTCTGTATCACGATGTTCAACACGTGAACTTTCTTGCCTGAGGTATCCGTTTGATGGCCTGTGCCGTCATAGGTAACGGTGTAGTCCACGCCATGCTTAAGTACACTTGTGTGTCCGCTTGCATTTTCAGTTGTGATAACAAGCGAACCACTTACATAAGCAAGGGTGTCGGTCATCTCATCGCGGATGGTCAGGGGTGCGCCGTTGGTCAACACTGTTTTTGCTTCGTTGACCGTGATTTTATAGTGGGCGGTGTAGCCGTTAAAATCGTGAGTCAGCTGCTTTTCAAAGAGGTTTGGAATGGGAACGGTTGCATCGTCATAGTCCACCTGGACGGAGATGTTGCCGTCTGCAATATAGTAAAGCTGGGCAAGGTTATTTACCTGGTATCTCAAGGCACCGTAGTTTTCGACCAAGGACATATCTGTGGTTTTGTAGACGAAAACAAAGGTCATATTCTGCTGTTCCGTCCAACATTGACAGAAGCCGTTGGTTGCCCACGTGCCGTCATCGTACTGGAACCAATAATTTTCACAGCCTCCCCAATGGCAGGTGGAAGCGGTGCATTGACAACGGCAAAGAAGGTTAATGGTGCGTGTGGCGGCAACTCCCTCAGACGTCCAGGCAACATCCCAGGCAAACATATCTTGGGCTGTGGCATCCTGGATACGTGGGATTTGGATGGTCTGTCCGTTATAGGTAGCCATTACCGTTGCTAAATTGACGTCGTTATGAAGCCTGCCGATTGCCGTGCCTCCACTGTCAAGCAATTTCATCTCGTCCATAATAAACCAAGAATATTCCGCTCTTTGACCCTCCGGTCGACCGGGAATGGTTACCTGAAACTCCCACAAAAAGCCGCCGTCTGATGCATCAGACAGGAAGGATCCTTCCTTATCAAGTTCGGCATCCACGGAGCCGTGAGTGAATTCGTTCCAACCCCATGCGGTCTGTCCATCTACGGTAACCTTGTTCTCGTAAGCAAAGGAGCCTGGGGTGTTAAGCTTGGTTGGTGTGGAGGTATAGGAAACCATGTATTCCCATCCCTCGCTACCAAGGGCTATTTCTCCGCAGTAAATACATTCGGCGGTTTGGGGAATCTTATAGGACCAGCCGTTTTCGTCCCAAATTAAGTGTGGGTCATCTGCGGTGACCGTCCACGTATGCCAACTGCCGTCGGCAGCAGTAACACCAATATTGATACCTGCATCCATATCCGATTGCGTATAGGTATGAGGTTTACCCCAATCCGGCAGAGAGACTTGGTCGGTGAGGATGCTTCCGGGAATCTGAGAATCGGCATGCCCTTTTATGAGTACATTCCAATTTAGTTTGCCGGCTTCGGCGTTGGAAGTACCCCACTTTGACAGCTCCGTGGGATATGTCTGCTGAGCAGGAGGTTCTACCTTGACGGTGATAAAACCGTCGAAATCAATTGGGTCATTTTGCTCTGGGAAATGAATGCCCATGGTTGCGCTGATGACAATGTCAGTACGGCTGTTCATCTTGTCGTTGAATTCCAAGGTAATTAAACCGGTATCAGTTACAACCCAGGCGCCAACCAACATTCCGTCCTTCAGAACAAATTGTCCATTACCGCCATCCACCATCAATCCGTTTGGAATCTGATATTGATATGTTCCCGGAAGGAAGCCCTTCGGACTATTGAATGTCAAGGTTAGCTTATAGCCCTCGTTGGCCTGAGCAATGTAGTTTCCATTGGAATCCTTGGGCAACTCCTTATTGTCATGATCGAGCAAGGTGTAGAAGTAACTGCCACCGTTTGCCTCTAAATAAGGTATCAGCTCTATGATAGTAGCACGCGAAGAGCGTAGAGTGAACTTTTGTGCAGGTGCCTTTGTGGGTTCGGTAGCTTCTGTCGGTTCTGTTACTTCTGTTTTCCCGGCAAAAATCTGCACCACTGGTTTATTGGACATTTCCGTTTGCGGTGGGGGTTGAGTATCAGTATGTTTTTCTCCTACCACACCCCAGCCTATGATTGACGGATCTGTGCGCAATAGGATATCGGTTTTTACAGCATTTTCTACATCACCACGAACGACGCAGAAAGTGGCGTTACAGACCTCTGTTACGATACCCATCGTATTGTTGTTAAAAAATACAAGGTCGCCGCTTTTGGGGAAATATTCTCCCACCGGAACAAGTTTGCCTTGTTCATTCCACAACCGTGCCATAGATGCGGCTCCGGAGCTCAATGGGTAAGCTTCGCTTGCTCCTGCAAAGTGCAGGCAGAATGATACAAACAAGGCAGACCAATCGTTGTAGGGTGCTCCGTACCATGCTCCATACCTTGTATAACCACGTCGCACACCGTCGTCGCTGGCTTCAAAATTCAGCTGACTCTCAGTATATCCCACCTGGGTTTTGGCAATGCCGACTAAATCCTCACGAAGAACACCTGTATAAGGATAGGCTGCAAACATATTTTGCCAATCTAACAAGGTTTCAGTATCCGCCTTGGGGTCGGAGTAACATCCGGCATTGTGAATATGTTCTGGCAGAGCGCAAATTAGGACGTTTTCTTGCATACACTCTTCTGTATGTTGGTGTTCCTCATAGCCACAGGAAGCACTATTGGCGATTGTAACCCCTGTCATACGAAGGTTCCATGTAGTGACAAGCGCTACAATCAG
>JAZLDA010000082.1:0-7290 GCA_045614505.1 Acutalibacteraceae bacterium | reverse complement strand
CATAGAATTGAAAGCACAAGAGAAATTAAGTATGGAATCCAATAGTCTTTTATGAAAATTTCAAGTAATGCGAACGAACCAATTTGAATTACACCGGCAGATACAGAAAAAAGCGTAAATTTGATTGCCTGCCATAGTTGTTTCTTGTTATCTTTCATTTCACAACAACTCCAATATCTTACTGCTTGAAAAACGCCACAACCACAGCACCAGGGCCAGCGTGTGTTCCAATAACACTGCCGACAGTTGTATAACGCACTTCATCAAGATTACCTTCCCAAATATGACGGCTGTCCTCGATATATTTTAATAGAAGCGCATCGGAAATGCCGCTATAGCCAAGCAAAACAGGTTTGCTAAAGTCAATACCACCGGCTTTATCAATTTCCTGCACAAGCAAGTTGTTGCCCATCTTAGAGCCACGCGCTTTGCCGAGCATACCAATTTCACCGTCAATAACGGAAAGTACGGGTTTAATATTTAACACACCACCGGCAAAGGCAACAGCTTTAGAAATACGACCGCCCTTTTTGAGATACTCAAGGGTATCAACCAAGGCAACGATAACAATCTTTTTCTTTTCTTCTTCGAGTATTGCTGCAATTTCTTCTGCGCTCTTACCTTCATCCAAAAGTCTAAATGCTAATTCAACTAAGATACCGCTACCCATGGCCGCACTGGAACTATCAACAATGTAAATGTTTTCATAGTCCGCTGCCGCAATCATAGCACTTTGACAGGTTCCGGAAAACTTCGATGCAAGCGTAATCACAACGGCTGCTTCACCTGCTTCTTTTGCCTTCTCAAACTCCTTCATAAAAGCATCGGGTGTTGCTTGGCTTGTGGTGGGGAGCACATCACTTTCTATAAGTTTTTCATAGAAAGTCTTATGATCTATGGTAACGCCATCAATATATTCTTCTGTCCCGAAATTAACGGTGAGAGGAACTGTATGCACACGTTCTTTATATTCGGGCATTAAATCTGCTGTGGAATCCACAATAATTCTTGTTTTCATATATATTTCTCCTTTAGCCGGGAATTCCTTCCCTGCTTAGCATTGTTAGATTTGACGTAATAGACTCAAGCGCCTTATAAAAAATATTTCTCGTTTCTTCATCAAGGTCTTTGCCTGCAAGTTCTACCGCTTTACTTGCACGAAGACTTACTTGCTCTGCAGCATTTTTTCCTTCCTCTGTAAGAACCCAAAGTCCACGATAAAGACTTCCGCCTACATCCTTTTTACACGCAAGTCCTTTTTCTTCGAGGATAGCAATCATACGTGATGCATCGGATTTGTCTTTGCCGCTAACATCACAAAGTTTAGGCACAGTGATACCATCAGGATATTTATACATAGTGGTAAGATATGTGGCATGAGGGCTCTTCAATCCGTATTTTGCAAGTTCTTCCGAAGCTAACTTTCGCCAGCAACGGGAGATCTCAGCCAAAGCATAAGAAAAACGTTCGAATCTATCTAACATAAATAAATACTCCTTATAAAATCAAAAAGTTGAAATTACAACTTTTATAGCATATCACAAAGATGTTGAGATGTCAACTTGTTTGTGGTAAAAATGTAAAACCAAATTATACTTACAATTCAATCATTCCGGCTGACTACAAAAGCGAAGGGAGACAACTTCCTTACGGAGTGTCTCCCTTTAGACACTTGCTTTTTTGTTTAGAATTCAGCAGAACCGGTTGTTCTGGGGAAGGGGAGAACATCGCGTATATTAGCAATACCGGTTACATACATAATAAGTCTTTCAAAGCCGAGACCAAAGCCTGCATGCTTTGCACCGCCGAAACGGCGAAGGTCTAAATACCAGCCATATTCTTCCTCTGTGCCGCCGATTTCCTCGATGCGTTTTTTTAATAAATCAAGGCGTTCCTCACGCTGACTGCCGCCGATAATCTCGCCGATACCGGGTACAAGACAGTCAACTGCGGCAACGGTTTTTCCGTCATCGTTAAGACGCATATAGAATGCTTTTATCTCTTTGGGGTAGTTGGTTACGAAAAGGGGCTTTTTGAAAACCTCTTCGGTAAGGTATCTTTCGTGCTCGCTCTGTAAATCACAGCCCCACTCTACCTTGTACTCGAACTTCTTACCGCTCTTCTGCAGTATTTCAACAGCCTCGGTGTAGGTAACTGTTGCAAATTCGGAATCAATTACATTACGGAGCTTATCGCGAAGTCCCTTTTCAAAATGAGCTTCAAAGAAGTCAAGCTCGGCAGGGCAGTTATCATAAATGTAGGAAAGGACGTATTTTAACATATCCCTTGCAAGGTCCATATCGTCCTGCAAATCCGCAAAGGCGATTTCAGGCTCTATCATCCAAAATTCTGCGGCGTGGCGGGCTGTGTAGGATTTTTCTGCACGGAAGGTAGGACCAAAGGTATAAACCTTTCCGAAAGCCATTGCCATAGCCTCAGCCTGAAGCTGACCTGATACAGTAAGGCTTGTGCCTTTGCCGAAGAAGTCCTGACTGTAGTCTATTGCGCCGTCCTCTGTTAAGGGAGGCTGACCTACATCAAGGGTGGTTACTCTGAACATTTCGCCTGCGCCCTCTGCATCACTGGTGGTGATAAGAGGTGTATGAGCATAAACGAAGCCTCTTTCGTTGAAGAACTTGTGAATGGCATAAGCGGCTACAGAGCGTACTCTGAAAGCAGCGGAAAAAGTATTGGTACGGGGACGAAGATGCTGAATGGTGCGCAGATATTCAAGGGAGTGGCGCTTTTTCTGCAGAGGATAGTCGGGGGTGGAAGCACCCTCAACGATGATTTCTGTTGCCTGCAGTTCAAAGGGCTGTTTCATTTCGGGGGTTGCAACAAGATTTCCCTTAACGCATATAGCAGAGCCTACATTCAAAGCGGAAATTTCTGCAAAGTTGGAAATGGATTCTTCACCGTAAACTACCTGAAGATTTTTAAAGGAAGAACCGTCGTTAAGCTCGATAAAGCTGATGTTTTTGGATTGGCGGGAAGTTTTTATCCAGCCGCATACGGTTATCTCTTTGCCGGTAAAGCTATCGGGAGAGGCAAAGAGTGTTACGATTTCGGTACGTTTCATACATACATCTCCTAAAAAATAACATATATAGGATTATTATACACTTAAAATATCAAAAGGTCAATTTTAACTTGATATATTTTTACATATATTTTATAATAATATATATTTATTATACAGTTTTTTCTTTTAGGAGCTTTAAAATGACCGATAAACAGTTTATAGAACTGAGAAAAAGAATAATAAGACAAGAGTTCGGCAGTATGAACGACCGCCAGTTTGAGGCTGTCACCACCGCTAAAGGACCTGTTCTTGTGCTTGCAGGAGCAGGAAGCGGAAAAACTACAGTGCTTGTAAACAGAATTGCCTATCTTGTTAAATACGGTAATGCTTATAACAGTGAAGAGATACCTTTTTTAACCGATTCGAATGTAGAATATCTCGAAAAATACGCAAAGGGTGAGGAAAAGAATTTTCCGGAGCATCTTTTGTCGGTTGACCCAGCTCAGCCCTGGCAAATTCTTGCCATTACCTTTACAAACAAGGCGGCAGGGGAACTGAAAGAGAGAATATCTGCAAAACTTCAGGATGATTCACTTGATATATGGGCAGGTACATTCCATTCTGTCTGCGGTAAAATACTTCGCAGATATGCTTCTCTTATCGGTTATGATTCCCACTTCACAGTTTATGATACAGATGACCAAAAGAGGCTTTTAAAGGAAATAATGAAAAGCTTTAACATTGATGACAAGGCTTTCCCCGTTAAAGCTGTGCTCAGTGAAATTTCTTCATCAAAGGACAAGCTGATTTCTCCCGAGGAATACCGAAAAGAAGCAGGTATGGATTACAGAAAAAGAACTGTAGCAGATTTGTATGAAGCCTACTCACAGCGTCTTAAAGAAGCCAATGCTATGGATTTTGACGATATGATAGTAAACACTGTAAAACTGCTTCAGTCTTTCCCCGAGGTTGCCGATACATACAGAAATAAATTCCGCTATATTATGGTGGACGAGTATCAGGATACAAACTATGCTCAGTATGTGCTTGTCAAGACCCTTGCAGAGAGGGAGAAGAATATCTGTGTTGTGGGAGACGATGACCAGAGTATTTACCGTTTCAGAGGCGCGACAATTGAAAATATTCTTAATTTTGAGGACGAATATGACAATGCCAAGGTTATAAGACTGGAGCAGAATTACCGCTCTACCTCTCATATTCTTGATGCCGCTAATGCTGTTATTGCTAATAATAAGGGTAGAAAGGGCAAGACCCTTTGGACTGAAAACGGCGAGGGTGTGCCCATTGAAGTGCATACTGCTGAAAATCAGATGGAAGAGGCAAAATATGTTGCCGAAATGGTTTTTGCTAATATAAGAAACGGCGGCAAAGCTTCTTCAAATGCGGTGCTTTACAGAATGAATGCGCAATCCGCCGCCCTCGAAAATGTATTTGCAAGAAGCGGTGTTGCCTACACCGTAATAGGCGGCACAAGATTCTTTGACAGAAAAGAAATCAAGGATGTTCTTGCTTATCTGCAGGTTATTAACAATACAAATGATGCTATCAGGCTCAAACGAATAATCAATGAGCCAAAAAGAGGAATAGGGGATACCACTATTAATAACGCCTCCGAAATCGCCGAGGGACTTGGTATTTCACTTTTTGAGGTAATGGCAAATGCCGAGAATTATCCCGCGCTTTCCCGTGCTGCCGGAAAACTAAGGCAGTTTACCGATATGATAAAGCGATTTATAGAGCTTAGTGAACAAGTTTCTATCCATGAGCTTTGCGAAGAGGTGGTTGCAGCTACGGGCTATATCACTGCTCTTATGGCGGCAGGCCCTACCGAGCAGGACAGGGTAGAGAATGTTAAGGAACTTTCCAGCTCCATTCTTCAGTATGAGCTTGAAAATGATGAGCCTACTCTTTCGGGCTTTCTCGAAGAGGTTGCCCTTGTCAGTGATATTGACTCTCTGGACAGTGAAAATGACCGCGTTATAATGATGACGGTGCACAGCGCTAAGGGTCTTGAATTTGATAATGTGTATCTTATCGGCTGGGAAGAGGGGGTTTTCCCCGGAAATCAGTCAATTTATGCAGGACAGGCTGAAATGGAAGAAGAAAGGCGTCTTGCCTATGTTGCTATAACAAGAGCTAAAAAGCGCCTTTATATAACCAATGCTTATACCCGAATGCTTTATGGTATGACAAACAGAAATTTGCCATCCAGATTTTTAAAGGAAATTCCCGAGGAGCTTTGCAATTTCGGCGGAATGAAACGTGTTGAACCGTCAAAAATTGCCGTGGAGTCCGCTTTTTCCTCATCTGCGTATGCAAAGCGAAGTGTCTACACTGCACCCACTAAAAAGCCGGAATGCAAATATACTGCAGGTATGACAGTGGAGCATAACACCTTCGGTGTGGGCAAAATACTTAAAACGGTGCCTATGGGCAGTGACACTCTGCTTGAAATACAGTTTTCGGGAGTGGGTCTCAAAAAATTGATGGCAGGATTTGCAAAATTAAAGATTCTTTAATACTTTAGTATATATTTCTGGTATAATAAAGATATAAATTTGTGTTCGGAGCTGAAGTTTATGGTAACGACAAAGGCTGTTAAATCTACGGCGCTGACTCATCTGCGCGGCAATTGGGCAAGAGCTTGTACGGTGGCAATGATACCTGTTTTTGCCTCAATCGCCGTCTTGCTTATGGGATATCTTTTAACCTTGCCTTTTGGTGTAATTATCGGTGATATCCTTGCTGTAGTGGTGTTTATCCTTCTCTGCGCCCCTCTTTGGCTTGGCGCATTAAGGGTCTTTTGGAGAACAGCAAACGGTTGTGAGGACAGTACCGCAGAAACATTTTATTATTTTTCCAACAAAAAAGAATATTTAAGAAGCCTTTCTTTTAATCTGAGAGTGGCAGTACACTGGGTAATTGTGGAATTGATTTTGTTCCTTCCGGCTATACTTACCTACGTTTTTACAAGCGGTACGTTCTTTCAGTGGATAGGCGCGTCAACACCCTTGCTTCTCGTTAATTTAAGATATTTGATTTATGTGTTCGAAATTGCGGCAGTAGTACTTACAATAGTCCGTTTAATAGGGCTTTATCTTCCTGCTTTTCTTTTTGTATCGGATGAAGATATGAAGCCTAAGGACGCTATAAAGCGGGGAATAGAAATAGGAAAATACACTAAAAGCAGATTTTCGAGCCACCTTTTCGGTTTTTCCGGCTGGATTCTCTTTTCACTTTTGTTTATACCTCTGCTTTTCACAGTTCCTTATCTGCTTATGGCGTATGTGGTGGAATGCCGCTATAATGTTGCTTTTTATAATCTTTCGGGAAAGGCTGCTATTGATGCTCCTATGCACGAAATTTAATCTGTGAGGTCATTTTATGAAATCTTTTACAAAATATGCTATATATTATATATTTGTATTTTTGATTTTTGCGGCAAATCTGTTTTTTTATGTAAAGGACCAGTTTTTCTATACAATGGAAGCGTTGCCTGAGGGACAGTATCTATATAGCTCTATGTCTCCCGACAGCTCACGCTCTGCCGAGGTCTACAGGATAGATACTCCCGAGGGCTGTGCTATAAGAATAGAGGTGCGCACCTTTGACTTCAGTAATGAAGAAAACATTGTCAGCAGTGAAAAAAATGTTTACTGGGAAGTGGGAAAATCTGTAGTCACTGTAGGATGGGAAGATAATAATATCATTACAATTGACTCTCGGACACTCAATATTGCTGAGGGTGAAAGCTACGATTCAAGAAGAATAACAAAAGAATAATAAAGAGTCATTAAGTGGTTTATATGCAGAAAAATTCAGAAATAATTATAGATATAACAGATGTTACCCATGACGGCAACGGTGTAGGTAAATACGACGGAATGGCGGTGTTTGTTCCCGGAACTGCTGTGGGAGATAAGGCAAGGGTACATATTGTTAAGGTTAAAAAAAGCTATTGCTTTGGAAAACTTACCGAAATAATAGAAAAATCAAAGGACAGAATAGACATAGACTGTCCTGCTTTTTCAAAGTGCGGCGGCTGTGTTTATCGACATATTGATTATAAGGCGGAGGCACTTATTAAGCAGCAACGCGTGGAAGAGGTAATGCACCGTATAGGCGGAGTAGAAATTAAGGCGAGTCCAATTCTTCGCGGTAAAGCAGACCGCTACAGAAACAAGGCACAGTATCCTGTAGGAAACGACGGCAACGTAGGCTTTTATGCAGTTCACTCTCACAGAATT
>JAZLDA010000081.1:0-2396 GCA_045614505.1 Acutalibacteraceae bacterium | reverse complement strand
AGAGGCTGTACAATAGGCGCAGGTGTAAAAATTGCTCTCAACGCACTTTCAAGCGGAGCATCTCAGCTGCCTGCAATTCCTCTTGACGCACCCACAAGCGCAATCGGCACAAATACTGTTGACAGTATGCAGTCAGGCACGGTGCTCGGCACTGCCGCAATGATTGAGGGGCTTTGTGCAAGGCTCGAGGAGGCTCTTGGCGAAGAGATTAAAACGATTGTTGCAACGGGAGGTATATCAGGTTCAATAATCAGATACTGCCGTATGGATATTATCCACGACCCTGACCTTATTCTTGACGGTCTTAAATTCATTTTCGATAAAAACAAAACTTAATATATTATATTACATTATATATTGCTATAAAAACTGCGATGTATCACTTATATGAACATCAGCAAGGAGGAAATATAAAATGTCAAAAACAAACAAAAACAGAAAGCAGCTTCTGTTCCTCTGCCAGTTTTCACTTCTTCTGGCTATTGAGGTGATTGTCTGCTTCACACCACTGGGAACACTTCCCTCTCTGGGAATGCTCAGCGCAACGCTCTCCCACGTACCCGTTATCATAACAGCGGTTATTCTGGGAATGAAAGCAGGAACTCTTATGGGTCTTGCATTTGGCGCATGCAGCTTCATTTACTGGACCTTTGTAGCTCCCGGTGCTTTTTCATTCCTTTACACACCCTTCTACAGTCTGGGTGAGTATCAGGGCAACTTCGGCTCACTGCTTATATGCTTTGTGCCCAGAATCCTTATAGGCGTTGTTACTGCACTTGTTTTCAAGGGAATGACAAAGGTTATCAAAAATCAGTTTGCGGCTGCAACCGTTGCAGGTATCGCAGGCACACTCACAAACACACTTCTTGTGCTGGGCGGAATTTACATCTTCTTCGGCACAGAGTATTACTCAATGGCTGTTGCAGACGGCTCACAGACACTTCTCGCATTCCTCGGAACGGTAGTGCTCACAAACGGTCTGCCCGAGGCGGTCATCGGCGGTATTGCGGCATCAGCAATTGCAGTACCCGTTAAAAAAGCGGTAAGTAAATACATGTAAACAGAAAGAGAGAGCATCATAGTGATGCTCTTTTTTATTATGCCGAATAAAAAACCACCTGCTATGCAGGTGGAATGTACGGACTTTAGTGTCAGCAAGCAAGTATAGGTGACAAAAAAACTCCATTCTGATATAGTAAAAACGGCTACCAACCGAAAAAACAGAATGGAGGACATTAACAATGCAAAACAAAGCTAATGACACATATAGTTTATCACATACAAGCTGGAAGTGTCAATATCACATAGTGTTTGCGCCGAAGTACCGACGAAAAGCAATATATGGAAAACTAAAAGCAGAGATAGGAGCAATTTTACGTGAGTTGTGCGAGCGCAAACACGTAAACATAATAGAGGCACATGCAATGCCTGATCATATCCATATGCTTGTAGAAATACCGCCTAATCAAAGAGTAAGTGATTTTATGGGGTATTTAAAAGGGAAAAGTACAATGATAATATTTGAACGCTTTTCAAACTTGAAATACAAATATGGAAACAGGCACTTTTGGTGCAGAGGATATTATGTAAGCACAGTAGGTGGAAATAAAGAAGGTATTGCAAGATACATAAGAGAGCAAGAGCATGAAGATCAAATATATGATCAGCTAACATTAAAGGAGTACGTCGATCCTTTTAAGGATTAACGCACCCCTTTGCGGTTGGTAGCTTTAGCTTTTTGCGCACCCCTTTAGGGGTAAGCCAGTATTCTGCCCTTTTAGGGCTGTTATAAAACCACCGGCTCTGCCGGTGTGATATTTATTATATAAGAGTATATTCTGCGTTCTTATCTGTTTTAAAACAGATAACGCCGTTGCTTTCAGAAAACTTTATTTTCTTTCTGTCTGAGGTACGGATTACATTCTTGACGGCAGAGCATTCCACCTCACATTCCCTGCCCTGCAGGCTTGTAACGGTAAGTGATATAATCTCACCGTTTTTCAGCTCTGATGAAACAAGGAATGCACCGTCTGCACGCAAATTCCTGAAGGAAGCATCCTTCTCTTTGTTCCAGCAAGGAAACAATCTTATAACCCTCTCATGGCTCTGCATAAGCATTTCATTGATTGTTGCAGGCACTGTTGTAAGGTGCTCTATACCGCCGCCGTGGTGACGGAAAAGAAGATTCGGCAGACCGAAAGAATCTATATTACGCTTGATTGCATTCATAAGCCAATCGGGTGAAACACCGATTCTCGCACCTGCAGGGAGATACGAATTTGACCCGTTGTCCCCAATGTTCCGGTCATTTATGAAATATGTATTTCTTGCCATTTTCAGCTCTTTCGCATCTGATGCCAAACCGATCTGCGAAGCAGGATAAATATGCTGAAGGC
>JAZLDA010000080.1:0-3613 GCA_045614505.1 Acutalibacteraceae bacterium | reverse complement strand
CAAGAACGACAACCACCCCTGCAGTGAGGAAACCTGGAAAGTATTAAAGGATATCGCTGTTAAACAGCTTTCTGATAAGAAACTTTATGTTGTTGATGTTTTCTGCGGTGCAAACGAAGACAGCAGAATGTCTATCCGTTTTATTATGGAGGTTGCTTGGCAGGCACACTTTGTAAAGAATATGTTTATTAATCCTACTGCCGAAGAGCTTGAAGCCTTTGAACCTGATTTCGTTTGCTACAACGCTTCCAAGGCAAAGGTTGAAAACTACAAGGAATTAGGTCTTAACAGTGAGACCGCTTCTGTTTTCAACATTTCTTCCCGTGAGCAGGTTATTCTTAACACATGGTACGGCGGTGAAATGAAGAAGGGTATGTTCTCTATGATGAACTACTATCTGCCTCTAAGTGGCATGGCTTCTATGCACTGCTCCGCTAACACCGATATGAACGGTGAGAACACCGCTCTCTTCTTCGGTCTTTCCGGTACAGGTAAAACCACCCTTTCTACCGACCCCAAGAGACTGCTTATCGGTGACGACGAGCACGGCTGGGACGACAAGGGCGTATTTAACTTTGAAGGCGGTTGCTATGCTAAGGTTATTAACCTTGACAAAGAGAGTGAGCCTGACATTTATGCTGCTATTCGCAGAAACGCTCTCCTTGAGAATGTTACCGTTGATGAAAAGGGCGTTTGCGATTTCGCAGATGATTCCGTAACCGAGAACACCCGCGTTTCTTATCCCATCGACCACATTGAGAAGATTGTTCGTCCTGTTTCCGCAGCACCCGATGCTAAGAATGTTATCTTCCTTTCTGCTGATGCTTTCGGAGTTCTTCCTCCTGTATCCATTCTTTCTGCTGAGCAGGCACAGTACTATTTCCTTTCCGGCTTTACCTCTAAGCTTGCAGGTACCGAGCGCGGAATTACCGAGCCTACTCCTACCTTCTCTGCTTGCTTCGGTCAGGCTTTCTTAGAGCTTCACCCCACCAAGTATGCTGAAGAATTGGTTAAGAAAATGGAAAAGAGCGGTGCTAAGGCTTATCTTGTAAACACCGGTTGGAACGGCACAGGCAAGCGTATTTCCATTAAGGATACCCGTGGTATTATCGATGCTATCCTTGACGGTTCTATTCTTAAGGCTGAAACCAAGACCATTCCTTACTTCAACTTAGAAGTTCCTACTGCACTTCCTGGTGTTGACAGCGGCATTCTTGACCCCAGAGACACCTATGCCGATGCAGCTGAGTGGGATAAGAAGGCACAAGACCTTGCTTCCCGTTTTGTTAAGAACTTTGATAAGTACACCGGAAATGATGCCGGTAAAGCACTTGTTAAGGCAGGTCCCCAGCTCTAATATAATCACCTTTAATATTCAACCCCCGATTAGGCATAATCGGGGGTTGTTTTTATACATACATTATTGACGGCATAATGCCGTCTTTTGTTATATCGATGATTGCGTAGGAATTTTTGCCGTCGCGGGAGGCTGAGACTGAGCCGGGATTAACAAGATAAAGCCCGTTATCATAAGCTGTAAGGGAGCAATGTGTATGTCCGAAAAGGGCAAGGGTGCAATTATTCTCTCTTGCCGCCGCTTTTAAATGTTCAGTGGAGTGTTTTACACTATGGCGGTGGCCGTGACAGTAAAAAATCCGTGTGTTTTCGATTATATCGGTAGACGAGGAGGGATAAGCAGGGGAAAAGTCGCAGTTGCCCGAAACAATGTGATAAATACGGTCGGAAAATTTTTCTCTCACCGCTTCAATGTCGGATACTATATCACCGAGAAAAAAGATATGCTTTATATCAGAGTGGAAATTTATAATGTTAAGGGCGGCTTTTACGTTTCGGTGGGTATCGGATAAAACGAGAATTCGCATAGGTTATATTGTCTCCAGTCTTTTCATATTTTTTAGGGGGTGAATTTTATGGATTATGATATGGATAAAATTATAGAAAAAGCGCGAAGGGGCGAAACGAAGGAGTTATTTGATAATATTCCCGCCGAGCATGCGCAGAAAATCAAGGGTCTGCTTAATGACAAAGAGGCTTGCGAGAAAATGCTAAATTCTCCGCAGGCGCAGAAAATCCTTGAAATGCTGAAAAAGGGCGGGAAATTTTAGTGGATGAGCTTTCTGAAAAATTAGGCGAGATATTAAACGACCCCTCAAGCGTTGCCCGTATCGGGGAAATGGCAAAAAGCATTTTCGGTGAACAGAGTCAGGAAAGTGTGCCGGAGACACAGCCCGATATGATGAAAATAATGTCTCTTATAAACAGATTCAAAAACAGCGGAAAAACCGAAAATGAGCGGCTGCTGCTGGCTTTGCGGCCGCATTTGAGCGCGCCGCGGCAGAAAAAGGTGGATACCGCCGTGAAAATATTAAAACTTCTGGAATTGGCGCCGCTTATTTCCGACAGCGGTTTAATCGATAATTTCTTGTAGGAGGCTTTTAAAATGACCGACTTCGAAAAGCAAAAGCAGGACGCTGTGGAGCGGGTCAGAAAAATGAACGAAAGCTACCGCCAAAAAATCGCGGCTAATAAAAGCGCGCCGCAACAAAGGTTGTCGGAGAAAAAAGGGGATTCGCCCATAGACATTATGAAGCTTATTCGCTTTGACGCCGTCAGAAGCGACCCCGACCGACTTTTACTTTTAGGAGTGCTTCTGCTTCTGTCCGGAGAGAAGACAGATGAGAAGCTTTTATACGCACTACTATACATTATGATTTAACTTAAACCTTGAATGTCAAGTATAAAATGGTTACAGATTTATTACAAAAAATGATAAAAAATAGAGTTATGTAAACCTGGCAACCAAAAAAGTTATTAAAGTTATGCACCGAGTTCCAAACAATTTTGCTCACGAATTACGGAAAATACAGTAAAATCAAGGGCAAATTGTTCAAAACACGGTGCATAACTTTAATAACACACCGTTTCGGCATAATAACTAAACTGGATTATGTAAACCAAAACCCGAGACTTTCGAAAAAAATTTGACCCGAAATTACAGAATATTTGTTTACTTTCGACAAAAGATGTGATAAAATAGGTCTGTCCAAAAAAAGGAGTCGATATTGATGAAGGTCATAAGAGCAGTTGCGCTCCTGCTTGTTGCGGTAATGGCACTTAGTGGGTTGTGCTCTTGCAATGATAAAGAAGCTCTGACGGTTGAGGATATAAGCGCGCGACTTTACGAGCTTTGTCTCAGTAATACACAAACCTATGAGGTAAGTAAGGCAGATATTGAAAACCGTTTTAATTTTGACGGCAATCTTTTAGATGAATATTCCGTTCAGTTATGCGATACCGAAGAGAAATATCTGTGCGTTGCGGTTTTTCGTTTAAAGGATAAGGATAACCGACAGACGGTTATTGACGGCATAAGCTCTACGTTAAAGGAGACCGCCAATTCCTTCAGCGTGCTTAAAAATTTGGAGTATGAAAAAATACAGCACAGACTGTTTTATGAATATTCGGACATAATGATTTTTGTGGTGGCAGATGATTATGAGACCTGCGAAAAATACTTAAAGGAGATAGGCGCTTCTCCCATAGCTTAGTAAAAAACTGTATTGCTTCGGCAATACAGTTTTTTTATGGAAAG
>JAZLDA010000079.1:0-3959 GCA_045614505.1 Acutalibacteraceae bacterium | reverse complement strand
AAACGCGGACCGAGAACTATAGTCACATTCTGTCTTAGTGATAAAACTAACTCTATATACTGTAAAATGTTTATGACAGAGGAAGAGATGCCTCTCATAAAGCAGGTAAAAGATGGTGCAATTATTGTCTTTAACGGTATGTACAGCCTTGATAATTTCACCGGAAATTACATACTTGAGCCTAAGGTTATGGCAACGGCAAAAATGAAAGAAGAAACCGATGATGCAAGTGAAAAACGTGTTGAGCTTCACTGCCACACCAATATGTCAGCCAAGGATGCCATATCTCCCGCAGGCACTCTTATTAAACGCGCTTTCAAATGGGGACACAAGGCAATTGCTATTACCGACCACGGTGTTGTGCAGTCATATCCTGCTATTGCTGAGGCAGTTGCAGGTATAAGAAAAAATGGCGGAGAGTTTAAGGCTATTTACGGTGTTGAAGCTTATTTTGCCGATGACACCAAGGGAGAAACCGATATTACCAAGCTTAAAACCTATCATCAAATCATTCTTGTAAAGGACCTTGTAGGTCTTAAAAATCTTTATAAGTTAGTTTCTAAAGCACATATTGATGACTTCTACAAGCGTCCTGTAACCAGAAGGAGCGAGCTTGAAAAGCACAGAGAAGGTCTTATTATAGGCAGTGCCTGTGAAGCGGGAGAGCTTTACGATGCCGTTGTTCACGGCAAAAGCGATGAAGAGCTTATTGAAATAGCAAAATTTTATGATTATCTTGAAATTCAGCCTCTGGGTAATAATGACTTTATGCTCCGTAAAGCGCAGGAAGAAGACAAGGTAAACAAGAAGACAGGCGAGAAAATTCCAAATGTTTATAAAAAGGTTACAAGTGTTGAGGTAATTAAAGATTTCAATCGCAAGATTGTGGAAATCGGCGATAAGCTGGGACTTCCCGTGGTTGCCACAGGCGACGTTCACTTTGCCGCTAAGGAGGATGTAATTCTCCGTAAAATACTTATGGCGGCGCAGGGCTATGAGGACTTTGACCTGCAGGCACCCCTTTATCTTAAAACTACAAATGAAATGCTCGAGGATTTCTCATACTTTGGGGACAGAGCAAGAGAGTTTGTTATTGATAATCCAAATAGAATTGCTGACATGGTAAGCGCAGATATTGTTCCGGTACCTCCCGGAAACTATCCGCCTGTAATTGAGGGAAGTGATGAACTCCTCAGAAAACTCTGCTGGGACAGAGTAAATAAAATGTACTGTCACAAGGGCGAAATTAGGGATGTTGTTAAAAAGCGTCTTGAAAAGGAACTTAACAGTATTATCAATAATGGCTTCTCCATAATGTATATTTCCGCTCAGAAACTTGTTAAATACAGTGAGGACCATGGCTATCTCGTTGGCTCGCGAGGCTCGGTAGGCTCATCCTTTGCTGCTACTATGGCGGGTATTTCGGAGGTTAATCCGTTGCCTCCTCATTATTATTGTCCTGAATGTCAGTGGAATGAATTTTTCAGTAGTGCTCAGGTAGGCTCAGGCTTTGATTTGCCTGAGAAAAACTGTCCTGAGTGCGGAACACCATTAAAGCGTGACGGTCATGATATTCCATTTGAAACCTTCTTGGGCTTTAAGGGAGACAAGGTACCTGATATTGACCTTAACTTTTCTGACGAATACCAAGGTGAAGTGCAGAAATATACCGAAAGTCTTTTCGGTAAAGAAAATGTATTTAAGGCAGGCACTATTTCTACTATTGCTGAGAAAACTGCCTTCGGTTATGTAAAGGCATATTGCGAGAGAAAGGGAATAACCCTTAGTCAGGCAGAAATGGAACGCCTTGCAAAGGCGGTGGAAAGTTCCAAAATTAAGGCTACTACGGGTCAGCATCCTGCAGGTATGATTGTAGTCCCCCGTGATAAGACTATTTATGATTTCTGTCCTATTCAGCACCCTGCTGATGATCCGAAGTCTGACATTCTTACCACCCATTTCGATTTCCATTCCATTCACGATACCATACTGAAACTGGACGAGCTGGGACACGTTGTCCCCACTACCTATAAATATCTTGAAGAGTATACGGGAATCAGCGTAAATGATATTTCAATGTCAGACCCTGCTGTGTATAGTCTTTTCGTTTCTACCGATGCACTGGGTGTTACTCCCGAAGAAATAGAGTCGCAGACAGGCACTTTCTGCATTCCCGAATTTGGCACAGCCTTTGTAAGAGGAATGCTTATGGATTGTAAGCCTAAAAATTTTGCAGACCTTTTGCAGATTTCGGGTCTTTCTCACGGCACTGACGTGTGGTTGGGCAATGCAAAGGATCTTATTGACCAAGGAATATGCACCATTTCCAATGTTATCGGAACTCGTGATAATATAATGGTTTATCTTATAAATCAGGGTATGGACGAGGGAAGAGCTTTTAAGATTACCGAGACGGTACGAAAAGGACTTGTTGCAAAGGGTAAGGTAAGTAAGGAAGACTGGGGAAAAATGGAGGACGATATGCGCGCAGTGGGCGTTCCTGAGTGGTATATCGCTTCCTGTAAAAAGATTAAATATATGTTCCCCAAAGCCCACGCTGCGGCTTACGTTATTTCGGCTTTAAGGCTTTGTTGGTACAAGGTATATAAACCCCTTGAATTTTACTGCGCTTACTTTACCGCCAGACCTGAGGACGTGGACGCGCCCATCATTATGCAAGGTCACTCTGCTGTAAAGCGCTATATCCGTGAAACTAAGGAAAAGGGAAGAGAGGCAAGCAAAAAGGAGCTTGATGTACTTGATAATATGTACATCTTCAACGAGCTTATGAGCAGAGGCATAAAGGTGCTTCCCATTGACCTTAATAAATCCCACGCTATTAAATTTGTTCCCGAGGAGGGCGGTATGAGGCTTCCCTTCGGCTCAATTTCAGGTATGGGTGATAAGGCGGCCTGGGATGTTTATGAAACTGCACAAAAAGGCGGCTTTGTTTCGGTTGAGGATTTCCAAATGGAATCTGGTGTATCAAAGGCTATAGTTCAATCTCTTGTAGATTTGGGTGTTATGAAAGACCTGCCCGAAACTAATCAGATGTCTATGTTTTAAAAAAACACCCTTCGGGCACACTCCGTAAAGAAAGTTTTCAGGAATAAAAAACAAAAGATAAAGAGCCGTGAATTTCACGGCTCTTCGTTCTCTAACTGCTTTAAGTGTTGTTTTAAGATTATATTTATATATTGGGAAAGTGAACGATCATCTAATTCAGCTCTTTCTTTTAATTTTGCTAAAACGTCGTTGTCGATAGTTATGCTTATTTTATCTTTTAAAGGTTTCATTTTACCACCCCGTAAATATTATAGGATAAAATATCGAAAAATATTGACAAGTAGTGTAAAGTAGTATAAAATAGGATAAAATAAACACAAGGAGGGATTGTTATGGCATTAAACGCAAAATGTCCTAAATGCGGCAGCACCAAAGTGCAATTATCAAATGAGTCTAGTAAACACGGTTGTTTATATATTGTTCTTTTTGGTTGGTTATATTTTATGTGGATGATGATTAAATGGTGTGTCGGTATGATGGTGTTCATTTGCTATGACTGGTGGATGGCAATTCTACATAAAGCATCGGGCAAAGGACATGTATGGCAATATAAAAGATGGTTCTCGAATCGTAGAAAAATTTATTTCTGTCACGATTGCGGACATAATTTTAGAGCATAATAAAATTAAAGTTTATATTTCGAGACAAGTATAATTTCAAAGCATGTAGTCCACTATGACACTTTCAAATAGAAAGTGTCATTTTCTTTTTAAAATAAAAAGGAAGACAACTTCATTATGAAGTGTATCTCTTCGGGGTGTTTTTTTAGGGAATAGGAAATAGGGAAATAGTAACAATTATAAAAAAAGGTTGCATTTTTGTAACCTTTTTGTTATATTATAATAGTAACAAATTTGTAACTATTTTTAAAAGGTGATTACATAGTGAATAAA
>JAZLDA010000078.1:0-16868 GCA_045614505.1 Acutalibacteraceae bacterium | reverse complement strand
GTGAAAATGCGCTCCGGCTGGGATAGTGACAATCTTAATGCGGTTTCTCTTGCAAAGGTTGCCGAAAGCTGTGGCGCCGCCGCAGTTACCGTTCACGGCAGAACAAGACAGCAGATGTATGCTCCGCCTGTTAATCTCGATATAATAAGACAGGTAAAAGAAGCGGTTAAAATTCCTGTTGTAGGCAACGGAGATATAACCGATTATGAAAGCGCCGCCGCAGTAAAGGAAAAAACAGGCTGTGACTACCTGCTGGTTGGCAGAGGCGCAATGGGAAACCCCTTTGTTTTCAGCGAAATCAATGCAGGATTCAGAGGAGAGCCTATCCCTGTTTTTACCCTTGAAGAAAGACTTAAAGTGCTCAGAAAACAGGTGGAACTGATGATAGAATATAAGGGTGAGCGCACCGCTATGCTGGAAAGCAGAAAGCACGCTTCGTGGTTTATTAAGGGTATGAGAGGTGCCGCCGCAATGCGAAGAATGTGCGGAGAAATAAGCAGTATGGACGATATCGAAAGAATAATCGAAAAAGCCCTTGAAGTGCAGGAATGATTGTGTTAAAATACTGTTGATAATTTCCGAAAGGACTGTAAAAACAATGTCAGGACATAGTAAATGGAACAATATTAAGCGTAAAAAGGAAAAAACCGACGCCGCAAAAGCTAAGATTTTCACCAAAATGGGCAGAGAAATCGCCGTTGTAGTTAAACAGGGCGGCCCGAATCCCAATGAAAACAGTAAGCTTAAGGATGTTATTGCAAAGGCAAAGGCAGCCAATGTGCCTAACGAAAATATTGAGCGTATTATTAAAAAGGCGGCAGGCGAGGGCGACGCCAACAACTACGAGGAGCTTATTTACGAGGGCTACGGCCCCGGCGGAGTTGCCTGTATTGTAGAAACCCTCACCGATAACCGCAACCGTACCGCAGGTGAAATGCGTCATTACTTTGACAAATGCGGCGGCAATCTGGGTCAGGCAGGAAGCGTGTCCTTTATGTTTGACCGCAAGGGACAAATCGTTATTGAAGCAGAAGACAAAGACGAGGACACCGTTATGATGGATGCCCTCGAAGCAGGCGCAGAGGACTTCACCGCCGATGAGGATGTATTTGAAATCGTAACAGCTCCCAACGACTTAGGACAGGTTCGTGATGCCTTGGAAGCAAAAGGCTACACCTTTGTTTCCGCCGAGGTTGCTTATATTCCTCAAACAATGACCTCTCTCCCCGATGAGGCTATGGCAGAGAAAATGGAGAAGCTCATTGATATGATGGATGAAAATGAAGATGTTCAAAGCTTCTGGCACAACTGGGAAGAATAAAATAGGCGATAAATTAACCCAGAGCAAAAGCACCTCTTTTGAGGTGCTTTTTTAATGGATTTTTACGTTCGAAGTATAATATATACATCTTCGCTCAAAAATGCATTTTCTGCTTAAATTTTTATCGACTATTCGGTGCAACAAATATAGAACGAATGCTTTTTTAATTGTCTTTTTCTGCATCTGATTCTGTGAACTTAGAGGTTTTCCTAAAAAACAGAACTGCCCACGGCAGTTCTATTTTTTTTTACTCGGACATACCATATAGCGAGGTTGCAAATTATGGACAAGAAAAACAGCAGAGTTTTTGATAATGCTCTTTACGGAATTTGTGAAAGGCTTAGAAAAGTGCTCTTTTTACTGCCGGATTCAGTTAAAGTGCAGGTGCAGGAAATTCGTTTAAGAAGTGGGAAAGCAGTGGCGCTGACAGTTTCGGGAGAAACGCTTTTTGTTTGTTCTGACGGGACTGTAAGCCATGCTCCGGAAAAGTGCATAAAAGCTGACAGAAAAGATTTGGAAGAAAGCTTCAAGCTCCTTTGCAGAAGCTCGGTTTACTCTCATTTGAATGAAATAAAAAACGGTTACATAATGATGAAGGGCGGGCACCGCGCAGGTGTGTGCGGAACCTTTTCAGAGGAAGGCGCAATAAGCTACGTTTCCTCTGCAAACATTCGCCTTGCCAAGGAATTTTTCGGTGCCGCGGATTTTCTTGTGCGCTCTTATAATGGCGGAGGAGTGCTGATTGCAGGGCCTCCCGGAAGCGGGAAAACCACTGTGCTGAGAGATTTTATCCGTCAGCTTTCCTGTGGTAATATGGGCAGATTTTACAGGGTGGCGGTTGTTGACACACGAGGTGAAATCGGTGCATCCTTCGAGGGGGTTGCTCATAACGATTTAGGGGCAAATACCGACATTCTACTGGGAGTAGAGAAGCATAAAGGCACCGAAATTGCCATTCGCACCCTTTACCCCCATTTTGTCGCCTTTGATGAAATAGGAAGCAAGCAGGAACTCGATAGTGTTTCAGAATGTTTTTTAGCAGGTGTAAACATAATTACCACCGCTCATATAGGTGCTCCGGAGGAGCTTATGAAACGAGAGATAACAAGAAAACTTTTGCTCAGCGGCGCCGTGAAAACCATTGCAGTTCTGAAAACCCCTGCGGGAAGCGGAGCTGAGCTTTTAAAGGCTGAAGAGGTGACAAAAAATTGTGGATATTAAAGATTTTAGGCAGTCTGATGGTTATTCTTTGTTGCGGTATGGCGGGAATGAAGCTCGCTTTAAGGCTTAAAACAAGGGTTAAAACCCTTATTGAAACCGAATTCGCGATAGATGCGATTTGCGTATATATTCGTATGAGCAACTGTGATATAGATATAATTCTTGCCGATACTCTGCCAAAAGGTATGGAATTTGACGGACAAGGACTTATTGCAGATAACGCCTTGTGTTTAACAAATGAAGATACAGGCATTATAACCGCTTTTCTTGACGGACTCGGTATGACCGACACCGAGTCGGAGCTTAAAAGGTGCGCTTCATTTAAGGATTTAATAACGGCTCAGCGAAAAAAAGCACAGCAGGATGCAGAGGAAAGATACAAGCTTTTCCTTATTTGCGGATGGCTGACGGGAATAATTCTTTCTCTTTTGTGGTGGTAAAAAATGGATGTTGATTTTATTTTCAAGATAGCCGCAATAGGCATAATAGTCACGGTTTTAAATCAGCTTCTCGTGCGTTCCGGCAGGGAGGAGCAGGCGATGATGACCACCCTTGCGGGACTTGTGGTGGTTATGCTTATGATAGTGTCTGTCATAGGAGATCTTTTCGAAACCGTGAAATCGGTGTTTGGCTTATGACATTGCTTTTTAAAGTTATAGGCATAGGTATGCTCACTCTTGTGGGCGCCACCCTTATAAAGCCGTACCGCCCCGAATATGCACTTCTTATAAGCGTTGCAGGTGGCGCCGTAACACTTTTTATAATAGTTTCTGCCATAGAAAGCTATTTTTCTTCTCTCAGCGGAATTTTCGCCGATGCGGGACTCTCACCCGAATATTTTTCGGTAGCTCTTAAAGCCGTAGGCATAGGGTATCTCACCGAGTTTGCCGCCGACACAGCGCTGGATAGCGGACAAACCTCGCTTTCTTCTAAAATCACCCTTGCGGGGAGAACCGTAATACTTATACTGGCTTTACCCATTATAAACGACCTTCTCTCTCTTTCACTAAGGCTGGTGAGTAAGTGAAGTGTATTAAAATTTTAATTGTCATTTGTCTTTCTTCATGCCTTTTTGTTCTGCCTGCAAGCGCAGAGACTAATGACACGATAGATGATATTTATACCTTTTTGCCAAATCAGACACAAGATATTTTAGACAGTGAGGGTTTTTCTCCTCAAAACGACGAATGGATAGAAACGCTTGATACAGCAGGATTTTTCTCACTGATTTTTTCATTTTTTAAAGAGGGCTTTTCTTCTCCTCTGTCAGCGCTTAGTAAAGCAGTTTCGGTACTGATTCTTGCCGCCCTTATGAGCAGCTTTTCTCAAGACAATAAAACGGGAGCAGCAGTGGACAGCGTATGCGCTGTCAGTGCCGCGCTCATTCTTTCAGTTCCGATATATGAAATAATTGCCGCCGCAAAGGAAGCCCTTTCGGGGGCAAGCGTCTTTATGAGCGGCGCAGTTCCCGTTTTTGCCGCAGTAAAAGCGGCATCGGGCAAGCCCGTTTCCATAACAGGCGGTGCAGGAGTGCTGCTTTTTGCCTGTCAGGCGCTTTCCTACCTTTGCGCGTTTTTATTTGTTCCCTTTATGAACAGCTATTTGGCTCTTGGTATCTGCTCCTCCTTCGGCGGAAAAAACGCCGCGTCGGGTATTATGAGCACCATTAAAAAAATCTCAATGTGGACGTTTTCTCTTTGTGTTTCGGTGTTTCTTTTTATCCTTTCTGCAAAGGGTATAGCAGGTAAAGGCGCAGACACTCTCGCTATAAAAACCGCAAAATTCATTTTAGGCACTACCGTCCCTGTGGTAGGAGGCGCGCTTAGTGAGTCTGCCTCGGGTGTGGCGGCAAGTCTTTCGGCAATGTCGGGTACGGCGGGAATATATATAATTCTCGCGTTATGTATCATAATGCTGCCGTTGCTTACAGAGCTTCTTTGCTGGCGGTTATCCCTTATTCTTATTAAGCATCTGTCATCACTTTTTGCTGTTCCTGCCATTCGCAGTCTGGCAGAGGCACTTGAAAGCGTTATATCCCTTCTTCTGGGATTTTGCCTTCTGGCGCTTGTCTTACTTATTATTTCTTTGGGAGTGCTTATATCACTGTGAAAGCCTTTTTAATAAGCCTTTGTGTTATTTGCGTTGCATACTCGCTGCTGAATTTTCTTCCCGGTGAAAAGGGAACCGGCAAAATGATTCGTTTTATATGTGCTCTTTGTTTTTTAATATCTCTTATAGGCGCTGTATCGGGGGTGGAAAAACAGGACTTTTCCTTTTCGTTTTCCGCTTCGGATAAAATTGATTATTCCGTTGTATCCGTTGAAGCTTTTAGTAAGGCAATAGGACAAATGCTGGATAAGGAAAATATAACCTATGAAAAAATTTTGGTAGACTCGTCTGAAAATGAGGACGGCAGCATATCTATAAATGAGATAGCCGTTTACGGTGTTACCGAAAGACAAAGATGCGAAAGGGTTTTAAAGGAAAATACGGGACTTAGCAAAGAGGTGAGGATTTATGAATAAAGGGACTCTAACCGATTTTTTTAAAAAACTTACAGGAGGCAAAAGACTGGCGATTATAGGCATAATCGGTATTGCGCTGATAGGCGTTTCTTCATTTTTTCCTGCGAAGACAAAGGAAAAAACCGAGTCGGTGCAGACCGAGTCCATAAATGCCGAGGAATACAGAATAGGACTGGAAAGTCAAATAAAGGAGATTGTAGAGGGGCTGACGAACGATAAAAACGCAAGGGTCATAGTCACCCTTGAAACAGGAATCAGACGTGAATATGCAGGTGAAACTGAGGACAGCAGCACTGAAAAAAGTGATGAAAACGGACGGGATACAAGCAGTGATAAAAAGAAAAAGGCAATTACCGTTAGGACCTCCGACGGAAACGAGGAGGCGCTTATTATTACTGAGTATATGCCGCAGATAAGAGGTGTTGCAATAGTTTGCGATACAGGTGGCAGTCAGCAGGTAAAAGAAGCAATTACCGGCGCCGTTACGGCGGCTCTGGGCATTACATCAAAAAGAGTTTACATAGGAGGTTATGCAGGGTGAAAAAAGGAAAGGTTTTTACGTCAGGTCATATTGCGCTCGTTGCAATGGTATTGGTGCTGGGCGCGGCAGTGTGGCTCAATATGAAATATTCTTCAAATAACGCAAAGTATATGGGAGAAACGTCATTTGTGTCCGGTGAGCAGGAAGGCGACGCAGTAGCAGTGGGCGCGCAGGCGCAGGAGGATTATTTTGAAAAGGCAAAAAAGGACAGAGAAAAAGCATATGCCGACGCCGAGGAAACGGTGAAAGAAGCGATTCTTTCGGCAGGTCAGAATGAAGCGGCTTTGTCTGCCGCCACAGAAAAGGCAACTGCTATTGCCAAAAGAAAAACCGACGAGGTGGCTATTGAAAATCTGCTCACGGCAAAGGGTTTTGGCAGAGTTCTTGCCATAATCGGGGAAGATTCCGTTACCGTCGTGGTGGAAAAGGAGTCGGTGAGTACTCAGGAGTCGGTACAGATACAGGATGCCGTAATCTCTCAGTGCTCGGTTTCATTAAACAATATAAAAATTGTTACAGTTAACGGTTGAGAATTTTAAAAAAATGTGTTATACTATATAAAAATGAAGAACCAAAGAATTTTTAAAGGTCCGGAGGTATATAATTATGGAAAGCAGAAGCAATCTCACAATAAATGCAGAAGTACTTGAAAATATGGCTACCATTGCCGTTAAAGAGGTTGAGGGCGTTGCAGGTCTTGCCGAAAAGGGTGTTGACCTTAAAAACATTCTTAACCGCGGCAAGATTTTCAAACCCGTTCACGTTACCGAGAAAAACGGCGCGGTTGCCCTTGATATTCATATAAAAATTTATCAGAGCGCCAATGCAAAGCAGGTTGCCGAAAACGTTCAGCAGAGCGTTAAAGAGAAATTGCAGAATATGACAGGCAACGCCATTACAAGAGTGGACGTTACCGTTGCAGACATAGCCGCAGATATTTAAAGAATCTAACCGATGCAATGCATCGGTTTTCTTTTTTCGTTATCATTATTTTGTCCTTTTTATCATATACATAGTATCAGATAAAAAGAAGGGCATGATAATAATGAAAGAGTTTTATCCTGAAGGAAGAAAAACAAATGAGCGCGAGGGCAGAGTTTATTACACCGTCTCTCAGCTTACGGAAGCAATAAAAACCGGAGAAATACTTGAAGCCACGGCGCTTCTTTGCGACTCTTCTCACGATTTAACGGTTGATTTAGGCTCATTGAAGGGAATAATCAAAAGGGAAGAGGGAGCGCTGGGCATTGCCGAAGGAAAAGCCAGAGATATTGCCATTATTTCCCGAGTAGGCAAAAGCGTCTGCTTTACCGTTACCGATATAACCACCGATGCTTCGGGACTGCCTGTCGCTATGCTCTCACGAAGAAAGGCTCAGGAGAAATTTATAAATAATCATTTGAATAATATGCGCTGCGGAGATATTATGGACGCCCGTATCACGCATCTTGAAAGCTTCGGCGTCTTCTGTGATATCGGATGCGGAGTGGTTGCGCTGCTGCCCATTGACTCTATTTCTGTATCCCGCATAGCCCACCCGCGTGACAGGTTCAGCGTGGGCGACGATATAAAGGTGATTCTCAAAAACATAGCCGAGGACGGCAAAATCACCGTTTCCCACAAGGAGCTTCTTGGCACCTGGGAGGAAAACGCCGCACTCTTTTCGCCGGGGCAAACGGTTTCGGGAGTGGTCAGAAGTGTTGAGGATTACGGCGTTTTTGTGGAGCTCACTCCAAACCTTGCGGGACTTGCCGAGAATTACGATACAAAAGCGGGTAATGTGGCAGGGGTTTATATAAAAAGCATAATACCCGAAAAAATGAAGGTTAAACTAATTATTATTGACAGCTTTGAGTCTTCTTATTCGCCTCCCATAAAATATTTTTATAAGGGTGAGCATATTGACCGTTTTGACTATTCACCCCCCACGGGCAACAAGAAAATTTTTACACAGTTTACATAGTAAATGATTTTTTGTCTTTGCTGTGAGAAATCAGAGCGAAAAATCGGCAAATTTAAAGAGCAACCTATTTTTTAGGTTGCTTTCATGTTTTTTGTTGACTTGCGTTAAAATCAATGATAGAATGAAGTAGAATATATAAAACATTTAAAAAGAGAGAGTAATCTTATGAAGAAATTAATTGCTGTTTTTCTTTGCATCGTTATGGTTGTTTCCTACTCCTGCTTCGGAGTTTTTGCGGCCGGTGATGATTTTGAGGCGTCTGCTGAAGACGTGTTTAATTACATCTCGCTTGCCGTGTCTCCGTCGGTCAGCAGCACTTCTGCGTACAGTGAAGTAAGTGTCGACCTGTCCATTGATTGCAATCCGGGATTTTCGGTAATGATACTGAATCTTGATTACGGCAGTGAGAATATTGCGTTAAAGTCTGTGGAATGCAAAGTAAACGGAGTAAGCGCTGAGTTTTCCAATCAGTCGGGAGCATCCACCCTTGCTTTCTATCATCTGGATAGTGACTGCACCGAGGTGGGCACACTTGCCACCCTTACTTTAAGTATAGGCGCATTTTCGGGCGATGCCCAGATAGTTGTTTCTGCAGAAGAAGGCAATATCTGTAACAACGATGCGCAGCCTATTGACGCGGAATTTATCTCCGGCGTAATACATGTAAGCTGTAATCATACATATATATACGAGGGTAGAACGGAGCCCAGCTGTTCAAAGGAAGGCGAAATCAGATATATCTGCACTATCTGTAACGCTGTTAAAACAACACCTATTGATAAAACCGCCCATGTAGCAAGAGGCGGTGAAGAGACTGTTGAAGAAGCTGATTGCGATACTGAGGGTGTAATGGCTCAGGTTTGTCTGTATTGTTCTCAGCCGATTGAGGGCACCATAAGGAAAACACCTGCTCTCGGTCACGATTATGAAGGAAAAGAATTCATTGTAACAAAGGAGCCTACCTGTACAGAAGACGGCTCTCATTATAGAAACTGTAACACCTGTGGTTACAAATATGTGGAAGCCATTAAGGCGTTGGGTCACGATAATGGCAGTTGGCGTACCACCTATCCTGCAGACTGTGTTAATGTCGGTGTTGCTTCCCGCTACTGTGACAGATGCGATTTCGTTCTGGAAACTAAAGAGACCCCCCTTGGCGAGCATTTTATGGATTGGGCAGTTACCAAGGAGCCTACCTGCAGTGAAGTGGGTCTGAAAGAATATCTTTGTGTTGTTTGCGGAGAAGAAAAATCCGGAAGCGAAACCATTCCTGCTTTAGGACATACTGCTGCCGATGAAATTATAGTCAGAGAACCTACCTGCAGTGAAAACGGTCTTGCAGAGACCCGCTGTGAGGACTGTAATCATTTGATAAGCAGTCGCGAAATAGAAAAAACTCCTCATATCAAAAATTCTTTAACGGTTATCACCGCGCCTACAAGCGAAAATGAGGGTGCGGGCGAATACCGCTGTAAGGTGTGCGATGAGGTTGTAGAAAGTGTGATAATTCCTGTAACAAACGGCGTTATTTATACCGAAACCATTCCCACACTTGCGAGCAAAGCCACTACTGTCAAGGTGTTTATTAAGAATAACCCCGGCTTCTCGGTAGGTGTCGTAAGAATTAAATATGACGTTGCTTCTCTTATTTTTGACGGGATAACAACCGATAATATAAATGCAGACATTACGGTTGGTACTCCTGCCGCCGGAGAAATAGCAGTGCTTATTTCTCTCCCGAATGCGCTGTATACGGAAGACGGACTTATTTTTAGTTTAAACTTCACCTTGACCCGTAATGCGTCTGATTGCGGACTTGAGTTATTCTACGATGCTCAGAACGATTTCAGTGCCGAAAACGGTGACAGAGTCTTCTTTAATATGGAATCGGGTGAAATTCCCATACTTACCTTCGTGCGTGGCGATGTGGACGGCGACGGCAACATAAATACAAGTGACCTTGCTGCCTTGAAGCTTTATCTGGCAGGTGCTTCGGAGACCGTCAGTGAGGGAGCAGATGTTGACAAGAGCGGAGTGATAAATACAGGAGACCTTGCGTCATTGAAGCTTCACCTTGCAGGTGTTCCGCAGTTTTAAAACCTATAAACAGCCTTAACAGTTAAGGCTGTTTTTTATATCAATTTCCTCTTGCATAAACGCACACAATATAATACAATAATAATGCTATAGTTTTGAAATAAGGTGATAAGAATGACAGAATGTACACACGACTGCAGCAGTTGCTCTGCAAATTGCTCATCGAGAGAGCCTCAAAGCCTTATTGAGCCTACCAATGAGCTCAATAACATAAAAAAAGTTATAGGCATTGTCAGCGGTAAGGGCGGTGTAGGTAAATCTATGGTTACCTCTCTTCTCAGCGTTGCAATGCGCAAAGAGGGCAAGGAGGTTGCCATACTTGATGCTGATATTACAGGCCCCTCTATTCCAAAAGCCTTTGGTATAAAAGACAGAGCTGAGGGCAGCGAACTTGGAATTTTTCCCGCAGTTACCAAAGAGGGCATAAAACTTATGTCTATAAATCTGCTTCTTGAGGACGCCGAAGCTCCCGTGGTTTGGCGCGGTCCTGTTATTGCGGGAGCAGTTAAACAGTTCTGGAGTGACGTTATCTGGAACGACGTTGACTATATGTTTGTGGACTGTCCTCCCGGAACAGGCGATGTTCCACTGACCGTTTTCCAGAGCCTTCCTCTTTCGGGAATTATTATAGTCACTTCTCCTCAGGATCTCGTTTCCATGATTGTCAAAAAGGCTTATAAAATGGCTGAGATGATGAATATTCCCGTACTTGGAATAGTAGAAAATATGAGTTATATAGAGTGTCCCGACTGCGGTAAAAAGCTGCGCCTTTTCGGTGAAGGCAAAACTCAGAGCATTGCCCAGGAGCTGGACGTTCCTCTCCTTGCCGAAATGCCCATAAATCCCGATATGGCGGTAATGGTGGACAACGGCTGTATTGAAAAAGCTGACACCTCTGTGCTGAAAAATGCAGTAGACACCCTTTTAAAACTGTAAAAATTTCAGATTATCATCACTCCGTTTTCTTTGTAAAGCAGAGCGGCGAAAAGTAAGTGGGGAAATTCTTTAGGACAGATATTTCGGAGCTCTTCGGGCAAACTTATCTCGAAGGGCTCTTTTGTGTCGGGGCAAAAATCTGCCGCTACGGGCAAGTGTGTGCACTGTGGCAGTGTGCCGTATTTTTTGTATATTTCTTCGACACCTACGGGGAGAGAGTCACCCATTATGTAAACCTTTTTTGAATAGCGGCAGAGCTGCCCTAAAAGGGGCGTATCACAAAACTGATTACTGAGAAAAACCGTTTTACCGGAATTTTCTTTGAGCTTGTTTATAAGCCTTAAAAGAACGGCTTTTTTCAGATACTCCTCAGGGATTTTCGTGTCGGGTGCATAAAGCTTTTCGTTTAAAGCAGTGCTCAGCCTTTCGGCGGTAAAAAAGGGGCAAGGTGAGAAATGATATATCCTGTAAATGTTTATTTCTCCATAATATCCGGAAAAGCTGTCTTTGACTATTCTTTCCTTGGGGCAAAGGTGAAGCCTCTCTTTTAAGGTTTTTCTTTTAACCGGAACGGGTATTGCTAAAGACAGCATAGGGCATATCCTTTCACTTGACAAAATGAGGGAATCTTGTATACTTATATATAAATAGTGGTACAATTAGAACTATTGCCGAGAGGAATCAAAATGAAATTTTTAATTAAAATCAGAAAGACCATTATGGTGGTGATCAAATTTCTGGTTATTATCGCAATGGCTCTGGGCTTTACGAACGTCTGGTATACAAGCTACGGCGAAACAATGCATTCCCTTGCAGGTAACTATGTGGTTATTGCGTCCTACTTGTTGCTTGTCGTTCTTTTCGGAGAACTGTACGGCGCGTTCAAAATCGGTGTTAACCGTTTGCATGAGGTTGCCTATAGCCTTTGCCTGTCACTGGTGTTCACCAATGTTATAATGTATTTTGAGCTTTGCCTTATTGCAGGGCATATAGTTGAGCTTGCGCCCTTTATCTGGGGCTTTGTTTATCAGATTCTCATAGCCCTTGTAAGCGCCTATGCTTCAAATTCTATTTATTTCCGTCTTTATCCCGCAAGACGAATGCTTGCAATATTCGCTGATGACGCTGAGGGAACTGCGATTATCCGAAAGATGTCCAAAATTCCCGATCGCTTTAATATAGAGCGCGGTGTTTCTGTTAACCGTACCGATAATGAGGAAATCAAAAAGCTTATAGACTCCTTTGAGGCAGTCCTTCTTTGCGATATTGATAAGACTAAGAAAAACGACCTGCTGAAATATTGCTACTCGAAGCAGAAGCGTACCTATGTTCTGCCCTCAAGCACGGACGTTATTATCCGTAATTCCGACCAGATACAGATTTTTGATACCCCTGTTATGATGTGCCGCAACCGAGGACTGCGCCCTGAACAAGAGCTTATAAAAAGAATTGTAGATATTTTTGTTTCCCTCGTGGGCATTGTTGTTACCTCGCCTATAATGCTTATAACCGCTCTGGCAATTAAAATATGCGACGGAGGTCCCGTTTTCTTTAAACAGAACCGCGTTACCAAGAACGGAAAAATCTTCAATGTATTAAAGTTCCGTTCTATGGTGGTGGATGCTGATAAGGACGGCGCAAAGAAGGCGGAAAACAACGACGACAGAATCACCCCCGTAGGAAAGATTATCCGCCCCGTGCGTGTTGATGAACTGCCTCAGTTTTTTAACATTCTTTTCGGAGATATGTCTCTTGTGGGACCCAGACCCGAAAGAGTGGAAAACGTTTACGAGTACACCCGAATGTACCCCGATTTCAATATGCGCCACCGCGTAAAAGGCGGACTCACGGGCTATGCGCAGATTTACGGTAAGTATAATACAAGCCCTGAAGACAAACTAAAAATGGATCTTATATATATTGAGCAGTATTCCATATTTTTGGATTTTAAGTTATTGCTTATGACCATTAAGATTCTTTTTATGAAAGAAAGCACTGAAGGCTTTGATGCAAAGGCTAATGCAAACATTAAAGCCAAAGACAAACGAAAGGAAGAAGATATATGAATTTTCATGCAACACTGGTAGTAATGGCGGCAGGTATGGGCAGCCGATTCGGCGGACTTAAACAGCTCGAACCCATCGGAAGGAACGGAGAGGTTATTCTTGACTTCTCGGTTTACGATGCCCTTGAAGCAGGCTTTGATAAGGTAGTCTTTGTTATCAAGCACGAAATCGAAGAAGACTTTAAGCGAATTGTGGGTGACCGAATTGCTAAAAAGGTAAAGGTTGAATACGCATTCCAGGAAATAAACGATTTGCCTGAAGGCTTTACCGCTCCCCTTGACAGAACTAAGCCCTGGGGAACCACTCAGGCAATTCTTTGCTGTAAGGACCTTGTAAACGAGCCCTTTATAGTTGTAAATGCCGACGACTATTACGGAAAAACCGCATTTGCAAAAATGTATGATTTTCTGAAAGCCCAAACAGGTGACTATGCAATGGTAGGCTTCCGCCTTGCTAATACTCTCACCGAAAACGGCACCGTTTCCCGTGGTGTCTGCAAAGCAGAAAACGGCTTCCTTACATACATTGAGGAAAGAACAAAAATTGACGCAAATTGCCGCTATACAAAAGACGGCGAAAACTGGATTCAGATGGAGCCCGATACCGTTGTATCTATGAATATGTGGGGCTTTACAGCCGATATATTCGGTTATCTTGAGAAAAACTTCATTGACTTCCTTAAAGAAAAAATAAACGTTCCCAAATCCGAATGTTTCCTGCCTATGGCAGTTGCAGAGCTTATTGAAAGAAACGAAAAGAGAGTTAAAGTTCTGGTTGCCGAGGATAAGTGGTACGGTGTGACCTATAAAGAGGATAAGGACGCTGTTGTTGCTGCCGTTTCTGCTCTTGAAGCGCAGGGCCTCTATGATAATATGTAGTCAAAATACAATTGACAACCGACAGCAAGTATGATAGACTAAAAATGGTATTTAAATTTTTTGGAGGAATTGTTATGAAAAAAATCCTTTGCCTTATTCTTACTTGTTTCATGCTTTTTACACTCAGCATCGGTGTATCAGCCTACACAATTAATAAGGATGACGCACAAATCGGTGCAGGTGATATTTTCGGAACTACCGCAGTATATTTCGAAGATGCAACTGTAGAGGAAGGCAAGTCCGTAACGGTTGATGTTATACTGGAAAGCAACCCATCAGTTACCGAAATCAGCATTTCTCTTGAACTGCCCGCAGGCATTACCCTTACCGCCGCAGAAAACGGTGATATGGGCACTGCTGTTCTTTCCGGCAATACCGTTACCGTAACAAGCGACACCGCTTTCTCCGAAGACGGCTGTATTGCAAAATTAACCTTCACCGCTTCAGTTGTAGGCGAAAAAACTGTTACGCTTACCGCTACTGCTAAAAACGGCAATGATGAAGTTGTCGTAAACGGCTCTTCCTGTGTTATTACCGTAACCGAGTCAACCGAAATTACCGTTCCAGGTGATGTTAACGGCAACGGAGAAAGTGATACCACCGACCTTGCTATTCTCAAACTTTTCTTGGCAACTGATGAGAGAGGCGAGGATGTTGTTAATCCCGATGTTGACGGTGACGGAAAAGAGAACACCTCTGACCTTGCGGCTCTTAAATTAATGCTTGCAGGTGCAATCTAATTCCTTTGAAACTTATTGCCCGACCGCACTGCGGTCGGGCTTACTTTTTTATCCTGTTGATTTTAAGTTCATTATGAAGTATAATGTAAAGTGTATGATATTGTAATGTATATATAAATAAGGAGTTTATTAATGAAAAAGCTGCTGTGTGTCTTTCTGATACTTACTATAATGCTGTTCGCCCTGCCTTTTTCTGCCGCCGCCGCGTCAGGAGTGACGGTGGAAAAGGAAAACGCCTACCTTCAGGTGGGCGAGAAGGTGATACTTAATATCACCTTTGACGCAGGACGGCAGGTGCAAGCGTTTGGATATACCGTTGAATATGATGCGGATAAAATTTCCTTTGTCAGCACTTCTGACGGCATGGGTAATAATTATGAATCCGGCAAGGTAAGGTACATAAATACAGGCAACGGCACTACCTTTACGGTGTCCTTTGTTTTCCGCGCAAAAGCCGCAGGACAGATAAGTATTAATATTAACGACATAACCGCCGCAGACTTAGACGAGCATTATTATTCTTCCGTTACCTATAATTTTACGGTAGATAAAGCAACAAGGGGAGATGCTGACGGCGATGGTGTTGTTAATACCACCGACCTTGCGGCTTTAAAGCTTTATCTTGCGGGCGCCGCTTCACAAATTAATGATCTTGCCGACTATAATAAGGACTCGTTTATAAACACCACCGACTTAGCTTCATTGAAACTCTATCTTGCGGAGGGATAATATGTTAAAGAAATTGACTGCATTTTTCCTGTGTTTGTGTTTTTGCTTCACCTTTGTTTGTGTCAGCGCCGCTGAGCCTCGCATAACTATTTCCTTTGAAGAAACCGAAATAACCGTAGGCGAAAGCGCACAGCTTCTTATAAGTGTTTCCTCTGAAGTAACTGCTTTGAGTGCCAATATAGCCTATAATAACTACTTCTTAAGCTATAAGGGAAGCGGTTTGGGCTTTGATGTTAATACAGGGGAATATACCATAAGCTTTACACCCTCGGGAAAACCTCATACAGTAACCTGTGTTTCCCGTAAAGCGGGCACTGCTACCATAACCCTCACAAACATTACCTGCCACACCAAAAACGGTACTGTGACCCTTCCCGATGTTTCGGCTGAGATAACCGTCAATCCCGATTATACATATATATATACCAAAGAAGATTTGAACAACATACGCAACAATCTTTCTGGCACGTACCTTCTTATGAACGATATAACCTTTACAGAGGAGGATTTCTCAGAGGACGGCGCCTTTTACAACGACGGCTTCGGTTGGATTCCTATCGGTGCGGTGGTAAAGACACCCTTTACCGGAGAGTTTAACGGAAACGGCTATACGATTTCCGGACTGACAATAAATAAAGCTTATTATAATTATTGCGGACTTTTCGGAGTCAGCAAGGGCGTTATAAAGAATTTAAGAATTGTCGATGCATCCGTTGACGGCACAACGGGAATAAATATGTCCTCTAAAAACACCGCTTCTCAGCCGGTGGACGGAGCAATCGATTACGAGGATAAAAATGTATGGACCGAGCCCGACGACAGCATAACCGAAGAAAGTCTTGCGGGTTATGACCGCACAGGTGTTTCTACCGCCAATCTGGGAATTGTCTGCGGCTTTAATCTGGGGACTGTTAAGGAAGCCTACTGTTCGGGACTGGTTATAGGCAATAATGCCGCAGGCGGTATTGCCGGCAGAAACAACGGTAATATATATCTTTGCGCAACCAACGTTCAGGTTGTCGGCAGTACCGTTGCGGGAGGCATTGCAGGCGTTACCGGTACCTATTCTCAGATTTATGATGTTGTGGCTGAAGGCGGAGTTACCGCCATTGTTGCAGGCGGACTCCTTGGAAATGCATCGGGAAGTGTGACGAGAGCCTATGTTCTCGCTGAGGTAATAAGTGATGATAGCTTTGCTTCTTTCGGCAAGGATGCAAATGTAACAGCAAGTGAAATTTACGGTTTTGGAGACTTAAACTCCGACGGCAAAACCGAAATTAAGGAAATGACAGAGCTTGCCTCTCTTCGTTTTACCGCGGGTGAATGGACATATACTTCCCTGATGCCTTATCCGACACCCCTTGCCGACATTATTATAACGGTCACATCCGGAGACCTTAACGGCGACGGCGAGGTAAATACAACAGACCTTGCAACGATGAAGCTGTTTCTTGCGGGAGTTGGAGAAGCAGATGAAGCGGCGGCTGATTTAAACGGCGACGGCGAGGTGAATACAACAGACCTTGCTGCAATGAAGCTCAGGTTGGCGGGAGTTGAGCCTGCGCTCTGAACTTTCCAATGAATAGTGTGAAATACTGATAAATTTTACCGTATTATAATATTTATGGCAAAAGGCTTGTAAATTTTCGAAAAAATCTGTGCATTTTAAAAAAAAGAGTTGACATTAGTGCTATCAATGTTTATAATAAACTCAAGTAATTGTCCTTAGGGATATTATGAAAAAATATTGAAAAGGAAAAAAAGGTGATTTAAAATGAAAAAGAAACTCTTAGCTGTAGTTCTTTCAGTAGTTATGATCGCTGCTCTGCTTGTTCCTATGATGGCAATCAG
>JAZLDA010000077.1:0-1670 GCA_045614505.1 Acutalibacteraceae bacterium | reverse complement strand
ACAGTTTTTGTAGAACTCAAAAAGAAATATAAGCACGTGGTATATAAACGTAGAATATCTCTATCAGAAGCCGAAGCAATGAGGTGGTTGTTAGGTGAAAAACATACCGATAAGCATACACAAATATCAAACGAAATTGATTATTTTATGGAACTGTACGGCACGCTTCATCCCACGGTGTTTCTATCTTATGAACGAGAAGCCTATTACTCAAATGACGGCAGTGACTTCCGTATAACCTTTGACGATAATATACTTTGCAGACAAGAGGATCTGTCTTTGCTATCGAATGTATACGGCACACCGATTTTGCCTGAAGGCAAGGTGCTCATGGAGATTAAATGCTCAGGCGGTATTCCACTTTGGATGACAGAGGTACTCTCAAGAGAAAGGATATATAAAACCCCATTTTCCAAATACGGAACAGCGTACCGAACGCTGATTTTTCCGCAAAACCATAAAATGAACTCATATAATATGTTGGAGGTAACTACAAATGCTTGAAAATTTATTTAAAGGATTATTTGATACGGATTTAACGGCGGTCATCAGCGTGACCGACTTTTTACTGTGCCTAGGGGCATCTCTCGTTATCGGCATTTTAATGGCATTTGCCTATATGTATCGCACACGCTATACCAAAAGCTTTGTTGTAACGTTGGCTTTGCTCCCTGCGGTAGTTTGCGTTGTTATTATGATGGTAAATGGTAACGTAGGTACAGGTGTTGCGGTAGCAGGTGCTTTTAGTCTTGTGCGTTTTCGCTCTGTTCCCGGCACGGCAAAGGAAATCTGCACCTTGTTTTTAGCTATGGGCGCAGGTCTTATAGCAGGTATGGGTTATCTTGGTTTTGCTGTTCTCTTTACGGTCGTGATGTGCATTATGTTCGTACTTTATAACCGCTTGGATTTTGGCACCAAGAAAAATGCCGCCATCTTTAAGACCTTTACTATCACCATCCCCGAAGATTTGGATTATTCAGGCATTTTTGATGATGTCTTCGCTGAGTTTACAACCTCTCACGATCTTGTCCGTGTAAAGAGCACCAATATGGGCAGTATGTTTAAGCTTACATACAACGTAATGCTTCGTGACGTTACTCGAGAAAAAGAGATGATTGATAAAATTCGCTGTCGTAACGGAAATCTTGAGATTGCCGTGTCTAAACAGGAAACGGTCGGTACAGAATTGTAATAGGTGATTTTATGAAGAAGATATTATCTGTTGTACTAATTTTAACATTAATGCTTTCGCTTCTTGCAGGTTGCGGAAACGATAAGAATAATACACCGAGCGATAATCAGGACGGTACAGCATCCAACGCTACCCCCGTAGAGGTTGACTTTTCAAAAACCGATGCGGATATGTTTACCGAGCGTGACAGTAAAACCGATTATGACGAAAGCAAAGCGGTTACTATTAAATTGAGTGGAACAACGGCTACTGCGAGTTCAAACAGCGTAAAAATCTCGGGCTCAAAAATTACGATCACCGAAGAAGCGACCTATGTTGTTTCGGGTGAGCTGACTGACGGTATGCTGATCGTTAATGCACCCGATACGGCGAAGTTGCAAATTGTTCTCAGTGGCGCTAATATTACAAGCAAAACCTCGGCGGCGCTCTATATTCTTGAAGCAGACAAAGTGTTCTTAACTCTTGCCGATGGAACCAC
>JAZLDA010000076.1:0-11798 GCA_045614505.1 Acutalibacteraceae bacterium | reverse complement strand
GAGTGCTTTTTCTTTTTGGAACGATGTGTTCCGCAAGCGGAACGTGATGTGCCTTATGGCGTGATGTTACCTTCGGCAGTGATGTTTGCCTTCGGCAAGTGAAATGGAACACATCACATCACTGCGTAGTAACATCACTGTGCGAAGCACTACATCATTTCGGCGTAGCCGATACATCACTTTACAAATTAACTATTTTTTGCTATACTTTATTTAGAAAGTAGGTGCTAAAATGTCTGAATCAAAACTTAGGACATTATCTATGGACCTCGCAGTAGATATAATAAATCTTGTCAAATACCTCCGTTCACAACACGAAACAGTTATTTCAAATCAAATTGGTCGTTCGGGCACTTCTATTGGCGCAAATATCCACGAAGCAAACTATGCACAAGGTAAGAAAGATTTTATTTCCAAACTTGAAATTGCTCTTAAGGAAGCGAGTGAAACAGGCTATTGGCTCGAACTTTTACATAGAACAAATTATATTGACGCTATACAGTACAAATCGCTTTCTGAAAAATGCACCACTATACGCGTAATGCTTGTCGCTTCTTGCCGTACCGCCAAGGAGAATATGAAATGATATCCGCAAATTATATAAGCAGCATTTTGTTCGATGATAAATTAGATAAAAACTCATATCTAAACAATTTACCTATTATAAAGTATTTGTCACAAGAAAAGGAACTTTGCTTTTCCTCAAATGTAACATTTTTTGTTGGTGAAAATGGAACCGGTAAATCCACATTACTTGAAGCAATTGCAGTTGCTTATGGCTTTAATGCTGAGGGTGGTTCAAAGAATTTCACATTTTCCACAAACGCCACTCACTCTGAACTATTTGAGCATATTACTGTTGCAAAACGCAGCTATGCTAAAGACGGTTTTTTCCTGCGTGCCGAGAGCCTTTATAATGTCGCTACAAATATTGACGATATGGATAAGTTGCCATCATTTGATGCGCCTATTATCCAAGGATACGGGGGAGTTTCTTTACATAATCAGTCCCACGGGGAAAGTTTTCTATCTATCGTTCAAAATCGTTTTTTCGGTAACGGACTTTACATATTAGACGAACCTGAAGCTGCTTTATCACCAAACCGATTGCTATCCTTAATAGTCGAAATAAATTCTTTGATAAAAAAAGATTCTCAATTCATAATAGCAACTCATTCGCCAATTCTCATGACTTTTCCAAATGCGCAAATCTTAGAATTTTCGCAAGACGGAATTAAAAGTGTAAAATATCAAGATACGGAGCACTTTAGACTTACAAAAAACTTTTTAGAAAGTCCCGAAAAAATGTTGCATTATTTATTGAAAGACAAAGATATCTAAATCGGTGCGACATACCAAAAAATCTCGTTCTTAGGAACGAGATTTTTTGTTGTTTAGTATTTAATTACCGTGCGGAAATAAGTTTTTTGTTAATCAGCACACCGGCAATTATCGATGCGGCAGCGTCTGAACCAGCCGCAACGGTGGCGAGGAATTCTCCGCTTGCAAGCGTGGACAGTGCGGAGATTGCCGAGAAGACACCTAATACAATCAACCAGTTTTTAGCAGCATTAACCTTATTAAGTGCTAAAAATCCGCTTTCTACACTTTTGTATGTAGATTTTGCAAGTCGATGGATTTTTCCCAGACTCAGAGCATTGATAATAATGCCTACAGTGCCAACGATAGTGAAAACCAGGAAAAATACCCAACCGATCACAGAGGTAAAGGATTCAAACCCCATTCCTATATCGCCCATCATTGCTTCGAACTCATAGGGGCTCATTCCTGAAATTCTCAGTCCTTCGGCAAAGCCTTCCATAAAGGCTTCATTAAGTTCTGTATTTGCGGAGGCAAGCACAAAAATAAGGGCGAATATAATACCTAAAAAAATGACAAGTCCATATAAAACAAAGTTTATTACATAGCTTGCAAAAACAGTGCCGCTTATGCTTTTTAAGTGGTTTGAGTCAACGATATTTTTACGGCCCTTAGAGTATGTGAGCCATAAAAATATAGTGAGAAGAATATTGATAACGGATATGCTTCCGCTTATAAGTGAAAAGCCGGTCGAAATACTTATAAGAATACAGATTGCCAAGAATAAGTTATCCTTTAAAGCAGGCAAAATTCTCTCTGCCGCCACGTTTACGGGAGCCACGCTTACGGGAGCTACGCTTACGGGAGCAGAATAACGGTTGTCTGCGCCGCAGTGGGGACAGAACTGAAAGGGCTCTGCGTGTTCAAAGTTACAATAAATACATTTCATAATATTTCCTCCTCAAAGAAAAATCCTAAATTATTTATACCTTATTCAGTGCTGTTTGTCAACTCTGGCTTTTATAACATTACTCTTCTTCGGTGCGCCTGTAAAAACAAAAAACTATGAAAAAGAGCTGTGAAGATAAATTTTTAAAAAAATGTCAAAAAAAGTAATATAATGTTTGAAAAAACTGTGTATATGTGATATAATCATCTTTGTGGATGAAAGTCAAGTCTTTTATCTTACAATTTATATTTACGGAGGGTCACTATGGAGAATAAACTTGTTTACAACATTCATGACAAACCAAAATTCGGACAGTTGATAGTTTTTGCGATTCAGCAGTTACTTGCTATCATGGCGGCAACAATTGCGGTACCGTCCATTGTAGGTAACGGTATGAGCGCTTCTGCGGCACTTTTCGGCGCAGGTGTAGGTACTATCGTGTATCAGCTTTTTACAAAGTTTAAAAGCCCGGTATTTTTAGGTTCATCCTTTGCCTTTATCGGCTCTATGGTAGCTGCTTTTGCCGGAGCACTCGGCTCTGTATACCTTGGCTACCTGGGTCTTATTATAGGCGCGGTATTCGCAGGTCTTGTTTATGTAATTATCGCCATTGTGGTTAAATTCGTAGGCGTAGGCTGGATAAATAAACTTATGCCTGCTGCAGTTATCGGACCCACAGTTGCAATTATCGGTCTTTCTCTTGCAGGCGCCGCTATTAAGGATGTATTTTCTTACGGCCCACAGGACAGCAACGGCTCCTTTGTTATGAGCGGATTTAGTTGGGTATCCTTTATTTGTGCGCTTGTTACCTTTTTTGTTGTAGTGCTTTGCTCTACCTACGGCAAGAAAATGGTAAAACTTATTCCCTTTATCATCGGTATTCTTGCAGGTTATGCAGTTGGTATGATTTTCACAGGTATCGGTTATGCTATAGGTAGCGATGCCCTTAAAATTATTGATTTTGCTCCCTTTAAAGCGCTTGTTGCCGATGGTGTGGGATTAAGCACCTTTATTTCTCTTCCTGAGTTTACATTTGCAAATGCTTTAAAGGGTATGGGTGATTTCAAGGTTTCCTATCTTGCAACCATAGCTGTTGCTTACATTCCCGTTGCATTCGTTGTATTTGCAGAGCATATTGCCGACCACAAGAATCTTTCCAGCATTATCGGAAAAGACCTTCTTGAAGAGCCCGGTCTCCACCGCACACTGCTTGGTGACGGTATAGGCTCTGCTGTAGGCGCCTTCTTCGGCGGTTGCCCTAACACTACTTACGGTGAGTCTGTAGGTTGCGTAGCTATCACCAGAAACGCTTCCGTTGCTACCATTACCACCACTGCCATAATGGCTGTTCTTATTTCTTTCGTTTCTCCTTTTGTGGCATTCCTGGATTCTATCCCCGGTTGTGTAATGGGCGGCGTTTGCATTACCCTTTACGGCTTTATCGCAGTTTCCGGTCTTAAGATGATTCAGAAGGTTGACCTTGAGGATAATGCTAATCTCTTTACCGTTTCCGTTATCCTTATTTCAGGTATCGGCGGTATGGCAATGAAGATAGGTCAGGTAACCATTACCGCTATTGCCGGCGCTCTTATCCTCGGTATTATCACCAATATCCTTCTTCACGCAAAGAAAAAGGCCGACTAAGAAACGGCTCTGGGAGTAATTTACCTATGAAAAAATATGATAATGTAACAATTTTTGACCATCCCCTTATTAATCACAAAATTGCGATTTTAAGAGATGAAAAAACCAGTATGAAGGAGTTCCGCGAGCTTATTGAGGAAATTACCACCCTTATGACCTTTGAGTGTCTCAAAGAGGGCGTTCCCACTACCGAGAAGCAGGTAAAAACTCCTCTTGAGACCTGCACGCAAAGGGTTGTCAAGGATAACGCTATCGTTATCGTTCCCATTCTCAGAGCAGGACTTGGTATGGTTAACGGCGTACACGTGCTTTTCCCGTCCGCAAGGGTAGGGCATATAGGTATGTACAGAAATGAAGAAACTCTGCAGCCATGCGAGTATTACTGCAAGCTGCCTGACGGAATAGAAGACAAGCTTGTACTTCTTGTGGACCCAATGCTGGCTACAGGAGGAAGTGCCTGCGATGCAATTGAATCTCTCAAGAAGCGCGGCTGTAAGGATATTAAGTTTATGGCTGTTATCGGCGCTCCCGAAGGAGTAAGTAAGGTTGCACAGGCACACCCTGATGTTCATATCTTTGTGTCTACTTTAGACAGATGTCTTAATGAAAACGGATATATTCTTCCGGGTCTCGGTGATGCGGGTGACCGCCTCTTCGGTACGAAATAAAATAAAGGCTGTCCCGAAATTTCGGGACAGCCTTTTTAACAACTCAACAAATTAATTTTATCACAGAAATATAAGTGCTGTCAATGGGAGTGAAAGGATTTCTGTGTTTTGCATAACTTTAAGAGTAAAAATTTATATGTGTTTTGAATAGACACAGCGCAAAAAAATATGCTAATATATAGTCAAAGGAAGGGTGATACCGGTGTACATATGAAAGACCAAAAGGATTGTAAACGGTCGGTAAAAAAATCAATCCACAGTGACTTATGTTTGAAACTTTAAAACAAAAAAGTGCTTCTCACTTTACGGGATTAACATAGAGACTCAAGGCGTTCTGTTTTAAATCGTAAAAGATAGGTTACTGAAACGAAGAAAGAGAGGTAACAGAAAAAGATGTTGGATATTAAGAGTGAACATAAATAACCCTTGACCGAAGTTGTTTGAAACGGTCAAGGGTTATTTTTTTGTCTTTAATTATAGAAATTTTGTCTACCAATCATTAGTGAAATGTGATATAATTAAAAAAGCAAAATCTTGAAAGGATAGACAAATGGATAATTTTATTTTTAATTCACCCACATATTTTTCTTTTGGAAGAGACACAGAAAACGGGGCGGGAGCTCTTGTTAAAAAATTCGGCGGCAGTAAGGTGCTTATTCATTACGGTGGAGGCAGTGCCGTTAAAAGCGGACTTATTGACAGGGTAAAGGCTTCCCTTGATAAAGAAAATATACCATATATTCTTCTCGGCGGTGTTCAGCCCAATCCCAGAAGCGGACTTGTTTACGAAGGTATTGAGCTGTGCAGAAAAGAAAAAGTAGACTTTATTCTTGCTGTTGGCGGCGGCAGTGCAATTGACTCAGCAAAGGCAATAGCAGGCGGTGTTCTCTATGATGGCGACTTCTGGGACCATCACAGTGGCAAACCCATTGAAAAAGCGCTTCCCGTGGGCACTGTGCTGACCATTGCGGCGGCAGGAAGCGAGGGTAGCGGAAACACTGTTATAACCCACGAAAACGGAATGTTAAAACGCAGTTGCCGAACCGAAATTCTTCGTCCGAAATTCAGTATTTTAAACCCTGAGCTTACCTGCACACTGCCACCATATCAGACCGCCTGCGGAATAACCGATATTTTAGCTCATCTTTACGAAAGATATATTACCGATACTAAAGAAGTAGAAGTGACTGACCGTCTTATTGAGGCACTTATGCTGACAGTTATCAAAGAGGTCAAGCGTGTAATTGCAGACCCCGATAACTATGAGGCAAGGGCAAATATTATGTGGGCAGGAACTTTGGCACATACTAACGTTTGTGGTGTAGGCAGAAGACAGGACTGGAACAGTCATTCCTTGGAGCACGAACTGTCAGGCCTGTATGACTGCGCTCACGGAGCGGGACTGGCAACGGTTATGCCTGCTATGTTTACCTATATTCTGGGTAATGATATTATGCGTTTTGCTCAGGTGGCTGTGCGTGTGTGGGGTTGTGAAATGAACTTCCAAAACCCTGAAGAGACAGCTATTGAGGGAATAAATCGACTTAAAAGTTTCCTTTCTTCTATGGGTATGCCGGTGACTTTCAAGGAGCTTGGCGCAAGGGAAGAGGACATTCCGTATCTTGTTGATACCCTTTGCGACGGAAATGGCAGACCGGGTTATATCGAGGGCTATGTAAAGCTCACAAAAGAGGACTGCACAAACATTTACAATTTAATGCTGTAAAACAAAAGCACATTCTGCGGAATAAAAACTCCGTACTGAATGTGCTTTTAAAATTTTTATGTATTGTATTTAAAAATATAACTGCCTGCTGTAACACCGAAACGCTGTGCAATTACGGGACATTTTGCCTTTAAAAGAAAGAAGATACCCTTTATTTCTGACAGGCTCTCAAAGTTGCCCTGACCCTTGCTTATTACTATATCAACAGTCTTTAAAGCTTCTTTAAATTCTTCTGAAACTTCACTTAAAACAGTGCCCGGCGCGGTGCTTCCCGAAGCGATAATTTTTGCACTTTTGTCTATACCTGCGGACTTGGCTTCAAGGACTGTGACATCATTGATAATGGGTGTGCTTCTGACGGCGTATGTAAAGGAAACGTCACCCGACAAACTGTCCATAAAAACTTTATCAAATACCGCTTCGCCTGCATTGTCACCTATGATAAGTATGCTTTTTGCATTCTTTAGTTTTTCCTCAAAAATCTCCTTGTCGCAAAGAGTAAAAGGGGTGTTAAGCTCTGTCTCAATGCAGTCCTTTATATCCATATTGCTGTAAACAGCAGAGTCAAGATTATTGCCCACGCAGGATACCTTCAAAGCTGAATAAAGCTTGTGTGAAGAGCTGTCGATAAAGCTTTTCAGTATGGGGATAAGACTTTTTGCCGCCGCTAAATCGGACTGCTTTTGCGCCTTGTATGGGTCGGAGTTTTTTGTGTATTTTTTTACACAGCCGTGTATTGCTTCGGCAAGGTGCGGAGCATTTTCATACTCTTTAAAACGAGCCAGTATTTCTTTAGTTTTAATCAGAACATTTTTTTCGGTCTCGGGGTCACTTCCTACCTTTTTTGCCGCTTCGCCTGCCTGCCGCAAAAGACAGGGCAGACAGCCTTCCATAATTTCCATTTTTATCACCGATTGGAATTGTACCATAAATTAATTATTTTTGCAAATAAATATCGGTTGTTTGTTATATGAAGAAATTTATGTTGACAAATAGGCGGATTATTGTTACAATATTACCAAAAGGTAATAGCGCCTATAACTTAACAAGAATAAAAAGGAGCTTTTGCTATGGAATCTTTGCTCTACTTAGGCATTATGCTGGCAGTAATCTGCGTATGGTTTCTTGCTTTCAAACGTCCTGTATATGAGGCAGTTTTATTGGCATTTATTGTTTTACTGTGTGTTACAGGTACATGGAACAATGTGTGGAGTTATATTGATGAGGGACTTTCTACCTCGTTGCTGTATTCAATGGTTGCTTTTGTTGCTATGTCCATATTGTTGACAAAGACAAAAATTGTCGATAGTTGCATTGCAGTAATTCTATCCCTCATAGGACGTATAAGCGGCGGTGCAGGATATACGGCTGTTGTTGCCAGTTCTTTTATGGGTGCACTGTCGGGCTCGGGTCCGGGTAATGTAATGGCTACCGGCACCCTGACCATTCCTGCAATGAAGCGCACAGGTTTCCCTGCTGAGCTTGCCGCAAATATCGAATCCAACGCAAGCTATATGGGTAATATGATACCTCCGTCCTCAAATATTGTAGCGGCTATGGCAGCCTTCTCAACCTTCGCTGCAGGAGCCGGTATTGCAGATATATCACAGGGACAGTTTTGGATGGTGCTGTGGGGTATTGCAATATGGTTTATTGCACAGCGCCTTATTATGGTGTGGGCTTTCTGTAAGTACTACAAAGTAAAACCTATGAGCAAAGAAGAACTTCCGAGCCTTAAAGAAACCTTCAAGTCCACTTGGCAGGCTTTATTATTGCCTCTGATTATCCTGTTACCCTTCGTGCTGGATGCGGCTTTTTCAGATAATTTCTTTGTGGCACGTCTCGGGGCAGACGGTGCTAAGTACCTGTCTAAGTCAGTATTGCTGTTTATTGCAGGTATTTCAGCTTTATATGCATGTATGATTGCTAAGGATAAATCAGCCGTTACTCCAAATAAAATTGCAAAAATGTTTGCAAACGGTGTTAAATCCATATCACCCGCTATAGGCGTGTGTGTATTCGGTTATATGATTGGCGCTTTGTTTGATGACCTTGGTGTAGCAGAGACGTTAGGTGAGCTTATGGCAACCTGGAATTTCAGTAAACTCGGTATGGTACTGGCTATCTGTGCCATCACTTGCGTAATGGGAATGGTAGTTCCCGGTTCTTCTCAGGTTGTTATCTTCGGGCCCGTGTTTATAACTCTGCTTAACAGTGTAGGCGTTAATCCGATACTGGCGGCTGCTATGCTGCCCTGTATATGCGGCGTTATGTGTGGTATTACCCCGCCTTTAGGTCTGGGCATGTATGCAGGAATGACCATTGCAGAGTCTGATTTCAGCAAGACCTTTAAGAATAATCTGTGGTGGGTTGCCGCGCAGTTTATCTTGCAGGTGGTTGTTCTTATGGGTTGGCTGCCCATTATGGGTCTGTAAAGGAGGGTTATGTTATGAAAAAGTTTTGCAAAAAGCTATCCGATATACTCAAAACCGTATTTGGATATGGTATTATGATTACGTTATTTGCAGGAGGGCTTACTTTCTTCGGTTATGTTGCTGCCCTCTTTATCGGCGGAGACGTGGCAACCGCTATTTGCACCTTTATTTACAAAGAAATAATTCCTGTTATCATTTATGTGTCGGTTATTATGGTGTTGCTTGGTTTGTTGGCCATGTATTTGGCAGGCGAAAAAGCGCTGACTCCCGAAAAGAAACACACCAAGAAGCACGAGGGAGAAGTATAAATTTTTTCATTTTCTATTTATAAAAACACCCTGCAAGGAGTATGCGTCTTGCAGGGTGTTTTTGCTGGTTGAAATTGATCATAAAAAATGATATTATTTAATTGATATATTGTGTAAGGAGAAAAGATATGAATTCAAGACAGCTTCAGTATGCAGTTCTTCTTTCAGAGGTTCTTAATGTTTCTCAAGCAGCCGAAAAACTAAATATAACCCAGCCTGCACTCAGTAAACAGATACTGAGTCTTGAAAAAGAACTGGGTGTTATGCTTTTTGACAGAAGCGAGACACCGTTAAAGCTGACTCCTGCAGGGGAAAATTTCATAAGAGACGCAAAGGAGCTTCTGTTCAAAGAAGAGGAGCTTCGTCGTTCCATGGAGGAATTTAAAACAGGAGAAAAAGGCAGGCTGACTATAGGAATTTCTCCCTTTAAAGCCTCTTATTTTCTGTCTGACGTGATAAAAAAACTCCGAGAAGAATTTCCGGGACTTCAGATAGTACTCAGTGAAAAAAACAGTTCACAGCTTCAGAAAGATACCGCAGAGGGAATAGTGGATTTTTCTATACTTAATCTTCCGGTAGATGACTCTGTTCTTGATGTAATTCCCCTTTCTGACGAGCCTGTGGTTCTCGTTGTGCCAAAGTGTTTTGCAGCCTCTCTTTCGTGCAAAAACGGAAAGAATACCTATCCCGAAATCAGTCTTTCAGAATGTAAGGATATTCCCTTTATTGCGCTTTCAAAAACTCAGGAATTAAGACGTCTTTTTGATAAGCTGTCTATGGCAGAGGGAGTTTCTCTTAACATTAACACCGAGGTTGTGGGGGTTACCACCGCTTTTAGTCTTGCCCGCGCGGGGATAGGCGCTACCATATTACCGCTGAAATTTATTGAAGGGGTAGGATTTGACGACTGTCTTTGCGTGTTCAGGTTGAAAAATGCGGCAACCGTGCGCAGACCTGCTGTGGTAAAACAAAAGGGACGCTATGTCTCAAAATATGCTCAAAAGGCGATAGAAATAATATACCAAATATAACCTTGGAAATACAGGGTTTTATTGCATATTGACGAAACAGAAAAAATGTAATATAATATAGAAAATATAATATATTATTATCGTCAAAGGAAGTGTACCGTAATGGTGAGTAAACGGATACAGCTTTCCTCTCCTGTTATGCGTGGAGAAGAACAAGAATTTATTAAAGAATTATACCATATCAAAGAATAGTACTCTCGGCACCGTATTGACGGCTTTAAGAGAAAATGACAGAAGGTATCAGCCTAAAAATGCTGCGCTACCTTTGTGCGTTTGACCGTCAACCTTACAAATATTAAGCCGAGAGACTTTGTTTTGTTAGAAAAGTATTTTAAGTGATTCAGAAGGATGATTTTTTATGATGAACATTCCATTTTCTCCTCCGGATATTTCAGAAGAAGAGGTTCGTCAGGTGGCAGAAGCCCTGCTTTCCGGTTGGATAACCACCGGACCCAGGACAAAAGCTCTTGAAAAGAAAATAAGTGAATATGTTGGTACAAACAGATGTGTTTGCCTTAATTCTCAGACTGCCTGTGCCGAAATGGCGCTTCGTGTTTTGGGGATTGGCGACGGCGATGAGGTTATTACCACCGCTTACACCTATACAGCCACCGCTTCGGTAATTGACCATGTAGGTGCAAAAATAGTGCTTGTTGATACATATGCCGATTCACTCCAAATGGATTATGAGAAGTTAGAGACTGCCATCACCGAAAAAACCAAGGCGATAATTGCCGTTGATGTTGCAGGTATCCCCTGTGATTATGACAGGATTTTCCGGATTGCCGAAAATAAGCGGTCACTGTTTAAGCCCTCTTCAGATATTCAACGAGCTATGGGAAGAATTGCGGTTATTTGCGACGCCGCTCACGCTCTGGGCGCTTCCCGTAACGGAAAAATGGTGGGAAGCGTTGCTGATTTTTCTGCATTTTCCTTCCACGCTGTTAAAAACTTCACCACTGCCGAGGGCGGCGCTCTGACCTGGCGTACCATACCGGGAATAGATGATGAAGAAATTTATAAAAAGCTTCAGCTTCTGTCTCTTCATGGACAGTCTAAGGATGCCCTCGCAAAAACAAAGCTGGGCGCTTGGGAATATGACATAGTTGGCACCTACTATAAATGCAATATGACCGATATTGCTGCGGCTATGGGACTTGCCCAGTTTGAGCGTTACCCCAAAATGCTTAAGAGAAGAAAAGATATAATCGAAAGATACGACAGTGCTTTTAAACCTCTCGGTATTCAGACTCTGCCTCATTATACCGAAGACTATCAAAGCTCGGGACATCTTTATATCACAAGAATTTCCGAAATAAGCGGTGAAGAAAGAAACGAGATAATAACCAAAATGGCAGAAAATGGAATTGCCTGTAATGTTCACTACAAGCCTCTGCCTATGCACACAGCTTATAAAAATCTGGGGTTTGATATAAAAAATTACCCTAACGCATATAAGTTCTTTGAAAATGAGATAACCCTGCCTCTCCACACCCGCCTCACTGATGAAGAGGTAGAGTATGTGTCGGAGACATTTGCACAAACAGTTAAAGAATATATTTGATGAGAAGGAAAGTATGAAAAAGGTTCTTGTTATAGGCGCAGGATTTCTTCAGAGCTATGTTATAAAAAAGGCTAAGGAGCTGGGCTATGAGGTCTTTGCGGTTGATGCCGATGAAAATGCGGTTGGCTTTAAATATGCCGATAAATATGCAGT
>JAZLDA010000075.1:0-1680 GCA_045614505.1 Acutalibacteraceae bacterium | reverse complement strand
TATTTGCGATTGCACCTCATGTGAATGTGGATAAGGCTCTCACAAAAAGAATTTCGTTCTACGGAAAATTCACAGGCGGACGCAAGGATAACAGTTTCAAGACCATTGAGGGTATAACACCTTATTGGGGCTACGCAAACCGTCAGATTAAGCCCACATACAGAATCATCGACGCTCTTGCAGGTACACGCATGACTTTAGAGCCTTTGTACTTTGATATATTTGCCGGATACGTTCTGACCAAAGATGATTTATTGCAGACCGTTGCATATTCAGGAGAACTTACAAACCTCATATATACAGCCCTTGAACAGGGAGTTACCAATGATTTGTTCGTAGGCAGCAGAATAGGATATGACTACGGTGGTTGGATTAACGTTGAAGCTGATGCACGATACGACTATTGGACATGCAAGAACAGAGACCTTCTGTTGTTGCGCCCAGAGGTCACAGCCAATGCAAAAGTAGAAGTACGTCCCATCAGGAACCTTACAATAAAACTGGGTTATAACTTCACACACTATTCAAAAGGAGAAGCGGGACTGAGAGTAAGCGACAAGCACGACCTCCATTTAAGAGCAAGCTATACAATAAACAGATATATCGGCGCTTTTATACAGGGAAGCAATCTTTTGAACGACAAATACTATGAATATGCCGGTTACTACACAAAAGGCATAAGCGGCATACTGGGCGCTACCTTGAACTTCTAAAAAGAGAGATTTATAAAAAGAGATTGGCAAATGTGTTCTCCCCGGGGTAAAAAATGTTACCTATTTTAAATAATATATTATTTAAGGGAGAAACGATGCCAACTCTTTTTATTTTTTTTGTTTTTTTGGTTTAATTATACGGGAAACTTTTCTACTTTTGCCATCGAAACAATAAAGAATTTTTCCCAATAATATAATAAGGGCATAAGTGTCATGCAGAAGAATTTAGTTATAGTTGAGTCACCTGCCAAAGCAAAAACAATTGAAAAATTCCTTGGTAAGGATTATAAAGTGATGTCAAGTTATGGTCATATATGCGACCTCAAGAAAAAGGAGTTCAGCATAAACACCAATACTTTTGAACCGGAATATGAGATTCCTGCAGAAAAGGAAAAACTTGTAAACACCCTAAAGAGCGAAGTAAAGAAAGCCGATATGGTTTGGCTCGCATCCGATGAGGACCGCGAGGGAGAAGCCATAAGCTGGCACTTATATACAGTTCTTGGACTGAAGCCCGAAAACACCAAGCGTATCGTTTTTCATGAGATTACAAAGAATGCAATTCTCAATGCCATAGAGAAGCCAAGAGAAATTGACACTAATCTTGTATATGCACAACAGGCACGTCGCGTACTCGACCGTATCGTCGGATTCAAGCTCTCACCGGTGCTGTGGCGCAAGGTAAAGCCTGCACTGTCGGCCGGACGAGTACAGAGCGTTACTGTAAGGCTCATTGTGGAGCGCGAAAGAGAGATAAACCGATTCACATCTGAAAGCAGCTACCGCATAACTGCCACATTCGAATTGCCTGGCGGAGCCGGTGCCCTGAATACAGAGCTTTCAAAGCGTTTCAAGACAAAGGAGGAGGCTGAGAAGTTCCTGCAATCATGCGAGAATGCTACATTCGTCATAGATGACGTAAACACAAAACCGCAGAAGAGGGTTCCTGCCGCACCGTTCACCACAT
>JAZLDA010000074.1:0-3346 GCA_045614505.1 Acutalibacteraceae bacterium | reverse complement strand
GATTACAGCTCGTATTACAAGTGAAGTAGAGGGAATCAACCGTGTTCTCTTTGACCTCACACCGAAGCCAACCGGCACAATTGAGTGGGAATAATTGACTAAAACCTGAAACCCTTCATTTTACAAGCGTTTCGGGACTTTTGTTTTTAATTTGATACACGAATTGATACACGAAGCCACAGGGCACAATTCCTTTTCATAATTTATCCATATTTCGTTAATGGTTTAGAGCGTAAAAAAATACCGTCGAGGAAGTTAATCCCCGACGGTGTTTCTACTATTTACATCAAATATATACTCTTTTTCTGAAGTGTTCGGCATTTACACGCCTTTTTGTGTATAAAAACCAATTTTGCTTAATTCTTCATTAAGCTCCTGTATGAGTCTGTATGCTGAGCTTTTCTTAACTCCATAAAGTTCAATTATATCGTTAACATTATAAAATAATTTTTTCTCCATAAATATTTCCACTTAATTTACCTATTTATTTTTTAGTGAAAATATGATAAAATTACATAAAACAATTTAATTTGCGAGGCAATATATGAAAACAAAACGAAACATATTTGATAAGCTGAACACCTTATTACTTGGAAAGGATCTTCGTGTAACAACAGGGGAGCCTTATACCGAGGTGCGAGAGGGCGACTATTCATCCTATTACCCCTTGGAAAAATATATCGATTTTACACAACAAGCACCTGATAATTGTTACGATATCAGAGATTATGGTGCTGATATAAATGCAACTGATGAAGCCAATGCGAAAGCCATTCAGCAGGCTATAGACAAATGCCATAAAGACGGTGGCGGTACTGTTTTAATCAGTGGCGGTATGTATATAACTACAACAATTTTTCTTCGCAGTAATGTGACATTATTCATCGATAAAGATAGCTCGCTTTCGGCTAACACAAGTGGTAAAGGATACAAACATAACGCTCTGATTTATGCCTTTGACTGTGATAATATTTCCATAACCGGTGGTGGCAAGCTTATTGGCAATGGTACTCTTTTTGGTCTTAAGCCCGTCAGTGAAAATATGTTTACTCCTTCACCTGTAATCGATGTTATTAAGATGCGTCAGGATTATCGTGCTCAGATTCGCTTTGCTCACAAGTCAAAATATGGCTCGATTCTTCTTACTGAAAAATGCAGAAATATTAAGATACACAACATCATTTTTGAAGACTCGCCTTGGTGGACATATAAAATGCTCGTGTGTGATGGTGTGAAAATCACTGATACTGTTATATGGAATAACCGCAATGTTGCAAACTCTGATGGATTTGATATTGCAGGAAGTTGTAATGTAGAAATTGACCACTGCTTTGTGTCAACGGCCGATGACGGCATTGTACTCAAAAATGCTATCTGGTGTGGCTGTGAGAAAGAAATGCACGGTATCACTGTGAGAAACTGCGAGGTTATCTCAAGAACAAACTGCTTCAAAATCGGCACAGAAACAACCTATGATGTTTATGATGTTACTGTCGAGGATTGCACCTTCCTGATGACAGACCTTTATCCCGGTGCTGTTTCGGGGGTATCAATCGAGGCTTGTGATGGTGCTAAGGTACACGATGTGAAAGTTAAAAATATAACTATGGACAGATGTACTTGTCCGTTGTTTATTCGTTTAGGTAACCGCAACCGAGCTGCAGAGGTTACTTCTGCAACTGCAAACAAAACAGAAATCGTCAAAGAGGCGGGTGATGAAAAGCCCGTAGACAAAAACATTTTTGACGGCAAGAGCGAAATGTATAATATAACAGTTGAAGATATAAAGGCTACAAATGTAGAGCTTCCTGTAATCGTTGCAGGTTACAAACAAAAGCTTAAGACAAAGTATTGTACTGATGTAACTCTCAAAAACTTCGATATAACTTATCGTGATGCCATAGAGATTAAAGATAACCGACTTTTTATCCCCGAATATACAAAGGTTTATCCTGAGTGCTGGAGATTCAGAAATCTTCCCGCTTATGGCATATGGGCAAGACACTGCCGAAATCTCAAAATTGAAAACTTCGCTTGCAGGGGTATAAAGGATGGCCACAGAAAAGAAAAAATCTTTATTGATTGCAAATAAGTAAGATGATTATCTTGTTAAAAAACAAAGTACCTGCCGTTCTGGTAGGTACTTTTACTATATTCACCATCTTCTGTCTTTCACATTGGGACAGTTATTCTTTTTAAACGCTGCTCTGAATTCCACATAGCAACCGCATTTCATACATACACCTGATATGAGATTGTCGCAACTTTTGCACTCGCTGAGCCTCTTTTCGTAAAGCTCATCGGGTGCCCTTTCTTTTTCGGAGAGCTTGTCAATTCGCTCCTTTATGCTTTTGAGTGTATCCTCTTCTGCTGCCTCGTGAAGCAGACATCTTTTACATTCTGCCATATTATTTAATCACGAACTTTGCAACTGAGCAGGGAGGGATTGTAGTTTTGAATCCATCTGTGAGGATTTCGTAATCGCTGAAAGCTTTTGTGTAGGCTACATTCTTGTTCTCAAAGCTGTTGTAGTCGTGGATGTCGCCTGTGAGAATTTCTGCTGAAAGATCTTTGAGATTAAAGTCTGCTATCTGACAGTGAATGTCTGCACTCTCATCAGCAGATGTGTTGACTACAGTTGCAATAATAGTACCGTCTTCTTTAACTGAAGCACTTTCTATAAGTTTAGGCAGGGTACCCTTGTCGGCAAGGTTGGGAGTAGTGATATATGAGCCGAGGAGTGTGTTTTCCTGATGGTCCTTATACATTTTGAAAATGTGATATGTGGGAGTAAGAAGCATATCCTCGCCGTCGGTAAGAGCCACAGCCTGAAGCACGTTTATAGTCTGAGCAATGTTTGCCATTTTGATTCTGTCAGAGTGCTTGTTGAAAATATTAAGGGTAAGACCTGCAACAATAGCATCTCTCATAGTGTTCTGCTGATAAAGGAAGCCGGGATTTGTACCCTCTTCAACATCGTACCAGGTACCCCATTCGTCAACTATCATAGCGATTCTCTTGTCAGGGTCGTAGCGATTCATAATATCACCGTGACGGCGTACGAGCTCTTCCATTTTGTAAGCTTTTTCGATGGTAGTATAGTACTCATCTTTGGTGAAGCTGAGAGCTTTACCCTTATTGCCCCAATCACCGGGGAGAGTGTAATAGTGAAGTGACAGGCCGTTCATACGCCACGCTGCTTTTTTCATAAGTACATCTGTCCAGTTGTAGTCGAAAGCGTTTGCACCGCAGGCAATTCTGAAAATACGGTTGTTGCTGTCATAATCACGGACATAGGTTTCATAGCGTCTGTATTGGTCAGCGTAAAACTCAGGGTGCATATTAC
>JAZLDA010000073.1:0-2159 GCA_045614505.1 Acutalibacteraceae bacterium | reverse complement strand
AAAAAATGCCGGATTTATATTTCCAACTACTCTGTGGATGGATCGTTTTGTAGAAAAATACAATAATGACGTTGCACTTTGGAGAACCGAGGTTGAGGAAAAGATAAAGGGATTCGGCCCAATTCAAACAATGCAGATGTTCGACGTTATTCACGAGAATCCTATGCCTTATCCCGCTTGCACGCCCATTCTCCCCGATGAGCTTACTGACGAGTGTGACACTGCAATATATGTTCTTTCTCGTCAGGCGGGAGAGGGATTTGACCGCAGAGTTGAAAAGGGTGATTATCTTTTGTCGGATATCGAGGAGGAAAGCTTAAAACTTCTCTCAAAACACTATAAAAAGCTTATTTTAGTACTGAACTGTGGCGGAGTAATTGACCTTTCCATACTTGACGAGATCAGAATTGATGCGGTAATCTTCTACGGTCAAGGAGGAATGGAGGGTGGTAACGCTCTCGCGGATATACTGACAGGAAAGGTCAATCCCTCTGGGCGCCTTACAGACACTTGGGCAGTAAAATATGAGGATTATCCCGCTGCTAACACCTTTAGCCACAGAAACGGCGACCTTGAAAATGAGGAATACGGCGAGGGCATCTACGTTGGCTACCGCTGGTTCGATAAAAATAACATCAAACCTTGCTTTGAATTTGGTTTTGGACTTAGTTATACCAAGTTTGAAACCAAGGTGATTAGTCTCGAAAACGGCAAATTAACTATTGATGTAACCAATATTGGTAAGGTAGCAGGAAAAGAGGTTTTACAGCTCTATTCCTCAAAGCCGGGTCAGGATTGCGAGAAAAAATCCCTCGTTGCGTTTGCTAAAACGGGTTTAATCTCTCCCGGGGCTACCGAGAGAGTGGAAATATCCTTTGATTTATCAAGGATATCAACCTTTGACGAAGAAATATCCGCATTTATAATTGAAAAGGGAGAACATACACTTCTTTTGAATGGCCTAGAATGCGGAAAAATAAATACTGAAAATGAAATTATCGTGCAAAAGGTTTCACCTATAACACAGGGTGAACACAAGAGATACGAAGAAGCTTTTTCTGAAAAGGTAAATGAGACCTTAAAAAAGCTTAGTGATAAAGAGAAAATTATGCTCGTTGTTGGTGGCGGATACAGCATTCGCTGCTACAACAACGTTATGGGAGCTGCAGGAAGAACCTGCACGAAGCTCCTGAAAAAAGGAATACCAAACATTATTCTTGCCGACGGGCCCGCGGGACTTAACGTAAATCAGGTCAGCGCTATCGGTTATGAGGGATTTCCGAGATACCCCGATGGTTTGCCCGAGGATTGGCAGTGGGGATATCTTAAAAAGCTTGAGCCCATATTAAAAACTAAATTAGGTACTAAAAAGACGGTCTATCGCTATATGACGGCTTGGCCCAGCGAGACCGTTCAGGCACAGACCTGGAATACGGAGCTTATAGAAAAGCTTGGCGAGGCAGTTGGTAATGAAATGCTTGAAATAGGCGTTTCGGTATGGCTTGCGCCCGGACTTAATATTCACAGAAATCCCCTTTGCGGAAGAAACTTTGAATACTACTCCGAGGATCCTGTTGTTTCTGGAAAAATGGCGGCAGCGATAACTCGTGGAGTTCAATCCCGAGGTGGCGTCGGTGTCGCTCAAAAACACTTCTGCTGCAACAACCAAGAGGACAACCGTACGGGAGTTTCTGCTAACGTTTCGCAAAGAGCACTACGTGAGATTTATCTGCGTGCATTTGAAATTGCGGTTAAAGAGGGAAAGCCTTGGACGATTATGTCAAGCTACAACAGAGTTAATGGTAAGCACGTTTGCAATACATACGATCTTTGCACTATGGTGCTTCGTGAGGAATGGGGCTTCCGCGGACTTGTAATGAGCGACTGGAATGCTACCGAGCAATGCTCCTATGCTGAGGCGATTAATGCAGGAAATGACCTTATTATGCCCGGTGGAGATAATGTTGTCAAAAAGCTTTTGCGTGACCTGAAAGAAGGGAAGCTCGATAGGGCTGCTATTAACAATTCAGCAGGTCGAGTGCTTGAGTTGATTTATAAAAGCGAAACTTGTAAGGATTTCTGATTATGAACCCATTTTTACCATTAAATGAATACATACCTGACGGTGAGCCGCACGTATTTGGCGATAGGGTTTATCT
>JAZLDA010000072.1:0-5272 GCA_045614505.1 Acutalibacteraceae bacterium | reverse complement strand
ACATCCTTCAAAAGAAGAATGTGGGCTTTATCATTTATTTATCGCTTTTCCTTAATCAGGAATTCTGATTAGTGTTGGTCGCGAATAGCAGCCTGTGCTGCAGCGAGGCGTGCAATCGGAACGCGGAAGGGAGAGCAGGATACATAGTCAAGGCCTACCTTGTGGCAGAACTCAACAGATACGGGGTCGCCGCCGTGCTCACCGCAGATACCGCAGTGGATTTCAGGACGTGTAGCTTTACCCATCTTAACAGCCATATCCATAAGTTTACCTACGCCGGTCTGGTCAAGCTTAGCGAAGGGATCGTTCTCATAAATCTTGGTGTCATAGTAAGCGGTAAGGAACTTACCTGCATCGTCTCTGGAGAAGCCGAAGGTCATCTGAGTAAGGTCGTTAGTACCGAAGCAGAAGAACTCAGCCTCTTTTGCAATTTCATCAGCAGTAAGACAAGCTCTGGGGATTTCCATCATAGTACCTACTTCGTACTTAAGTTCAACGCCTGCAGCAGCGATTTCTGCATCAGCAGTAGCTACAACTACGTCCTTAACGAACTTCATTTCCTTAACTTCACCCGTAAGAGGAATCATAATCTCGGGAACGAGGTTCCAATCGGGATGAGCTTTCTTAACATTAATAGCTGCACGGATAACAGCAGCAGTCTGCATCTTAGCAATTTCAGGATAGGTAACTGCAAGACGGCAGCCACGGTGACCCATCATGGGGTTGAACTCGTGGAGAGAAGTGATGATATTCTTAATATCCTGTACAGATTTGCCCTGAGCATCGGCAAGAGCCTTAATATCAGCCTCTTCGGTGGGTACGAACTCATGGAGAGGAGGATCAAGGAAACGGATACAAACAGGATTGCCTTCAAGAGCCTCGTAAAGCTTCTCAAAGTCGCCCTGCTGATAGGGAAGAATCTTAGCGAGAGCTGCTTCTCTCTCTTCTACGGTGTCAGCACAGATCATCTCACGGAAAGCAGCAATTCTTTCAGCTTCGAAGAACATATGCTCGGTACGGCAGAGACCGATACCTTCAGCGCCGAGTTCTCTTGCCTTCTTAGCATCAGCAGGAGTATCAGCATTGGTACGAACCTTAAGAGTTCTGTACTTATCAGCCCAAGCCATAATTCTGCCGAACTCACCTGCGATTTCAGCGTCAACGGTGGGGATGATGCCGTCGTAGATGTTACCGGTAGAACCATCAATAGAAATATAGTCGCCCTCATTGTAGGTCTTGCCTGCAAGAGTGAACTTCTTGTTTTCTTCATCCATAATGATGTCGCCGCAACCGGATACACAGCAGGTACCCATACCACGAGCAACAACGGCAGCGTGAGAAGTCATACCGCCGCGAACGGTAAGGATACCCTGAGAAGCCTTCATACCGGTGATATCCTCGGGAGAGGTTTCGAGACGAACAAGAACAACCTTTTCGCCGCGAGCGTTCCAGGCTTCTGCGTCTTCAGCAGTGAATACTACCTTACCGCAAGCAGCTCCGGGAGAAGCGCCGAGACCCTTACCTGCAGGAGTAGCAGCTTTGTGAGCCTTAACGTCGAACTGGGGATGGAGAAGAGTATCCAGGTTTCTGGGGTCGATCATAGCAACAGCCTGCTTCTCATCGATCATACCCTCGTCAACGAGGTCACAAGCGATTTTAAGAGCAGCCTTAGCAGTTCTCTTACCGTTTCTGGTCTGAAGCATAAAGAGCTTGCCGTCCTCAACGGTGAATTCCATATCCTGCATATCTCTGTAGTGGTCTTCAAGAATAGCGCAAACTTCGTTAAACTGCTTGAATGCTGCGGGGAACTTCTCTGCCATTTCAGCAATGGGCATAGGAGTACGAACACCGGCAACAACGTCTTCACCCTGAGCGTTGGTGAGGAACTCACCCATAAGGCCCTTTTCACCTGTAGCAGGGTCACGGGTAAAGGCAACACCGGTACCACAGTTATCACCCATGTTACCGAAAGCCATCATCTGTACATTAACAGCGGTACCCCAGCTATAAGGAATATCGTTGTCACGACGGTAAACGTTTGCACGGGGGTTGTCCCAAGAACGGAAAACAGCTTCAACTGCACCCATTAACTGCTCCTTAGGATCAGTGGGGAAGTCTTTGCCGATTTTAGCCTTGTATTCAGCTTTGAACTGAGCAGCCAATTCCTTAAGGTCTTCAGCGGTAAGCTCAACGTCCTGAGTTACGCCCTTTTCTTCCTTCATTTTGTCGATAAGCTCTTCGAAATACTTCTTACCAACTTCCATAACTACATCAGAATACATCTGAATGAATCTTCTGTAGCAGTCATAAGCCCAACGGGGATTGCCGGATTTAGCAGCCATGGTCTCTACAACGTCTTCGTTAAGACCGAGATTAAGAATGGTATCCATCATACCGGGCATAGAAGCTCTTGCACCGGAACGAACGGAAACGAGAAGAGGATTCTCTTTATCGCCGAACTTCTTGCCGGTGATACCTTCCATTTTATCGATGTACTCCATAATCTGTGCCTGGATGTCATCATTGATTTTTCTGCCGTCCTCATAATACTGAGTACATGCTTCGGTTGTAACAGTGAAACCCTGAGGAACAGGAAGACCGATTTTGGTCATTTCTGCAAGGTTAGCACCTTTACCACCGAGGAGCTCACGCATGGAAGCGTCGCCTTCGCTAAAAAGGTAAACAAACTTGTGACTCATTACGAATCAACCTCCTATATTTTTCTGGATTTCTCCAATTTTTAGTAAACTCAATAAGAGTATCCAATTCATTATAGCAAATCCTTTTGAAAAAATAAAGTACTTTTTTTAGTTTTTATCAAATTTTCCCTTTTTATTAAATAAAAAAACAAAAAAGCAGTGTTTTTTGATGATTTGTCCAAAAAACACTGCAGAAAATTAATTATACTTCTTAAACGAAACCACTCTCAGAATAACAGGTGCAAGAATGATATTTGTCACCAGTTCAACAAGGAAGTTTCCGCCGGCAAGTCCTAAGAACATATAGCCTGCCACATTTGTGTAGCCCTCTGCTGCACCCCACTCGGCTATTGTGCGCATAAAAAATACTAAACAGCCAAGCAAAAATACACCTGTATTGACAATAGGGCACACTACCGCCGCCGCAATTACAGCAAAATAACGGTTTTTCTTTTCAAAAGCAGAATACACAAGTCCTGCCGCAAGGCCGCAAAGTGTACCCTTTAATAAAACCGTAGCCACAGTGCCCGGAATGTTAATTGCGAAGAATGCTGCAGCATCACCGCTGAACAGCACTGCCAGTCCGAACACAAAGCCCAACCACGCGCCGATTTTATACCCGCACATAGCCGAACCGATTACTATAGGAACCAACACCAAAGAAATAGAAAACGGGCCGAATCTGATAAATGAGCCCATAAGCTGCAACACTATCACTATTGCAGTGAATATTGCGCCGAGAACTAATTTCTGTGTCTGCTCCCTTCTGTTTGTTACCTTTGTCATTTTTTCATTACCTCCGATACTGTCCATAAGATGCTTCGCATCAAGTGAAGAGATAAGAGTGAATAGTAAAAAGTTAAGGTATTTGCCATTGGCAAACGCATAAAACTTATCTCCGCCCGAGAGAAATATCCTATTTTGGTACAGTTCATAAATTTATATAAAACTCGCAAGGCGAGATTATATATTCTTTTTATAAATGGTTAAAAGACCGTCAAGAAGCAGATTTTCATCATAGATTATATCATAATCACAGTGGCGGATAATTTCCTTTGAAAGTCCTCCTGTTGCGACTATTGTTTTAATGCTTCCCTGCTCCTTTTCGATACGGGAAATAAGTCCGTCAATCATCGCCGCCGCGCCGAAAACAAGACCCGATTTCATACAGTCAACGGTGTTCGTGCCGATAACGCTACTTGGTGCTTCGATATTAACCGAGGGAAGCTGTGCGGTATTTTCAAAAAGTGCTTTAAGAGTACGTCTTACTCCTGCTGCAATAGCACCGCCAAGCATTTCACCATTTTTACCCAAGACGCTTATTGTTGTTGCAGTACCCATATCAATAACTATACATGGCATAGGATATTTAGACAGTGCGCCCACTGCTCCTGCCGCAAGGTCGGCACCCAGTTGCGCGGGGTTATCTATTTTAATATTCAGTCCTGTTTTAAGTCCGGGACCCAGCACCATTGGTTTAATGCCGCAAAGGGAGGTAATTCCCCTTGAAATAGCTTCACCCACCGCAGGAACTACCGAAGACACGATACAGCCTTCAACAGCCTTATAGTCTTCGCCGTGAAGAGCGAGCACATCCTTGATATCAATTGCATACTGGTCACTTGTCCTGCCCGTTTCGGTGGCAAGGCGGGCGGTAAGAATAAACCTTTCTTCCCTGTAAACGCCCAGCGTTACATTTGTATTTCCAATGTCAATGGCAAGAATCATTTTACAGTTCCCTTTCGTGAAGTTTAACACCGTTTCTCTTTAAAATTTGTGCAAGTTTATTATAATCTGTTTTTGTAAAATCGTCGCTTATGGCGGCGGCAATGCCTGCTGCTTCACCGCTGACGGCGCATACGGGAATAACACGTGTGATATCCCACATAGCATCGGTAGTGGATATGTTTCTCCCCGCGCAAATAAGATTTTTGATTTTTTCGCCGTGAAGAGCAGAAAAACGAAGCTCATAAACGGGGCCTTTTTTGCGCCAATCGGAGAAAAGACCCACGCTGTCTTCAAATTCTTTATGCATATCGGTGTCATCCATAACGGTAACTCCGTCAATACGGCGTGTCATTCTTATTTGGGGAATAATTGGTATCATAGACATAGAGTGCCGGTCTGTGATTCCACCTCGTTTTAAAAATTCAGAAAATGCCACATCATGGCTTAGGATAACCTGTTCAGTAAGCTCATTAGCATCAAGTCCTGTAAAGCGGCGATTAATAAGAGGCATAGGTCTGCCAAGCTGTGTTTCACCGTCAGGAATATCGGCGGCGCCTACCATAACCAGATTATTTTTTCCGTTTCGCACTTCATAAAACCAACCTGCAAGAACATTCCCCTGCCCAAACAGTCCTTCTTTTTCACCGCAAAGGTGCACAATATCCGCGTCACCCGTAGCATCAACAACAGATTTTGCTTTTATTGCCTGTCTTCCTGATTTATTTTCTATAATAATATGGGTGATTTTATTGTTATCGCAAACAGCGGCACATACACTTGTTCCATATAGAAGCCGCACATTTTCTTTTAAAAGAAGTTTTTCAGCAAGAACGGCAAATACATTA
>JAZLDA010000071.1:0-15731 GCA_045614505.1 Acutalibacteraceae bacterium | reverse complement strand
TATGCCTATGACGATATATCAAAAGAGGAACTGCTTAAAATGGCTGACTCAATAAAGGCTGAGCAATAATTTTTAATTTATATATAAAGACGCTTATGAGCTTTTCATAGGCGTTTTTTCTGTCTTTAAAACAACTTGATTTATCTGACTGTTTGGGTGTATAATATTTTTAAGAATTTTAAAGAGGGAATGAATATGAAGATTATAGATTTAATAACTAAAGACAAGCCGTCTCTTTCCTTTGAGGTGTTTCCGCCTAAAAGTGAAACGAGCTTTGAAAGTGTTAAGGCGGCAACCGAGGAGATTGCAAAGCTTCGCCCCTCTTTTATGAGCGTTACTTACGGTGCAGGGGGAGAGGGCGGCCGTTATACTTTAGAGATTGCCGAGAATTTAAAGAAAAACAACGGTGTAACCACCCTTGAACATTTAACCTGTGTTTCCTCTACAAAGGAAACGGTTAAAAAAAGAATTGCCGAGATAAAAGAGGCAGGCATTGAAAACGTTATGGCATTAAGAGGAGACATTCCCTCTGATATGAAGGAGGAAGACCGCAGTAAATGGGATTATCTCCATGCGGCTGACCTTGTAAGAGAGCTTAAATTATCGGGCGATTTTTGTATAGGCGGCGCTTGTTATCCCGAAATACATACCGAAAGCACAAATCAGAAGGAAGATATAAAATACTTAAAGGAAAAGGTTGACGCAGGCTGTGATTTTCTCACAACACAGATGTTTTTTGACAATAATCTGTTTTATAATTTCCTATATAAAATAAGGGAAGCGGGAATTACCGTGCCGGTTATTGCGGGAATTATGCCTATTACCGCCGCAAACCAGCTTCATCGGGCAATCACTCTCTCCGGCTCTTTTATACCCCAGCGTTTTAAAAGTCTTGTGGATAAATTCGGTGATAATCCTGCGGCAATGAAGCAGGCGGGTATTGCCTATGCCACCGACCAGATAATTGACCTTTACGCCAACGGAATAAATGCAGTTCACGTTTATTCAATGAATAAGCCTGAGGTTGCCGCAAAAATTCAGGACAATCTCAGCGATATAATCGGATATGAGTAATATACTTATAAAATCACTCCCTGAGCCGCCTATAAATGAAAAAGAAATACTGAGATACGCAGGCGTTATAGAGCCCACAGCGCAAATTTCGGCAATACTCAGTGAGGCTATAGATGAAGCAAGAAGTGTACTTGCCTATAAGGTATGTTATACGGTGCTGAGTGTGAATATAACGGGTACGGTATGTGATTTTTCGGTATTTAGTTTAGACAGCAAGGATTTAACCAAAAACCTTGAGGGGTGCAAAGAGGCGGTGGTCTTTGCAGCTACACTGGGAGTGGGACTGGACCGACTTATTAATAAATACAGCCGCATTTCCCCCACAAAGGCGGTGCTTCTCGATGCTTTTGGTGCAGAACGCATAGAAGCCCTTTGCGATGCCTTTTGCTATAGTTTAAAGGTTAATTCAAAACCGCGTTTCAGCGCAGGGTACGGCGATTTGCCGCTGGGCGCGCAAAAAGATATTTTTTCGTTGCTTTACTGTCAGAAGAATATAGGGCTTACATTAAATGACAGCCTTACTATGTCACCGTCAAAATCGGTTACGGCTTTTATGGGAATAAGAGGTAATACAATATGAATTTCAGAGAGTATATAAAGGATAATTTAATATATTTTGATGGCGGAATGGGTACTCTTTTACAGCAAAGAGGACTATGCGCAGGCGAAAACCCCGAAATGTGGAATTTAACCCACCAAACGGAAGTCACTGAAATACACAAAGCCTATTTTGATGCAGGCAGTAACGTTGTTACGGCAAATACCTTCGGCGCCAACTGCCTTAAGTTTAGTGACAGCCAGCTGGAAGAAATTATAAAAGCCGCAATCAAAAACGCTCGCACTGCCTTACAAATGAGCACTAATAATGGCGAAAAATTCGTTGCCCTTGATTTGGGACCTACGGGAAAACTTTTAAAACCGCTGGGTGACCTTGATTTCGAAAAAGCCGTTGAGATTTTTTCTAAAACGGTGAAATTAGGCGAAAAATACGGCGCTGACCTTATAATAATTGAGACTATGAATGACTCATACGAAACCAAGGCGGCGCTTCTTGCGGCAAAGGAAAATAGCAATTTGCCTACTGTAGTTACAAATGCCTACGGCGAAGACAAAAAGCTGATGACCGGCGCAACACCTGCCGCTATGGCGGTTATGCTGTCTTCAATGGGCGCGGATATGCTGGGCGCAAACTGTTCTCTGGGTCCCGAACAGCTCACTTCAGTAATTGAGGAATTGCTTTTATATTCCGATGTTCCGGTTGTTGTTCAGCCGAATGCAGGACTTCCCGTAATTAAAGACGGCAAAACTGTTTACGACGTAACGGCAGAGGAATTTGCAAAGAGCCTATGCACGCTTATTGAAAAAGGTGTCAGAGGTGTAGGCGGCTGTTGCGGAACAACCCCACAGTATATTAAAGAACTGACAGAAAGAAGCGGAGCCATCCCTGTAAAGGCAGTGGAAAAGAAAGATTATACTGCTGTTTCCTCCTATACAAACGCCGTATTTTTTGGCTCTTCTCCCTTGCTTATAGGCGAGAGAATAAACCCTACCGGTAAAAAGCGGTTTAAGGAAGCTATTAAAAGTGGCGATATGGATTATATACTTAGCGAGGGTGTTTCTCAGCAGGAAAAGGGAGTACACATACTGGACGTAAACGTTGGTCTTCCCGAAATAGACGAGGCAAAAATGCTGAAAACTGCCGTTTCACAGCTTCAGGAGGTTACTGATTTACCTTTGCAGATTGATACTTCTGACCATGTCGCTCTTGAAGCCGCACTTCGTATATACAACGGAAAGGCGCTTATTAATTCGGTTAACGGCAAAAAAGAGAGTATGGAAGCTGTATTCCCGCTTGTAAAGAAGTACGGCGGAACGGTTATCGCCCTTACCCTTGACGAAAAGGGTATTCCCGAAACTGCTTCGGGCAGGGTGGAAATAGCCAAAAGGATACTTTCCTGTGCAAGAGAATACGGTATTGATAAAAAGGATATTGTGTTTGATACCCTTGCTCTTACCGTCAGCGCGGATAATAAAGCGGGACTTGGCACCCTTGAGGCGCTGAATATAATTAAAAAAGAACTGGGTTGCCATACATCTCTGGGTGTATCAAACGTTTCTTTCGGTTTACCATCAAGAGATATTATCAATAGCACGTTTTTTGCTCTTGCTCTTGAAAACGGACTGTCTGCCGCCATTATGAATCCTTATTCCGATCAAATGATGAATACCTATTACGCTTACAGAGCTCTTAAAGGTATGGATGAAAACTGTGCAGAGTATATTAATAGCTGTGTTAAAGAGGAACAAAAAGAGGAAAACGAAGAGACTACGCCTCTTGGCACAGCCATCATAAAAGGCTTTAAGGAAAAAGCGGGAGAAATTACAAAACAGCTTATCAAGTGTGAAAATCCTCTTGATATAGTAAATAACCATATTATTCCCGCCCTTAACACCGTAGGTAAGGCTTACGAAGAGAAGCGAGCGTATCTGCCCTCTCTTTTAATCAGCGCAGAAGCCGCAAAATCTGCATTTGAGGTTATTAAAACGGCAGTACACGCTAATGACAACACACCCCGCAAAGGCAAGGTGGTAATAGCTACTGTTAAGGGGGACATTCACGATATAGGCAAGAATATTTTAAAGCTTCTTCTTGAAAATTACGGCTTTGCCGTTGTGGATTTGGGCAAAGACGTTCCCCCCGAAGAGGTGTTAAAGGCGGTACAGAGAGAAAAGGCAAGCCTTGTGGGACTCAGCGCGTTAATGACCACCACAGTGCCTGCTATGGAAGAAACCGTTAAACTTCTCAAAGAAGAGGTGCCCGACTGCAAGGTGATGGTAGGCGGCGCTGTACTTACCAAAGAGTATTCCGATAAAATAGGCTCAGACAAATACGCAAAGGACGCTATGGAAGGTGTGCGCTACGCCGAGGAAATAATGAGTAAATAAGGCCAAAAGCAATACCGTATTTATGAAATTACCATAAATACGGTATTGCTTTTATTCCAGATATGGAATATAATATATTTCATAAGGAAGTGATGGTTTTGTTGGCATATATGACAGCAAATGAGGCTGCTGAGAAATGGAATATTTCACATAGAAGGGTTTTAACTCTTTGCAAAGAAAACCGCATTATAAATGTTGCCATGTTAGGAAATATGTGGATAATTCCTATTGATGCACAGAAGCCTGAAGATGCGAGAAGTCTTCGTTATAATAAAGATAATGAAAAAGCATTTAAGCCTTTTCTTAAGTGGGCAGGCGGTAAAGGTCAGCTCCTTAGAGAGATTGAACGGTATTATCCTTTTGCTGACGGTCATATAACAAAATATGCCGAGCCGTTTGTTGGTGGCGGTGCTGTTTTGTTTGATATACTTAGTAAATATGATTTGGAAGAGGTTTATATCAGCGATATTAATGCTGAGCTTATTAATACCTATCATATTATTCGTGATGATATTGATGCTTTAATAGAAATACTTTTTGGCTTGCAGAACGATTTTATTCCGTTAAATACAGATAAGCGCAAAGCGTATTATATGGAAAAACGTGAGCGTTTCAATGATTTAAAAGTTAATGGAAACGAGAATATCAATATTGAAAAAGCTGCATTAATGATATTCTTAAATAAAACCTGCTTCAATGGATTGTTCAGGGTAAATAAAAAGGGTTTATTTAATGTTCCTATGGGAGCGTATAAAAATCCTGTGATTTGTGATGAGAACAATCTCCGAGCGGTATCAGAGAAATTGCAGAGAGTTACTATTGTGTGTGGAGATTACAGAGAATCGGCAGACTTTATTGATGAAAATACTTTTGTTTATTTCGACCCGCCTTACAGACCCCTTACCGACACGGCAAGTTTTACTGCATATACTGAGAACTCGTTTGATGATGAAGAACAGATTGAACTTGCACGATTCGTTGATGATATGCACAGAAAAGGCGCTAAAATTGTTATCAGCAATTCAGATCCGAAGAACACAAATACAGAAGATGATTTCTTTGATAATATTTACGCTGGTCATAAAATCAGACGAGTTGAAGCAACTCGAATGATTAACTGTCAAGCGCAAGCGAGAGGAAAAATTAAAGAACTTTTAATATCAAATTTTTAAGGAGATAAATATTATGATAAAAAACGGAAAAGGCGGAGGAAATACAAAAACAGGACTTGTTTTTGAAGGAAAAACGGATTTAGCAACATTTCTGTCTGTTCAAGCAGGGTATAATGTTTTTGGAGATAAAGTATTTTATAAAGAGGAATTAGTTGCACGAATATTTAAAAAGCATGACTTTTATAAAATATTTTTAAAAGAACTTGAAATTGATTGGACTAAAATTATATCCAAACAACTTCTGCCGGATGACAGTATTTTTGTTATTATAAAAAACACTTTATATATTATTGAATGTAAATTTCAACAGGTAGCCGGTTCAGTAGATGAGAAATTGCAAACATGTGATTTCAAGAAAAAACAGTATCAAAAATTATTGTCAAAGGCAAATATTGACGTTGAATATATGTATTTGTTGAGCGATTGGTTTAGAGATTCAAGATATAAGGATGTATTGGATTATATACATAGTGTACGATGTCACTATTATTTTGAATATATTCCGCTATATAAATTAGGATTACCTGTACCTAGTGAGAATTAGTATGAATATTAAAAAAATCACTAAATGGGAGCCGGAAGATTTTGAACTCCAGATGACTACGCATTGGTCTTTTCCAAAACGTGGAGATTGGGCTACCCACGATGCCAAATGGCGTGGTAATTGGTCTCCGTACATTCCTCGTAATATTTTGCTTCGCTATTCTAAAGAGAATGATTTAGTCCTTGATCAGTTTGCAGGTGGCGGAACAACGCTAGTAGAAGCAAAGCTGCTTAACCGAAATATTATCGGTGTTGATGTAAATGATTCAGCTCTTGCTCGTTGCAAAGTGAAGACAACATTTGAACATGATGGTGCAAACGGAAAAGTATATCTGCACAAGGGAGATGCAAGAAACCTTGACTTTGTACCCGATAACAGTATTGACTTGATTTGTACTCATCCGCCATATGCTGACATTATTCGGTATAGCGAGGATATACCTGAGGATTTATCTTTGTTAAAGGTCAATGATTTTCTTGAAGAAATGAAAAAGGTTGCGGCAGAGAGTTACCGTGTGCTTAAAAAAGATAAGTTTTGTGCTGTCCTAATGGGTGATACACGCCAAAAAGGTCATATGATACCTATGTCATTTGAAGTTATGCGTGTTTTCGAGCAGGCTGGGTTCAAACTGAAAGAGCTGATTATTAAAGAACAACATAATTGCAAGGCTACGGGGTATTGGAAAACAAACAGCGTTAAATATAATTTTTTATTAATTGCACATGAGTATTTATTTGTGTTCAAAAAATAGATGCTGAGGAAGTTATGAAAGAAAATTTACAGTAATAAAAAAGTTGCTTCGGTTATCCGAAGCAACTTTTTGTTATCAGCATTTATTTATAAGTCTTATGTAAAACTCTACTGAGCGATGGATTGTTTCAAGGCGGATTCTCTCGTTGTTGCCGTGAATGGTGGCTCTTTCTTCGCTTGATAAATCTATAGCCGAGAAGCGGTAAACATGGTTGCAAAAGCCGTTATAGTGACGGCTGTCGGAGCACTGCACCATAAGGTAGGGAGAAACGATACAGCCCTTCCAGGTGGAGGCAACGCTTGACGCGATTTTGCTGTACTCCCGGCAATCGGTTTCGGAAATGGAGCTTGGCTCAACACCGAAGATTTTTTCGAGCTTTAACTTCTCGTCATCTACCGTTTTGTTTAAATATTCCAGTGCGCTTTCTACCGAGTTCTCGGGGTTTAGGCGCATATTAGAAATCATTGAGGCGGTAGGGGGTATAACATTGGGAGCAGAGCTTCCCTGACTTTGAGTAAAGGCAACGGTGGTGCGCATAAGAGCATTTAATTCGCCGCCGCTTTTTTTTGCTATCATATCAAGAACTCCGCCGAAGAACCAAAGGTTAGCAAAAATCATTCGGTAAACAAAGGAGGAATGACGGCCTAAAGTGTCGAACATTTCGGCAACAGGCTTTGTGATATGCTTTTTAAAGGGCTTGTTTTCTACCTTTAAGCAAGCCTTACTGAGTTTTACAATGGGCGTGCCGGGTTTGGGTGCGGAAGCGTGACCGCCGCCGGAAAGTGCTGTATAGCGGACATTGAGCATACCCTTTTCTGCAATGCCTATAAGACCGCAGGAGCCTTTAACACCGGGGAAGACGTTTTCCACCACAGCGCCGCCTTCGTCCACTACCATAGCGGGGTGAATCCCCTTTTCTTTAAAGTAGTTCACAATATTCAGCGTGCCGTCGCCGTTGATTTCCTCGCCGCCAGAAAAAGCAAAATAAATATCTTTTTCGGGGGTAAAGCCCTTTTCCATAAGCTCTTCTGCAGCGGTAAGGGCGGCATTCATTGTGACCTTGGTGTCAAGAGTGCCTCTGCCCCACAGCACACCGTCTTCAATCACACCGCCGAAGGGGTCTTTTTCCCAGTTCTCCTCACTTACGGGCACAACATCGTAATGCGCCATAAGTACGGTGGGGTCGCCCTCGTTTTTGCCCTTCCAACGCAGAAGGATTGCACGGTCGGGCAGTGTTAAATATTCGCAAGTATCGAATACTTTGGGGTAAAGGGAAGGCAGACTTTCAATGAGTTTTGCAAATTCCTTTTGGTCTTCTTTTTCCTTTTCATAATAGGAAATTGTTTTAAAGCTCACCAGCGTCTGCAGATTTTTAACAGCTCTGTCTTTATTGAATGTGACTTCCTCTGTTTCGGCTTCTACATTGCTTTTAGGTGTGAATAAAAGAGTGCGGATAAGTATAACCGCTATAAGAATAAGAAGCAGTGCGCCCATAATAAGTGCAACAATTTCCATTTTATATCATACCCTTTTTATACATAATTCTGGCTACTATAACGGTGAAGATAACACCAACGGGTACCATAATACCCACTGTGCCCTCGTTAAGGGCGGGAACAAATATAAAGAGGCCTAACATAAGAATAATGGGAGCAATGGAAAGCTTTAAATTTTTGGAAACGAATACCACTGCAAGACCGCCGAAAAGGGCGGGAAGAATTCTGTCGAATGCCGGCTTTAAAACAGGAGAATTAAGAAAAACTCCAATAGGCTCAACAGTTACAAGAAGAATAACGCCTATAATGATAATTATGGTGGTAACGATACTTGAAACTGCAATGGAAATGGTGGATATAATTTCGCCCTCTTCACTGCTTGCCTTAACATCTGCTTTTTCCATTGCATCAACGGCAACGGGAAGTTTTAAATTGGAAATATTTCCCGTAACAAAAGAAAGATATGCACCGCCTGCGCCCAGCATGGGAACATAAGTGAATATCTCAACGATACCTACTGCCCAGTACATAGGAAGTACCGCAAGCAATGCTTTAAAGAGGGCGCTCCATTGGGGGAACACACCGAAAATAAGGCAAAGAGCGGTGGGGAAGAGGAGAACCAGCACTAAAAGTGTAAAGCCCCAGATGCGCCCGTCTCTGTGAACGCTTTCAAGATAGGTCATTTCTTTTTTCATATTACTCTCTCCTTCCTTTAAGATAACCAGCTTGTAATGGGAATGGCAGAAGCCATACCGCCTATAAGGGAAATAGGCAGGGCATAGTCATTCATCCATCTTTGTTTTAAAACCTTTGCAACAATTCCGCAAACAGCCATAATAACGGCAGAAGTGAGCATAACGAAAACAGGAATGAGACCTGAGGTGGAAGAGTATTCTATTATTTCTTCAATGTAAGAGCCGTCAGGTTGCAGTATTTTTTCTGTGGCAACTCTTGCGCCAGAATCCCAAAGGCGGGAAACATCTGAGAATACAAAACCTAAAAATGCGGAAATCATACCTAAGAACATAGCATTATTAAAGGTTTCTGCCCACTTTTTGTCTTTCATACCGATTTTGTTCATACCGCCCTGAATTCTTTTGGTGAGCAGGGGGGTGAGAATAAGACCGATAATAATACCCAGTGTCATAACCCAGGTTACTGTAACAAAGGCGGAGGCATCGGTTATTTCCTGACCGAGACCCTGTCCGAGTCCACTGACGGCTCTTTCGGCGGCAATGGTCTCGTAGGAGAGAGAGCCTATGACAGACAGTCTCAGCCAAGGCAAAGCAACGCCCAGACTCTTTGAAAGGGTGACAACACCCACAAGAATAGAAACAGCAGGAGCAATAGTGGAAATTGCCGAGGTGGTTATTGTCTTTTTGAGTCTTGAGCTGTCCATACCCATTTCCTTTGCGCGGCGAAGGGCGCGGAAAAGAAAGTAGAAAGACTGAGACAGCACGGCTAAAACAATAACCGAGACGAGAACATAAATAATCGGACTGTTAACATTAAAGTTCATTAGTGTCCGCCTCCTTTATTTCTTCTGTATTTTCTTTGCATATATCTGCGGCAATAAGTAGCATAAAAATGCTGAGGATTATTCCTGTTATATCCAGCGCAGTCTCGCCGTGAATCATTTCCGGTTTGCCGAGAAGCAGCATTATAAGACGGCTGAATACGGAAGTGCAGGTGAATATAAATGCTGCAGTGGTGACGGGGAAAAAGGATTTTGCACTGTTTTTAGAAGTCTCTCCTGCGGCAATTCTGCCCAAATAGAGCATAAACACCATTACAGAAGCGTGATAGGCAAGAGAGAAAACATGCTCTGTCACAAGGGCAGAGGTACTAAGGGTTGTAAATACTACTATAAGCCTCATTATATAATGAATACAGGGAATTATAGCTGCGATTTTAGGCAGTTTTATATCAGTAAAGGCAGATATGCCATATAGAATGAACCACACGCCTGCAAGAACTCCCGAAAATGCCTCTAAGGTGTGCTGCCACTGAATAAGATAACTGTGGGAGTTAAAGCCGAAAGAGTAAAGGAGTGTTGCAAAGCCCAAAAGAAATGAGGCAATTCCCGAAATTTTCGAAAGCTGAAATGGGCAGTTTGCCTTTTCCTTTGCGGTAAAGGCAAAGATAACTGCTACTAAAGTCAGCAAGAAAATTCCTATGGAAAGAGAGATTCCAAGTGTGGTGAGTCTGGCAATAAAAAAGCCGGTGCTCGTTTCTACTGTATAAAGGAGTGTGACGGTGCGTGCGGCTATACAAAGAACTGCCACAGCAATGGAAAAAATTGTAAGGTTCTTGATTTTCATTTTTACCTCTCAGAATATTAAAGTTATATAAATCATAGTATTTAATACTATTAATGACGAAAGGAACTCAGTATGAAAAATTTATACGGATGGATAAGCCTGTTTTTGACTCTTGCTTTATTACTTTTTCCCTTAATTCCGAGGGAAGGAGGCTCCGCCGTAGCGGCAGGTGCAGAAATAGTGTCACCAAAAGGAGAAGAAGTTACTTTCCGTTTTAAGGACAAGACTACGGGAGAAATATCGGTAATATCTGCCAGAGATTATCTTTTAGGAGTGGTATCAGCCGAAATGCCTGCTTCCTACCATATAGAAGCATTAAAGGCGCAGGCCGTAGCGGCGTATACCTTTGCGCTTTGCAGAAAAAACGAGAACAAAAAAGAAGACTTTGACATCACGGGGGATTCCTCTCTTGACCAGGCATATATAGATGAGGCGAAAAGAAAGGAAAAATGGGGAGAAAAGGAAAAAGAGTATACCGATAAAATACTCTCGGCGATAGATTCCGTTTTAGGACAGAGTGTAACCTATGACGGCAAAATTGCGCTGACACTCTACACTGCCATTTCAGGGGGAAAGACCGAGTCGGCAAAAAATATGTGGGGCAAGGAATATCCTTATCTTGTGGCGGTGGAAAGTGTGGGCGATTTGCTTAGTCCCAATTACTTAAGCAGTGCCACATTTTCTGAGGCACAGATAAGAGAAAAATTGCCTCAAATTGCCGAGACACCTGCATCCGGCTGGTTTGCTTCTCCGGTATATAGTGATAGCGGTACTGTGATGAGTATGAGCTTTGGAGAGAAAACCCTTAAGGGAAGTGAAATACGCTCTGCCTTGGGTCTTAAAAGTGCAAACTTCGATGTAACAGCGTCAGATGGGAATTTCACATTTAATGTGAGGGGCTACGGACATTTAACAGGAATGAGTCAGTACGGTGCTAACTATATGGCACAGCAGGGCAGTACATATAAGGAAATACTGCTTTGGTATTATCCCGGTTGTAGTATCACCTAACCTACAATTTTTCGCACCCAAACACCTTTTTTAACAAGTATAAAGCCCAGAACGCACTTAATTAAATCAAGGCACTGAACGATTAGGAAAACAGTTACAATATTAATATTTGTATAACTTGAAAGTACATATGCCACGGGAATGTTTATACCCCATACAATAGCGCTGTCAAAAAGGAAGGTAATCAGTGTTCTTCCGCCGCTGCGAAGGCAAAAATAACAGCAATGGGAAAAGGAGAACACAGGCATCAAGGCGGCAACTATATAAAGGAAGTCCCTTGCCATTGCCCGCACTTCCTGTTCGGTATTGTACATAAGGGGGACAACTTTTGCTATGGCGGCTAAAACAGCACCTAAGGCGGCGCTTAAAAATACCGACAGTGCCATAAGCTTCCACACCATATCCTTGGCTTTTTCGCTTTTTCCTGCGCCCAAAGCCTGACCAATCATAATGGATATTGCGCTTCCTACCGAAATAAATGCCACATTAAAAAGATTGGAGGCGGTATTTGAAATATTGGAAGCGGCAACAACGGTGAGGCTTCTTACCGAATAGCACTGTAAAAGCACTGCCATACCCAGTGACCACAAAAATTCGTTAATAAGCAAGGGCGCGCCTGAAACCATAATTTTTTTGCAAAGTGTTAAGGGGATTTTGGCAGAAGCATAAACCCCTTTAATAAAGGGGAAACGCTTTGTATTGACATGGGTGAATATGAGAATGATAATCATTTCAACATAGCGCGAAAGCACTGTAGCAATGGCGGCGCCCACAACACCTAAATTTGGGAAACCGAATTTTCCGAAAATCAGCAAATAGTTAAAAACAAGATTGACAGCGATTGCTATAACGCTTGCCAGCATAGGCAGTTTCGTTTCGCCCACCTCACGCAAGGTGCTGGCGTAAACCTGTGAAACGGCAAATGGCAAAAGACCGAAAAGCATTACAAAAAGATAATCCTTGCTGTATTTAAGTGTTGCAGAAATATCCTCGGGGGAAGTGCCTTCGGCAAGATAGGCGTTAATAAGGGTGTCGGGGATTATAATAAAAATGGCAAGGGCTAAAATCAGCATTACTGCGCCAATATAACACTTCATTCTAAAACAGTGGCGAAGCCCCGTGTCATCCTTTGCGCCTGCAAACTGGGCTGAAAAAATTCCTGCCCCCGCAAGACCGCCGAAAATACACAAATTAAAGACAAACATAAGCTGATTGTCTATAGCAACAGCCGTCATCTCTAAAGTACCTATTCTGCCTACCATTACATTGTCAAGAAGGCTGACAACATTAGTGACAGTGTTTTGTATTATCATAGGTATAATAATGGCAAAAACCTTTGAATAGAAGTTTTTGTCTCCTATTAGGGTATTTTTTGCTTTTTTAAAAATTGAATAGGACATAATTTATTCAAGCACCTTAAACAGTTCGGGTAAAGCCGATTCGAAGTTTACTCCGTACTCACGCTCGGGGTTTTGTTCTACGGTTTTTTCAATACTTTCTCTTGTGAAGTTGACAGCTATCTGAACAGCCGCCTGCAGGGAGCGTTCATTAATCAGAGCGCCAATCATTGCGCTGGCAAAAACATCTCCCGTACCGTGATAAACAGCGGGAATCCTTCTGGTTAGTGCATAACGAACCTCGCCTTTTTCGTAAATGGCGGCGCCGATTCTTCTGTCATCAAAGCAGACACCTGTCAACACAACCGAAGCTCCTGTCAGCTCTGCGGTGCGGCTGATTAGCTTTTCTATGTATTCTTCGGTGTAGGGAGGCTCAAGGTAATCTATACCTGTAAGCAGACAAGCTTCGGTAATGTTTGGAACAATTATCTCGGCGCACTGGCAAAGAGAAAGCATGGCAAGGGGGAATTTATTGTCAAAGCCTTTATACAGTCTGCCGAAATCAGCCATGGCAGGGTCAACTATAACCATGCTGGCATCGGTGCGAAGCATTTCTATGGTGCGCTTGACTATTTCAGCTTGTTTTTCGCTTCCCAGATACCCTGTGTAAAACACATCGGCGGTAATACCCTCACTGCGCCAATGGGAGGCAACGGGGAGAATATCATCAGTGAGGTCACGGAAGGTGTATCCCGAGAAACCTCCGGTATGGGTGGAGAGAATGGCGGTGGGAATGACCGAACATTCGGCGCCGCAGGCTGATAAAACGGGTAGTGCCACTGTAAGGGAGCATTTTCCAAAACAGGAAATATCGTGAATGGCTACCACTCTTTTCTGAGACATTTTTACTACACCTTCTTAGGACAAAATTCCGCCAGAGGACAAACATCACAGTTTGCCTTTCTGGCTGTACACACCTCGCGTCCGAAAAGGACACAGCGGTGACAAAAATCATTTGATTCGTTTTCGGGAAGAAGACGCTTCATCTTCATTTCCACTTTGTATGGGTCTTTTGTTTTAACAAAGCCCAGTCGGTTACAGATTCTTATGAAATGGGTGTCGGTGACTACGGCTGGTTTGCCGTAAATATCTCCCAGTACGAGATTGGCGGTTTTTCTTCCTACTCCGGGAAGCTTTGTTAATTCCTCTATGGTGTCGGGGATAATACCGCCAAAGTCGTCGCACAGCATTTTGCCGATTTCCACAAGGCTTTTGGCTTTGCTTTTATACAGTCCGCAGGTTTTAATTAACTCCTCTACTTCACCCAAATCAGCATTTGCCAAAGCGTAGCAGTCGGGGAATCTATTAAAAAGCGCGGGGGTAACAATATTGACACGGGCATCGGTGCACTGGGCTGAAAGCCGTGTGGCAATAAGAAGCTCAAATGGATTTTTATAACTCAGCGAACAAACAGCGTCGGGATATTTACCCTTAAGCGCCTCTACAATACATACAATACGCTCTTTCTCAGTCATTTGAAGCCAGCCTCATATATCCGTTTTTTATTGCTCCCATTTTTCTCATTGCTTCGCTTATCGCAAGGCTCAGCGCGGCGGGCAATATGAAGTGCATAAGCACAATGAGTAACAGAGCAACAATAGGAGCAGTACCTGTCCTTGTCATTTCACCGAAGGCGGCAAACTGACCTACAAGACCTGCCGAGCCCATACCGCTGCCTATGGGTGTGCTTACCATTTTAAATACGGCAGAGGCAACGGGACCTAAAACTGCACTGGAAATAATTGAGGGAAGCCATATTTGAGGGTGTCTCACAATGTTTGGCATCTGGAGCATAGAGGTACCTACGCCCTGAGCAATAAGACCGCCGAACTTGTTTTCTTTGTAGCTTATAACGGCAAAGCCCACCATATTACAGCAGCAACCCACTGTAGCCGCGCCTGCGGCAAGACCTGAAAGTCCCATTGAAACACCGATTGCCGCGCTGGAAATGGGCAGAGTGAGGAATATTCCCATAACCACCGAAACAATGATTCCTCCTATAATGGGGTGGGCATCAACATTTACATTAACAAGGTCGCCAAGCCACTTCATTGCATAGGAAATGTAGGGGCCGATAAAGAAGGCGGCAAGACTTCCTGCGGCTATACAGCACAGGGGAGTTACGATTATATCTACCTTGGTCTTACCTGAAACGAGAGCGCCGATTTCAACGGCTATGTAAGCGGCAATAAAAGCGCCCAGCGGCTCACCTGCGCTTCCGAAAGCAAAAGCGCCTTTGGCAATAATGGGAAACGCGCCTATCATACCGCAAACGGCGGCGGAAACGGTGGTAAGGGGAGAAGCTTTCAGCTTTGAAGCAACACCAACGCCTATACCGGCGCCTGTAACGGTTTTGGCAAAGCTTGCTATATAACTTAAATGACTGCCTACCGTACCGGGTATAAAGGAAGCTATCTGCCCGATAATAGTGCCAACAATAAGCGTGGCAAAAAGGCCCAGCGCCATACCTGAAAGGCCGTCTATAAATATACGGTTGAATATCTTTTTCATTTTAAGCGCTCCTATCGCATTATATACTCCTCCATTATACTACTTATAACCGTATTTAGTCAATACTTTGGATATTAAAAATAAACCGACGGAAGGTAAATTCCGTCGGTTTGTTTTCTTATTTACGCGGTGTTATTCCGCCTTGCTCGTTTATATCGTAAAGAACACCTGTATCGTCCTGATAAAGCCTTATGTAATCTATCTTATACTCAATAGGAATTTCTCTGTCCTCCTGCGGGGCGGGAAGAAATGGCAGTCCGTAAGCCATGCTGATTATAAAGTAAATGGGTGTATGGAAAGAAGCGTACATAGGATTATTAATATCAACGTGAGTATAGGGCACACCGTCTACGGTAAACTCGGCAAAATCCTTTGTCCAATAAAAACCTATGGTATGATAATCATCGGAGAATTTTGCGCCATTTTCCAGCGTCTTTTTACTGCTGGGGCCGGCTCCGTAGCTTATGTGGTGAATTTTATTATAATTTCTGTCTCTCCACCAGGCGTG
>JAZLDA010000070.1:0-2130 GCA_045614505.1 Acutalibacteraceae bacterium | reverse complement strand
AAATTATCAGCCATCTGAACCACCGCCTAACTGCTTGGCAATTGAAATAAGCCTGTCGCGTATAGCCTTAGCGTATTTATCGGCGCTATCTGGGTCGGTTTCACGCAGCTTAACAATACACTCAGCAAGCTTCTTACCACTGTTCATCATTTCCTCAAGAAGAATACCGGCTTTAACTGTTTCGGGACTCTGACTTATAGCCGCCTTTTTGCGGAACTCTTCGGCACGGTTCTCGGCATCCTTCTTGTCCTTAGCAGCCGCTTCCAGTAATGTTTTATAGTTTTCTATCTCGGCGGCAGTAGCGTCCTTTTGTTTTTTAAGTGCTTCTGCTTTTTCCTTATCCGCTTTTTCAAGAAGTTCTTTTTTCTTTTTTGAAAATTCCTTCTCCATAAGCTTACGGGTCTGCTCAGAGGCTTTATCTCTGATTTTATCAAGCTCAGCCTTATCCGGCTCACGGACTGCAACCTCAGTGGGCTTATTCTCGGCTTCTTTAAGCTGTGCATGAAGCTTATTAATTTCATCCTGAAGAGAATTTATTTCTTCGGACTTTTGCTCACTTTCATCCTGAAGCAAAGAAATTTGTTCGCCCTTTTGGTCATTCTCGGCAACCAGCTTCTTAATCTCACTTACGCTCATACTCGAAAGGTTGTTATTTTCCACGACCTCATCCCGTACCATAGGCGGCAGTTGTGCGAGCTCGGCAAGCTTTGTGATGCCGAGGTCTGCATTCGACTGCAAAAACCGTTCTCCCAGCTTTTCGTATGTAGAGATATAATTATACGCCTGGCGCTCCTTAAGATTCAGCGCCTGTTCTGTATAATCCGAAAACTTATTAAACCCAAGGCTCTCATAAAGCTTTGTGTCTCTCATACGTTTAAGCTCCTTGCAACACTGCCACAAGGACTCTGCCGCCATCTGCGCGTGAGCCAGAATGTTCTGATGAAGGCGCTCCGCCTCAATTCTGTTTTCATTAACCGTTAAATTTTCCATAACTTTAACCTACCTTTGCTTCAAGTAAATCCGCTTCAAGCGCATCAGCAAGAAGTTTTCCTGCCATAACGCCGTAATTTATCTTTTTGCCTTCCTTACGCAGGGCGGCATATTGCTTAATTCTCTGCTCGTTAGCATTTTTCACATCCTTAAGGTCTTTATCATCAAGTATACCTGCAAGGTGTTCTTGCCATTTAACAAGAAATGGAATGATGGATTTCATATCCTTATCAAATTGCTCGTCACCGGTAGTTCGCTTCTGCCTTACCGTTCCGCCGGGCTCCGCCTCTATCTGATACCAGGGCACATTCAGGTCTTTGTTTTTTCTGACAAAGAAAATATAACTTTCTCTGCGGTTGATTCTTTCAAAATACCTGAAGGAACCGCTTGCGTCCTGACGGTGAGTACACAACAACAATGTCATTGAATCAAAAACTATATCCTCTACTTTTTCGGGCACTACTATGCTATAGGTACCGTCGGTATATGAATACTTTTTTAGGTTTTCAAGAAGTTTTTCTGTTTTCGGGTATCTTTTAAGTATTTCTGCGGCCGTTGCAGGTGCCTGCTTTTTAATTAATCCCATCTGTTCTTTAATCTTTCTGCCATTATCCATAGCAATAAGGCCGTCGTGTGCTGCCTTTAAATCTCCAGGGAACGGTGATAGATTTTTCATATTAAGTTTTTCGGCCATTCTCAAATAATCTACCCACTGGTTATACTGCTCGCGCTTATCGGTTAAATACTTTTTCCGCCTCCGGTTTATCCTTATAACCTGTGAAGAAAGATATTTTATAAATTTCTTAAAGGTTTTACCGTACTTCTTAAGGTTATTTATCAAAGTATTTACTTCACCGAGCTTGTATCCACAGAAAGAACAAATATCTTTAGCAAGGAGCATTTCCTTTTCTGTTGAATATTTAAGTCTGTGAAATGCTTTAAGCACCGTAATACTGCCGGAGCAATCATTTTTCCAAACTCTATATACAGGCTTACTGAGTCGGTGAATTTCCCAAGGTGTATTCTTACTCCAATCAAGTATTCTCTTTGAATCGGTGTTCTTTACAATCATTTCATCCACAGTCTCACTGTGTCCCGTTTTAACCAGCATTTCAATTTGCGGATGAATTGCATACCAGC
>JAZLDA010000069.1:0-2104 GCA_045614505.1 Acutalibacteraceae bacterium | reverse complement strand
TGAACACTGCAACCATTATATATATAATTATATCATTATTTTCATATTCGAACAAGTGTTCTGTTGGAATTTTCACTATAATTACACTATTTTTCATTATTTTACATTGTTTAAACTTCCATTCAGAAAGGAGATGCCACTTTGACATCCCCTCTTACTCATTCCTTCCCAACATATCCTCTATAAATATCCCATACCCTCTCGTCGGATCATTTACCAGCACATGTGTCACCGCACCTACTATCTTGCCATCTTGAAGTATCGGACTTCCACTCACGAGTGTGTCAATATAGGACCAACATCTTTTTTTAGGAATTTTCGCCGTTTTTGTCGAAAAAACCGCCTAAACAAGCCACTTTTAAGACACACAAACTTATTTCAACCTCAAAATCGAAAAATTATTGAATGATTGGGGAACTAAAATTAGACGAGTGTGTGATAATAGGACCAACACACTTCTGACCTAAAATACAAATAGCAGCAAGCTTGCGCCTACTGCTATTTGTGTGGTCAATTGAATTTTTGTGGTCAATTTTGGTATGAGCTCCGAAAACAAATCTCCTTTCTTTTTATTTACAGTTAAAATTACTCTTAACTTTAACTTGCTTTAAATTCGCCCGATTCAGAACCTACTTTAATAGTATAGGCTTCTCCCTTTTTGATATCGGGACTCGAAAGTATAACAACTGCGAAGTTAAGCTCAGGTGAATGTTCAATAATTGTTTTTCCACTTTTGTCTTTTAATGCAATCTTTGTGCCTGCGCTTTGATTACCAACGCTTATAGCAATAACACCTTGCTCGGAATCACTAAAGGATTGAGCCATACCCTGAGCGCCGGTACCAATGAAGGTGCCACCTGTAATGGTAGCGCTCTTATCATAATCAAGGGTGGCGGTATCGCCTTGTGTAGGACCGACAACTACGGTATGCCCGCCGCTGATTTCCAACGTGCCGTTGGCATCCATGCCGTCACCGGAGGAGTTAATATAAAGATTTCCGCCTGAAACTTTAATACTTCCGTTAGAGTTTGAGGACATACCACCGTGACCTCCCATACCTCCGGGTTTGCCACCGCCTCCGAACATTCCATCACGGCCTCCGGTAGTTCCGCTTTGATCTGTACCGCCTGCTGCATTCAGTCCGTCATCGTTAGCGATGAGTTTAATATCTCCGCCTTGCACGTCAATGTGCAAAGCTTCAAGACCTTCATAACTCTCAGAAATATCAATCCTACCTGCAGTAACGGTCAAAGTATCCTCGGCGTGAATAGCATCATCACCCGATGCAATGGTAAAGGTTCCGCCGTTAATAATAACCGAAACATCCGAGTGTACCGAATCATCAGCCGAGTTAATGGTAAAATTACCATCTGAAATCAGCATACTGTTTGTGGCTTTCAAGCCTTTCATACTTGTGCTGTTTTCATCGGTCGTGGTGGTTGAACTTTGTGAGCTGCCCGGTCGCATTTCACCGGGCCTGCCTTCGCCATGTCCTCCACCCATAAATCCGCCAAAGTTATCCGAATGTTCTTTGCTTCCGTTTTCACTACCGCCGCCAACGAGCAATTCTATTGTACCATCTGCTATCTGCATATAAGCACCTGCAGCAATACCGTCGCCTTCGGCTTCTGCCTTAATCGTTCCGCTTGAAATATAAATAAAGCCAAGAGAAGTATCATCGGTATTCTCGGCGTGTATGGCATCTTTACCAGCATCAATATTAAGCGTAGCATTTGCAATTCTTACACTGTCGTTGGCATCCAAACCGTGAGATGAGGAGTTGACTGTATAGATTCCTCCCGCAATAACCAAATCATCTTTGCAGACAACGCCATGTCCCGCAGGAGTAGTAACTGTTAAAGAACCTTTTCCGTTCATTGTTAAGTCTTGCTTTGAGAATAGTGCCGCATCGATATTATTGTCGTCAATAGCGGTAAAAGTTCCGCCATTGGCAAGTGTGTTGGTGGTTCCATCGGCAAGAGTTAAGAACACTTTGTCTGCTTCAAGAATATAGAGCGCCGCCGAGGTTTTGCTTGTAATATTAGCGCCACTGAGAACAATTTGCAACTTCGCCGTATCGGGTGCATTAACGATCAGCATACCG
>JAZLDA010000068.1:0-17935 GCA_045614505.1 Acutalibacteraceae bacterium | reverse complement strand
GGTTTTTGAAAAAAGTTCGAAATAACCCATGTCTGCTATTCAAAAAACAAAAAACCTCGTATACTTTGGACACTTTTGTATGAAATCTTCAAACGGAGAACGACTTACCCTCACTAGATAAAAGATATACGCATAAGACTTTCTACAACTGAATATCTTTTCACAGGGGGCTAATTTATGGCTTTTAATGCAGTCATACATTACCCGAACAGCGAAGAAGATAGGTCAAAGTTGATAGAAGACATGACTACCTACAGGATAATGATTATGCGCGAATACCTCTCTAAACTCGAAACCAGTTCGGGTAACAAAATCAAGATTGTTGATGAATTACTTAAGGAAAAACAATGAAAATCGGTGGTGCTTTGTTGCACCACCGATTTTTCTTATGGGATAAAGTGAATGTCTTTGAGTTTGTGATACTTCTCTTTCGGGATAATGTTCACACTATGCTCCCATCGTTCAATCTGCCGACGGGTAACACCCAACTGCTCACCGAGGTCGCATTGTCGTAAATGCAACTCCTTTCGTCGTTGCTTAATGAATACAGAGTAGGGATAGTCAATGAACTGCAGGTATTCGTCCATTAACAAATGCCTGTCCACATTGAGTGCCTCAGATATGCGGATAATCACATCATAGGGGCAATCAAGTTGGTTGTTCTCATATCGTATCATAGTTACCCTGTCAATGCCGATAAGGTTTGCAAGGTCGTTGCCAAACAGATTCCTTTTCTTTCGGTAAAAAGCAATCTTCTCACCGATAGTGGCATCGTCGCTGATAGTTCGCAAGGGGTAAACAAAGTGGAGCATTGGTTTTCCGCTATTATCAAAGACCACGAAAGATGTTTCATTGAGGTCAAAATAGCAAATGAAATTCTTATGCATTTCAGAGCGGGCAAAAAAAGTGCTCAGGACGTTTCCTTTTCTGACACAATTGATACCGACAAGGACGGCAACACACTGACTCTCGGCGATATAATTGCCGATGACAGCGACATCGCCGAGCAAATCGACACGAAGCTGAAGCTTAAAAGACTGTGTGAGATACTTCCCATTGCCCTTGATGAGCGGGAAAAGACGATAATCACTCTGCGCTTCGGTCTTGGCGGAGCAGAGGAGCTTACTCAACAGCAAATTGCAAATAGGCTCCATATTTCCCGCTCCTATGTTTCAAGAATTGAAAAGGCTGCGCTAAAGAAATTAAGACCGTACTTTTAGTACGGTCTTTACTGTTATTTGCAGAATTCATACATTGCTCTATAGCACATATATACATCAAACTTTGAGGTGGTCTCAAAGGGGGCGTGCATGGAAAGTACGGGAACGCCGAGGTCAACTACGTCTACGCCCAGATTTGCAATATACATTGCAACTGTTCCGCCGCCGCCAAGGTCAACTCTGCCAAGCTCACCTGTCTGCCAAACAATACCTGCATTATCAAGCATTGCTCTTATCTCGGCAACATACTCAGCAGAAGCGTCACTCGTACCCGATTTACCCCTTGCGCCGGTGTACTTGGTAACACAAACACCGCGGTTTATCTGAGAAGCATTGCGTCTCTCCATTACATCCTGGAAGGTGGGGTCAAGAGCAGCATTAACGTCGGCTGAAAGGCATCTTGAATTTCTCAGTGCCACAGAAACCTCTTTGCCCTGCATTCTTGCAAGGTCGCCTACAACATATTTGAGGAATGCGGAATTAAGTCCTGTATTTCCGTCAGAACCGATTTCTTCCTTATCGGCAAGAATTGCTATAGCTGTCTTTTCGGGAATTTTTACATCGATTATAGCTCTTAATGCAGGATAAGCGCAAACTCTGTCATCCTGACCGTAGGCACCTATCATAGAACGGTCAAAGCCTATATCGCAGGCCTTTGCGGCAGGAACACACTCAAGCTCTGCAGAAAGGAAATCGTGCTCGGTAACGCCGTACTTTTCAAAAAGGATATTAAGGATATTAAGTTTAACAAGCTCACTGCCCTTATCATCCTTAAAGGGCATACTGCCTACAAGGAGATTCAGTTCTTCGCCTCTTATTCCGTCAGAAAGGGTGCGCTTGCTCTGTTCCTGAGCAAGGTGAGGCAAAAGGTCGTTAACAATGAATTTCGGCTCGTCGTCATTTTCACCTATGCACACCTTAATAACACTTCCGTCAGCCTTTACAAAAACACCGTGAAGAGCCATAGGAACGGCGGTCCACTGGTATTTCTTTATGCCGCCGTAATAATGGGTTTTAAATAGCGCCATATCAATTTCCTCATAAAGAGGATTTGGCTTTAAATCAAGTCGGGGAGCGTCAATATGAGCGGCGGTGATGTTAACACCCTTGTCAACGCTCTCATTTCCTATAACGGCAAAGGCAACAGCCTTGCCTCTGTTATTAAAATATACTCTGTCCCCTGCTTTATAAGTTTTGCCCTCTCGGAAGGCAACAAAGCCGTTTTTCTCTGCAAGAGCAATAGAAACCTCTGCGGCCTCTCTTTCGGTCTTAGCATCATCAAGAAATTTTTTATAATCTTCTGCAAAGTCGAAGGCTTTTTTTACGGTTTCATCATCTGCACTGTGCAGTGCGCTTTTACGGTCTATCATAAGTTTTTCTTTTAAAAGCTCTGCTTTACTTTTTTCACTCATTTTCAATTCCTCCGGTCAATGTATTAATTATTTCCTCCGAAGCCCTTAAAAATTCAGCCTCATCGGAATTGTTATATATAATGTAATCGGCTCTGTCAAGATAAAAGCTATCGGGCTTTCCTGCAGACATACGAACAGACGCCTGTTCCTCGGTTAAAGAGTCACGCTCTATTATGCGTTTTTTTCTTATTTCTTCATTGCTCAGCACCGCAACCACACTGCCGCAAAGCTCATTAATACCGCTTTCAAAAAGAGTGGGAGCATCAAGCAACACAGTATCAAACTGAGAGGCTTCAATTTCTTTTAACACTTTATCGAGAATAAAGGGAAAAATAATTTCTTCAAGAAGCGCCTTTTTGTCCTCTGCGGAAAAAGCGCGAGAAGCTAAAAGCTTTCTGTCAAGCTCTCCGTCTTTTATAATATCCTCACCAAAGGCTTCAGCCAGCTTTAAAAGACATTCGCTCCCCCCTACAGTTACCTCACGGGAGACCTTGTCGCAGTCAATTACGCTAATCCTCTTTTTTCTTGCTAAATCGGAAAAACTGCTTTTGCCCGAGCCTGTAGGGCCAGTAAGTCCTATAATGTACTTCATAATTTCACCACTTTAAACGCGCAGGCGCGTATAAGTCTGTTATATACTGCAAGTCCCACACCCGTCTTTTCAGGGGCGTGGACATAGGCTTTTTCAATTTTCTTTTCATCAAGCTCTCGCAGAATTGAGAAAAGGCGATGCGCCATACTGTCGGGGTCATTTTCTTCTCCGTAAATAAAGGTTTCACCATTTAAACACTCTGCTTCCCCTTTAAAGCAGACTGCCGCCGCAACCTTATCATTAACGAAACCGCAATAGTCTTCACTACTGCCCTCAACCAAGAAAAGCTCTGTTTTCGGCGCATAGTGTTTATACTTCATACCGGGGGAAGCCACCTTTTCGTCCTTTTCCGGTTCTGAAAGAATTGCTTTATCAACAACTATTTCGGGGAATATTTCTTTTAGCTCCTCCAGAGTTACAGCGCCGGGGCGTAAAAGTCTGGCACCCGTTTCATTTACACTGATTACTGTGGATTCAACACCCACCCGAGAGTCTTCGCCCATTACAACCGCATCAATTTTGCCGTCAAGGTCGTCTAAAACATGCTGCGCAGAGGTAGGACTGGGCGAACCCGAAATATTGGCAGAGGGGGCGGCAAGAGGAATTCCTGCAGCCGATATAATATCCCTTGCGGTTTTATGTGCGGGCATTCTTACTGCCACTGTATTAAGCCCTGCAGAAACCTCTTTACAAACATATCCCTTGCTATGAAGCACCATTGTGAGAGGGCCGGGCCAGAAGCGGGAAGCGCAAGCATAGGCTTTTTGGGGGATATCAGTTGCGACACGTTCCAGCATTTCTATACTGTCGATATGAACTATAAGGGGATTGTCCTGAGGTCTGCCTTTAGCGGTAAAAACCGCCTTAATAGCATCACTGTCAAGTGCTGAAGCCGCAAGGCCGTAAACCGTTTCGGTGGGAATAGCCACAACGCCGCCGTTTTTCAGTATACCGGCGGCTGTTTTTATGCCGTTTTCGTCAAGGTTAAGCCTTTTTGTTTCCATTAGCTCTGTTCCTCATTCTTAAGCATTTCTGCTCTGTAATAAGTAATAAGCGCATCTACAACTTCATCAATATCGCCGTTCATTATCTGCTCTATTTTATAAAGAGTGAGTCCGATTCTGTGGTCGGTAACTCTGCCCTGAGGGAAGTTGTAGGTTCTGATTCTTTCACTTCTGTCTCCCGTTCCAACCTGTGATTTTCTGTCGGAAGCAATTGCCTCATCCTGCTCACGCTGTGCCTGTTCAAAAAGGCGGGCGCGCAGAACCTTTAATGCTTTATCCTTGTTTTTGTGCTGGCTTCTTTCATCCTGACACTCAACAACCATACCGCTGGGAAGATGTGTAACACGAATAGCAGAAGAGGTCTTATTAATATGCTGACCGCCTGCACCGCTACTACGGAAGGTATCAATTTTTAAATCCTTTGGGTCAAGCTCAAATTCCACCTCTTCAGCTTCGGGAAGCACTGCAACGGTAGTGGTGGAGGTGTGAATTCTTCCTTGCGTTTCGGTATCGGGCACACGCTGAACACGGTGAACACCGCTTTCGTATTTCATACGCGAATAAGCTCCTGCACCGTCAATACTAAAGGAAATTTCCTTATAGCCGCCAAGCTCGGTCTCGTTTTCATTGATAACCTCAATATTCCAGCCTTTTTTCTCGGCATACATAGTATACATTCTGTAAAGAGAGCCTGCAAAAAGCGCCGATTCCTCACCGCCTGCACCTGCTCTGATTTCAACGATTACGTTTTTATCGTCATTGGGGTCTTTTGGCAGAAGCAGAATTTTAAGTTCATCTGAAAATACTCTTACATTTTCCTGTGATTCCTTAAGCTCTTCTTCTACAAGCTCTTTAAAGTCTTTATCAAGACCGCCTGCATCAAGCAGCTCTCTTGCTTCCTTTTCGCTGTTTACCGCATTACGGTACTCCCTGTACTTTTCGATTATGGGAGTCATACTGCTGTATTCCTTGCTAAGCTTTGTATACTGCGCGCTGTCATTTATAATTTCGGGGCGAGTAAGCTGCATACCGATTTCTTCATATCTCTGCTCGGCAGATTCTAACTTTTCAAACATTAATTTTCTTCCTCACGAATTATTTTTTTAATATTTTTTTCACAGGAGACTCTCGGCAGCATTACCTCTCTGCCGCACTGTGTGCATCTTATACGGAAGTCCATACCGATTCTCAGCACCAAAAACTTATCACAGCCGCAGGGGTGCTTCTTTTTCATCTGTAAGATATCATTAAGCCTTACATCCATAGTACGCCTCCATACAATATATTCCATATTATTATACAATATTTTTCTCAATAAGGCAATACGGCACAAACAAAAAAATTACCATATTGCCTTTAATAGATAAAGATAGTATAATAATATTATATATTCGACAAAACAGGAGTAAATATGCCATGAACACTGTACGTATTCTGCATACTGCCGATTTACACATCGGTGCCGAATGCTCATACCTTGGAGCTCACGCCGCTGAGAGACGGTATGAAACTCTTCTTACCTTTGAAAAAATCATTTCTCTGTGCGAGGAAAACACCGTTGATTTACTGCTTATTGCGGGAGATTTGCTGGAGAGCAACCACATTGACCCTGCCCTTGAGGACGGAGTCTTTAATGCCCTATCCCGACTCAGTCATACCCGCGCCGTAATTGCTCTTGGTAATCACGACCCGTTGACTGCCGACTCCCCATTTGCACTGAGAACGCTTCCGGACAATGTTTTTGTTCTGCCCAAAGAGGATTCCTTTATAACCTTTGATGACATTCGTTGCCGTGTCTACGGCTCATCCTTTGACGGAGTATATAACGAGGGCAAAGCGCGGTTTTCTCTGACTGCGCCTAATGACGATTATCTTAATCTCTGCGTGCTTCACGGTGAGACACGCTCAGACCTTTCGGGAACATACCGTCCTGTTACACCTGAATTTGTCAAACACAGCGGAATGGACTATATTGCAATGGGACATGTTCATACCCGCAGTCAAATTCAGTATGTCGGTACCACCGCCCTTGCCTATTGCGGCTGTCCTGAGGGACAGGGTTTTGATGAAAGCGGCGAAAAAGGTGTTTATATGGGCGAAATCAGCAAGGGAAATATAAACCTTGAATTTCTGCCCACAGCAAAAAGAATCCACCACAGAATAGATGTTGACATCACCAATGTGAGCGATATAACCGAGGCTGTGAGAGCTGCCATAACAGCTACAGGCACTAATTACGGCGCCCACTATTACAGAATAACCCTTGTGGGAACAAGAGAAAGTGAAATAGGAATAGACAAGGATGAAATTCTCGCCCGACTTTCCCCCTCGGTTTCATTCCTTAAAATAAAGGATAAGACAAGGGCGGGAGTCGACGCGGTTGCCCTTGCAAGCGAAAAGACCCTTAAAGGATATTTTGCCGCAATGATGTTAGAAAAAATAGAAGCGGCAGAGGAAAAAGACAAAGAAAAATATAAAAACGCCCTTGAAATAGGATTGCGTGCTTTTGGAGAAGAGGTGAGTCTTAGTGAAGATTAATTCGGTTTATATTTCCGCTTTCGGAAAATTTGAAGACAAAAGGTTTGATTTCACCGACGGACTCAACCTTATATACGGTGAAAACGAAGACGGCAAAACCACCCTGATGACCTTTATCCGTATGATGTTTTACGGAACTGCGGGAAAAAGCTCCGAGGAGCTTTATAAAAACCCCAGAAAAAAATATGCCCCCAGAAACGATAAGCCCATGGCAGGCAGTATCGACTTTGAAAGCGGCGGCAAAAAATACCGCATTGAGCGTATTTTTAAGGCAAGCAACTCCACCGATAAAATTGCCGTTACCGACCTTTCAAGCGGAGAAAGAGAAACCTTTACCGGCAAAGAGGATTTAGGCAAAAGGTTTTTAGGACTTACCCTTGAAGCCGCAGACCGCACGGTATTTTTAAGTGAGCACGGCGCACTTGCCAAAAACGGCTCTGCCGAGGGTGAACTGAATTCTCGCCTTTCTAATCTTGCGGGAACGGGAAGCGAGGAATTCTCCGCCGAGGATATCCTCTCCCGACTGGAAAAAGCAAAAACCGCGCTCATTACCAAAACAGGCAGAGGCGGTAAAATTTTTAAGGACACTGAAACCTTAAATGAGCTTAAAAGCCAGCTTGAAAAGACAAAGCGCACCGAGCAGGAAAGAAAAGAATGTGACCTGCGTCTCAATAACGAGCGCGCGCGCCTTGCTTCAATTCAGACCGAAATCGACAGGCTCACCGCCCACATTAAGGCGGCTGAGGGCGGAAAAAGATATGCTAAACTCAAAGAATATTGCGATGCCGCCACAGCTTTAGCTTCCATTAACAAAAAACTGCTTACCGAAGACGGTGATTTAATCACGGTGTCTGCAGTAGGAGAAGCCGAAAATAGGCTCAATGAATATAAACTGCTCAGCGAAAACCTTCCTGCTCTTAAAGAACGCACCGAAAGGCTTAATACAGAGGTAGAAGAGCTGAAGCGTCAGCTTGATATGGCTGAGTCATCAGAGGAAATCGGCAAAACTTTAAGAAATAATAAATCGAAGCTTGATTTATTGAACACCGAAATAAAGGAGCTGGAGCAAACAGCCGACAGGCTTTCTAAAGAGGCGCTTGCCGCAAAAATGGAAAAACCTAGAATCAGACCTATACTGCTTTTATTAGCAATTGTTTCCCTGCTAATTTGCGCCGCTTCATTTATAGTAGAGCCGTTTAAGGAAATTCTTTTTATTGGCGGCGCCTGCCTTACGGCAATATTTCTTATCCTTACCTTTGCTCTTCGCAAAAAGAGGCAAGTGAACCCCGAAGAGCTGGAGCGCGAGGAAGCCTATGCACGCGCGGTACTTAATGATAAGCAGAGCGAGTGCGTTGAGCTTAGCAACATTATAAATGAGCTTACCGCTAAAGAGGCCGTTGCAAAGCAAAAGGAGATTAGTGCAGGAGAAAGCTTCACTTCAAAATACGAACAGTTTAAAGAGAGCAATGAAGAACTTAGCACTCTCCTTTCCCGTATCAAAAAAATTGAAGAAGCGCTTTGCGTTTTCGCTACCTCAAAACAAAAGGAATTTTCTCCTAAGGGAATGGAAATTATCCTTTATTCCCATAAAACCAATCTTCAGAAGAAGGAAAATCTTGAAGTTCGCATTGCAATACTTAAAAAGGATTTAGACGGTATAAGTCCCGAGGAAGCCGACAAGGAGCTTTCGGTAATCCCCGAGGGCGCAATTTCGGTAGGCGACCTTGACGACCTTAACGAGCGCCTCATCTTCAAGAAAAAGGAATACGAAGCTCTTCAGCAAACCATTGCAGACGATACGGCAGCCGCAAGAAACGACTTCCGTTTTTCAAAGCACCCCACCGAGCTGGAGCACGAAATCGCAGAACTCGAGAGAATTATTGCAAAGGAACTTAGCTTCGTTGATAGTGTAGACATTGCTTATGACACCTTGAGTGAAGCCTTTAACAAGGTGAGAGAGACCTTTGGCTCAGTGCTGAGCGACCGCACAAGCGATATTTTCTCGGGGCTTACAAAAGGAAAATACTCCTCTGTAAGCATTTCAAAAAGCTTTAATATTTCGGTAGAGGAAAAAGAAGTGTTCGGCTCTAACGATTGGCAAACCCTCTCCGACGGCACCATTGACCAGGCATATTTCGCCCTGAGACTGACCGTCAGCGAGCTACTGTCAAACGACGGAGAAAAGCTCCCCCTTATCCTTGATGACCCCTTTGACCGTTACGACGACCAGCGGGCTCTGCGAGCTATGGAGTTTTTAAAGGAATATTCAAAAGACAGCCAGACCCTTATTTTTACCTGCCATAAGCTGTTCACCGAAAATCACCCATTCATAACCCTTAAATAAAATAAAATCCGAACGGAAAATTTCCGTTCGGATTTTTGTTTTAAGCAAATTATTCTGCTGCTTCTTCTACAGGAGCTTCTGCAACTTCTGCTTCTTCAGCAGGAGCGGCTTCCTCTTCGGGGAGAAGAGCACGGATAGAAAGGCTAACACGCTTTTTCTCAAAGTCAACAGCAATAATCTTTGCCTCAACCTCCTGACCAACTGTCAGCTCGTCCTGAGGCTTAGCAATGTGCTTATTGGCTATTTGAGAAATGTGGATAAGACCGTCAATTCCGGGGATAATGCGGGCGAATGCACCGTAGGTGGTCATACTAACAATAGTAGCCTTAACGGTATCATCAACTGCAAAATTCTTCTCGAAAATTACCCACGGATTTTCTTCGGGCTTCTTGTAGCCTAAGGAAATCTTCTTCTTTTCGGTGTCGATAGCCTTAACATAAACCTCAACCTCGTCACCTACTAAAACAACCTCGCTGGGATTCTTGATTCTCTGCCAAGAAAGCTCGGAAATGTGTACCATTCCGTCTACACCGCCAAGGTCAACGAATGCGCCGTAGCTGGTAAGGGACTTAACTTTACCGGTGAAGCGCTCGCCTACTGCAATGTTTTCCCAAAGTTCGGTAGCTGCGGCTTTTCTTTCTTCTCTAAGTACACTGCGGATGGAACCAACGGCTCTTCTGCCGCGGCCGATTTCAATAATTCTGAAGCGAACTTCCTGACCCTTTAAGTCTTCAAGAGATTCATTTCTGGAAAGGGTTGCCTGAGAAGCAGGAATGAACACGCGGATACCGTTTGAATAAACGGTTACGCCGCCCTTAATGATATCTTTAACGACACCGGTAAGAATCTCACCGCTGTCTTTGGCTGCAACAATATTGTCCCAACCGGCAATAGCATCGAAACGACGCTTGGAGAGCATTACGGTTCCTTCCTGATCATTTGTGCGCATAATGATAAGATTCATAGTGTCTCCAACGCTTACTTCCTTTAAGATATCAGCGTTTGCGTCTGCGGAGTACTCCTCCTTAGAGATGTAACCGGCAAGTCCTCTGCCGATGTCCACCTGAATCTCGTTCTCGCTTACTGCAAGAACAGTTCCGGTAACCTTCTGGTCTCCGGTCAATGCGCTGAGGGATGCCTCGAATGCTTCTTCATCAGTCATTTCCTCAAAGCTTTTCTGAACAGCCTCTTCTACCTGTTCAACCGATTGCAAATTTTCCGACATGGTTTTAATAACCTCCTTAATGATATGCGCCGGCGTAGATGCTCCGGCGACAACTCCGATGTTTTCCTTATCCATATACCACTCATCCTTTAAATCAGCGGCGGTGGAAACGAAATAGGTTTGCCGACAATTAGCAGAGCAAACATCATACAGCTTTGCAGTGTTTGAGCTGTGCTGTCCCCCGATTACGATCATACAATCATTTTTTCTCGATAAACAGTCTGCCTCTTGCTGACGCATCGCAGTCGCATTACATATTGTATCAAAAACAAAAGCATTTGTACACCCTTTTTTTAAAATTTTTTGACATTTAGCCCAAATTTCTGCATTAAATGTAGTCTGCGATACCGCAGTTATGCTTTTATTTACAAATTCAGGATGCTGTTCCAGTATTTTTATAAGTTCTTTCGCATCCGAAAAGACATAAGTAGGAGCATTTCCCGCATTTCCGCAAATTCCCACAACCTCGTGATGAGTGGGGTCTCCCGCAATTAAAATGATATGATTTGCCTCTGCCGCCTTTTTCACTATACCGTGAATTTTGGCAACAAAGGGACAGGTAGCATCCACCACCCGCGCTCCCGTTTCCTGTGCTTCTTTAAAAACTGAGGCAGGAACACCGTGAGAACGGATAACAAGGGTGTCGTCCTTTCCGGCTTCGCTTGGCGAATTAATCACCCGAACGCCCTTTTCTTTAAGTTCGCTGACAAGCTGTTCATTATGTATAATGGGACCCAGTGTGCAGACCTTATCACCCTGCTCTGCAAGTTCTTCCACCATACTCACAGCTCTGTTTACACCGAAGCAAAAGCCTGCGGTTTTAGCAACTGTTATTTTCAATGCTTCATCTCCCACAGCTCGGTTATTTTTTCTGTAATAAGCTCTGAAACGCGCCGAATGGCAGTTTTGCCCACATCCTCGCTTCCGTATTCCTCAAAGGATATAGGAGTGCCGAAACGGAAAGACGCCTTTTGCAAAAACTTCACCTTGCCCACTTCTCTGTAAACGGCGGCGGGAAGAATGGGAGCCTTTGTGGAAAGGGCAAGCATAGCAGCGCCCGGCTTTGCTTTATGGGGAGCATCCCCAGGATGGCGTGTACCCTCGGGGAAAATCCCTAAAATTTTACCTTCGCTGAGAATTTCCTCGGCGCGGTTTATAGCGCCTTTATCCCCTGTTCTTCGGTTAACGGCAAATGCGCCCAGCTTCGTAAAAAGCCAAGCGAGAAGTTTATTTTTAAAAAGTTCATCCTTTGCCATAAAGTGAATCTGTCTCGGACAAAGCACACCGAGGAAGAGAATATCACTTATAGAGGTATGGTTACAACAGATAATGCAGGGTCCCTCTTTCGGGATATTATGTACTCCGTATTTATTAATACGGAAATAAAGGCGAACAGGAACCGAAACTATTGCCCTCATCACACGGTAAAAGGGTGTCATATATTTTTCTCCTCTATTATTTTTAAGAGCATTTCCACCGACTGCTCCACATTTTTTCCTGTGGTGTCGGCAATAATTGCATCCTCGGCAGGTTTTAGGGGTGCAATGGCTCTATGAGAATCGTTATAATCACGCTGTCTCATATCACTGAGCACTTCTTCAAAAGTTGCCTTATCACCTTTTGCCTTAAGTTCTTTGAAACGGCGCATTGCTCTTTCCTCATCACTTGCGGTAAGGAAAATTTTAACATCGGCATTTGGAAGTACAACAGTGCCGATATCTCTGCCATCCATTATGCAGTTATATCTTCTTGCAAAGTCACGCTGCATATCGAGAAGATATGCTCTCACTTCACCTTTTGCAGACACGGCAGACGCCATCATAGAAGCCTCAGGTGTTCTTATAGCCTCGCTTACATCTTCTCCGCAAAGAAAAACGTGCTGGACACCGTCAATAAAGCGAATATCAACAGTTATGTCTTTCAGTTGCTCTGCAATGTCACAGTCAAGAGAAGTATCGAAGCCTTTACGTGAAAATGCAAGACCAATAGAGCGGTAAAGAGCGCCGGTATCAACATAAATAAAATTTAGCTTTGCCGCCAGTGCCTTTGCAAGAGAGCTTTTACCTGCTCCTGCAGGTCCGTCAATTGCGATTGCTACTGTTTTGTTTTCCATCTTTCTCTCCTTATTTATCCAAAGAATTTCCTGCCAAATATCCGGTAGAAAAAGCAATTTGTAAATTAAAGCCGCCGGTATAGGCATCTACATCTATTATTTCCCCTGCAAAATAAAGACCCTCGACTATTTTGGATTCCATTGTAGCAGAATTTATTTCTTTGGTACTGATTCCGCCGCTGGTTATAATTGCTTCCTCTATGGGTCTCATTTTAGATACCGTCATTTTAAGGTTTTTAAGCAAATGCACAAATCCAGTGCGCTGGGCTTTGCTTATCTGATTAACCTTTGTTTCGGCAGGAATTGAGGACAGTCCCACTATAATTGGTATCATCTTTTGGGGGAGCAGAGCATCAAGGGAGTTTCTGAAGTTTTTATTCAGGTTTTCTGAAAAATCCCTGCAAACTCGTTTATCAAGTTGCTCTTCGCTTAGTGCAGGCTTTAAATCCAACACACATTCATATTCTGCCCCGTCAAGGTTTCTTATATGCGCCGAGGCACTGAGCGCCAACGGACCGCTTATACCGAAATGAGTAAAAAGCATTTCACCCATTTCAGAGAAAATCGGTTTTTTCTTACCCTTTTCAAAAACCGAAAGATTAACGTTTTTAAGAGAAAGCCCCATCATTTTTGCAGGGAATCCTTCTTTTATGCAAATAGGCACAAGAGAGGGGCGAAGTGTAGTGACAGTGTGACCAAGCTTCTCTGCAATTTTATATCCGTCTCCTGTGGAGCCGGTTGCGGGGTAGGAAAGTCCGCCGGTAGCAAGAATTACCCTCTCAGCAGATATTTCTCTTTTGTCAGTAAGGCGAACTGCTGTTACCTTGCCGTCATTTGTCACTATTTCCTCGGCACTGCCGCAAATAAAAGAGACTCCGTTTTTCCTTGCCCCCTTTACCAGTGCATCGGCAATATCCATCGCTCTGTCCGAAACAGGAAAAACACGGTTGCCCCTTTCGGTTTTAAGAGGCACACCGAGGTTTTCGAAATACTCCATTGTATCGGCAGAGGAAAAAGCATTAAAAGCCGAATAAAGGAATCTGCCGTTTACCGGAATATTCGCCAGCAGTGTATCAGAGGACGAATTATTGGTGACATTACACCTGCCCTTGCCGGTAACCAGTATTTTTCTTGCAGGGCGCTCGTTTTTTTCTATTACAGTAACGCTGTGCCCGTTTGCCGCCGCTGTTGCAGCCGCCATAAGTCCTGCGGCTCCGCCGCCGATTACTACAACTCTCAAACCTTTTTCCTACTTAAAACTTCATTATTTTCTTTATTTTGGGGTGAAGTCTGTACATATACACGGTGCAAAGTTTTGCAAGGCATATATCGTAAATTAAAAAAGCAACATTGCCCACAGCATAAAGAATGATGATACCGTATTTGCCGTAATCCCCGATTCCCTCCATATCTATCATAAAAATATCTGCAAGGAGAAGATAAACAGTTGTTACGGCCATATTGAAAACTGCTAATTTAAGTATATATTCAATAACTCTGAATCTGATTTTTTCGAAGACTGCTTTTACAACCGGATAGTACCCAAAAAAGCAAACATACATAAGCTTTGCTTCAGGCTCGGCAAGAAGCATAACCAATAGGGCAGTTACAATGTATGTTCCAACTGCGAATAATTTACCGATTTCCACAAGAGGTATCATAATAAGCGCTCCGGCTATAGCGGGAATGGCATAGGTTAAAAACGGAAAATACGCCGCCGCCATAACAGCCGTTATGAGCGCCGCTGTAATACCGCACAAAGCCACATAAGAAGTATTCTTTTTCATATCAGCAGCATCTAATCAGGTCGCCGCCCATACATTCACAGCAACAGTCGGCACAAATAAGTCCCTGACAGCAGTCACAGGCGTCACAGCCGCCTGCATTGCCGCTTGTTCTGTAGGGGTTGCCGTAATTGCCTGCTGAACGACGCTGAATATTACGGAATGCCTGAGCATATTCGGGGTTATTAGGGTCTAATCTCACCGCATTGGCAAAGCTTGAATAAGCATTATCAAAATAGCCTCTTCTGTACTGTACCATTCCGCTCAAAAAATACCATTCGGCGTTTCTTTTATTAATGGGAACTCCGTCAAGGACGATTTGAGCCTGGTCGATTTGACCACGGTTTATCATATCCCGAACATCCTTGAATTCGCCCGAAGCAGTGTATGAACCCGATGTATATGAACCTGCACCGCTTCTACGCTCGTTCATAATGGCATCATAAGCTTCATTGATTTCTTTCATTTTATCGGCGGCGAGAGAAGCCAGAGGATTGTCGGCATAATGGTCGGGGTGGTATTTTCGTGCCAGTTCCCTGTACGCCTTTTTAATATCCTCATCACTTGCATTTCTGTCAACGCCTAAAATAATATACGGGTCGTTCATTTGCTTTTCTCCAGTCTGTTAATTTCTGTCTTCATTGTGTCTTCAAGACCGACATATATAATATTTCCGAGAATGTTTTTAAACCTTTTAATGTTTAAAAGTTCAAAAGACTTTTCGGCTTCATTTATTACTATATAAAGCTGAGCCTCAATCCGCTCTTTTGCCTCTTTTTTCCCCATTTTTGAAAGTGGGTTAAAGGAGCCTTTTTTTATATCCTTTTCCCTGTCACACAAGCAGTCCAAAAGATAAATATATCTTCCTATGAGCCTTCCTAAATATGACAGTACCATTTTATCGTTTTCATTTTTTGCACACATAGGAAGCAGCAGGGAGAGCATTTTTGAACTTGGTTCTGCCGCATCGTCAAGACTGCAGTTTTCTTGATCCTCGGCTTTTTTCTGTTCCTCATAATACTGTCGGGCAATGTAGTCTACTTCCTTAAAATTTTTAGCCGCTTTTTTGTAGGCTCTGCCAAAAAGCGCTTTAAGGATAACCGCCGAAAGCTTTTTAAAGCCCTTTTCGTCCTGCACATCGTCCTTTAGCTTATAAAAACTAAGTATTATAAGAGCCGCGGCAGAAAGAGTAAACTGCTCATCACTCTTGCAGTAGTTACATTTCTTCAGAGGATTGCAGACACATTTTTTTGCATCTACTCCGCTAAATTTATCGGCAAGTGCAAGCTCTATTAAAGCGGTGAAGGTAAAGTCATAGCTTAATGCGAATCGGGTAATAAAGCCGTAATCTTTGCCAAGCCTTTTACAAAGTGTGCAGTATACCGCTTTATAAAGCTCGTATTCTTTTATTCTAAGCTCCGGTTTAGAAACGCGGATATAACCGAACAAAGCCCTCACCCCTCTTTTAAATAATATTAGCAGAACGCTTTTTAATTTTGGTTAAGAATGTGTGAATTAAAGCAGATTTTTCAAATATTTTCCTGTAAAGGAGGATTTATTTTCAGCAACCTTTTCGGGAGTGCCATGTGCAACAACAGTTCCTCCGCCGTCGCCACCCTCGGGACCAAGGTCAATAATATAATCGGCGGTTTTTATAACATCAAGATTGTGTTCAATGACCAGCACGGTGTTGCCTGCATCCACCAATTTCTGGAGAACTTCGAGAAGTCGGTGCACATCGGCGGTGTGAAGCCCCGTGGTAGGCTCATCAAGAATATAAATAGTCTTGCCCGTACTTCTCTTTGAAAGCTCGGTAGCAAGTTTTACTCGCTGAGCCTCACCGCCCGAAAGGGTGGTTGCAGACTGTCCTAATTTCACATAGCCCAGACCTACCTCGTAAAGGGTCTTTATCTTTCTGTAGATTTTCGGTATGCTCTCGAAGAAGTGCATAGCCTCCTCCACAGTCATTTCCAAAACTTCATATATATTCTTGCCCTTATAGCAGACAGAAAGGGTTTCTTCATTATAGCGTGAGCCTGAGCAGACCTCACAGGGCACGTAAACATCAGGCAAAAACTGCATTTCAATCTTTATAATGCCGTCACCCTGACAGGCTTCACATCTGCCGCCTCTGACATTAAAGGAAAATCTTCCGGGGCCGAAGCCTTTCATTTTAGCATCCTTTGTAACCGAGAAAAGCTCGCGTATATCATTAAATACGCCGGTGTAGGTGGCAGGATTGGAACGGGGTGTTCTTCCTATAGGTGACTGGTCAATATCAATTACCTTGTCAAGATTTTCTATTCCCTCCATGGATTTAAAGGTGCCGGGAATCATTCTCGCCTTGTTAAGCTTTGTGGCAAGGTGTCGGTAAATTATATCATTTACAAGAGAAGATTTACCCGAGCCTGACACACCTGTAACACAGGTAAAGGTGCCAAGGGGAATTTTTGCAGTGAGATTTTTAAGGTTGTTTTCAGCCGCACCCTTGACGGTTAAAAAATTACCGTTGCCCTTGCGTCTGACTTTCGGAACAGGTATTTTTCTTCTGCCTGTAAGGTAATCGCTCGTTACCGATTCACTACAGTTATAAAGACCCTCAAGATCACCGGAATAAATAACTTCGCCGCCGTGAATTCCTGCGCCGGGACCGATATCCACAATGTAATCAGCCTCACGCATAGTGTCCTCATCGTGTTCAACCACAATAAGGGTGTTACCTAAATCTCTAAGGCGCTTAAGAGCGGCAAGAAGTCGGTCGTTATCTCTTTGATGAAGACCGATACTCGGCTCATCAAGAATATAAAGCACACCGGTAAGTCCCGAGCCTATCTGGGTTGCAAGACGGATGCGCTGACTTTCTCCACCCGAAAGAGTTCCCGAAGAACGGGAAAGGTTTAAGTAGCTTAGTCCCACTCCCTTAAGAAAGGAAAGTCTTTCTTTAATTTCCTTAACAATAGGACGCGCAATCTTTTCATTCTGACCCGTAATGTTAAAGGTTTCAATAAAATCAAGATGCTCCGACACCGAAAGATTACATATTTCTTCTATGTTTTTACCGCCTACGGTGACAGACAGAGCCTCAGGTTTAAGCCTTGCGCCATTGCAGGTGGGGCAAACACTTTCACTCATATAGCTTTCAATTTCGTTCTTGGTGTAGTCGGAGGTTGTCTCACGAAAACGCCTTTCAAGATTGTTTACTATTCCCTCAAAGGCACTTCTGTAAATTCCGCCTCCCCATTCAGGAAGCTTGTCAAAATCTATTTTTTCTTCCCCCGTACCGAAAAGAACAGCATTTTTTTGTTCTTCGGTAAGTTTTTTAAAGGGAGTATCAAGGTCAAATCCGTAATGTCTGGCAAGTCCCTCAAAATACATTCTGGCAATACTGCCCCTGGAATAGGAGCCTGTGCCTTTGACATTCCAGCCGGAGCAACGAAATACTCCGTCATTAATGGATAAATTGTCGTCCTCAATAATAAGAGCGGGATTGACCTTCATAAATTTGCCGATACCGCCGCAATCAGGACATGCACCCAGTGGATTATTAAAGGAAAAAAGAGTTGGAGTAAGCTCGGGCAGACTGACCCCGTGCTCATCGCAGGCATAATTCTGGGAGAAATGAAGCTCCTCCCCACCTACTACATCAATATATATAATACCGTCGGCAAGCCTTGCGGCGGTTTCAATACTGTCGTTAAGGCGG